>NZ_JAUYNP010000046.1 GCF_030696055.1 Pseudomonas sp. | reverse complement strand
GTGTCGAACCTGAGCAGCCCGCAACGTGAGGCGAAAATCGCCCGCGGCACCGAAGATGGCGTGGAGCGGATGCAGGCCGGCGACCGCCAGCTGCCGGCGTTGTCGATCAAGGACGACAGCGTGCGGCGCTTTATCGCCCTGGTGGATGAGTGCTACGACCGTCGGGTGCCGCTCTATATTGAAGCCCAGGTGCCCCTCGCTGAACTCTACTGCGAGGGTTACCTAAGCTTTGCCTTTCGCCGCACCCTTAGCCGGTTGCAGGAAATGCAGCTAGAGCGCTTCGGCGCTGGCAACCAAGCCGCGCCAGCACCTTAGGCTTGCATGGCCCAACCATGCAGATTCATCGCCGCCTGGCGCAGGGCTTCCGAACGGGTCGGGTGCGGATGGCAGATCAGCGCTATGTCCTCGGCCGAGGCACTGAACTCCAGGGCCACGCAGTATTCGCCGATCAGCTCGCCGGCGCTGGGGCCTATGATATGCACGCCGAGAATCTGGTCGCTGTGCGCATCGGCCAGCACTTTGACGAAGCCTTCGGTCTCGTGATTGATCTTCGCCCGGCTATTGGCGCTAAAGGGAAACTTGCCAACCTTGTAGGCCCGCCCCATGGCCTTTAGCTGCTCCTCGGTCTGGCCAACCGTGGCGACTTCCGGCTTGGTGTAGATGACCGCGGGAATGGCCCCGTAATTGACCTCGGCGGCGTGCCCGGCGATGCGCTCGATACAGGCGATGGCCTCGTCTTCGGCCTTGTGCGCCAGCATGGGTCCAGAGGTCAGATCACCGATCACCCAGATGCCGGGCACGCTGCTGCGGTGCTGCTGGTTGTCCAGCATGCCGCGCTTGTCCGTGGCGAGCCCCACGGTTTCCAGCCCCAGGTTTGCGGTATAGGGGCGCCGACCTATGGCGACCAGCACGTAATCGACCTGCAGCTGCTCGGCCTCGCCACCGGCTGCAGGCTCCAGGCTGAGGGTTACGCCCTTGGCGCCGCTCGTGGCGGCAGTCACCTTGGTGCCGAGCTTAAAGCTCATGCCCTGTTTGCTGAGAGTGCGCTGCAAGGTCTTGGCGGTTTCATCGTCGAGTCCCGGACAGATGCGCTCGAGGTACTCCACCACCGTCACCTGGCTGCCCAAACGCCGCCACACCGAGCCCAGCTCCAGGCCTATCACCCCGGCGCCTATCACCACCAAGTGCTTGGGCACCTCGGGCAGCGCCAACGCGCCGGTGGAATCGAGGATGCGCTGGTTGTCGATATGCACTCCCGGCAGCGGCGTGGGTTCGGAACCTGTGGCTATGACGATGTCCTTGGCCTGCAGTTCGCGCTGGCTGCCATCGGACAGGCTTACCGTTACCTTGCCCGGACCGTTCAGGCGGCCCCAGCCCTTGATCCACTCGACCTTGTTCTTGCGAAACAGAAACTCGATACCCTTGGTCAGGGCCGCCACGCTCTCATCCTTCTGCTTCATCATCTGCGTCAGGTTGAGCTTAGGTTCGACTTCGATGCCCAGGTTGCGCAACTCGCCACCCAGCGCCGCCTCGTACAGTTCCGAGGCGTGCAACAGCGCCTTCGACGGCATGCAACCGACATTCAGGCAGGTGCCGCCGAGGGTGTCGCGACCCTCGATGCAGGCCACCTTCAACCCCAATTGTCCGGCGCGAATGGCGGCGTTGTAGCCGCCCGGGCCACCGCCGACTATCACCACGTCATAGCTGCTCATCAAAACACTCCTGCAGGTTTATGGAAGCTTGGGGCTGGCCAAGGCCGGGCTCGCCAGCGGCCGCTGGCGCAGCAGGTGAAAGGCGGCGAACGCCGCGCCGGCAAACAGCCCATGGAGAATGACCATAGGCCAGGCCGTGCCATCCTGCAGCAGGCTCAGCAACAGCCCGCTGCAGGTTGCCCCGGCCATCTGCGCAAAGCCCATAAACCCCGCCGCCAACCCGGCGCGCTGGGCATTGGGTAGCACCGCACCCGCCACCGCGGCCGGTAGCAGCATGCCGCCGCCCAGGGTCACCAGCACCTGGGGCAAGGACAGGCCGAGCACGGACAAGCCAACGTACTGATACACCAGCACGGTGAGAAGCGCGCCCGTGGCGACCAGGCCAACCCCGATGCCGACTATCTTCTCCGCGCCCAGGCGCATGATCCGCCGTTGGGTAAACCAGGCGCCGGCGATCAGCCCGGAGACTATGGAGCCGAAGGTGATGCCGTATTGCGCCGAACTCAGCCCGAGCAAGCCGATATACACCGCGGAAGAACCGGCGATCACCGCGAACATGGCGCCGTAGGTGCAGGCCAGGGTCAGGGCGAAGGCGCGGAATGAGCGGGCCTTGAGCAGATCGGCATAGTTGTTGGCCAAGGTCTTCAGCTGCCCGGCCTGGGGATCGAGTTGCCGGTTGCTTTCACGGTACAGGCCCAGCACCGCCAGCACGGCGCCGAGACCGATCAATAAAGCCAGCAGAATCGGCGCCCGCCAGCCGCCATATAGCATCAGCACGCCCCCTATCATCGGCGACAAGGCGATCGCGCAGAGCATGCCGATCACCGTCAAGGCCAGCGCCGGCCCCGCTTGTGCCTGCCACACGTCGCGCACTATGGCGCGCGCCAGCACCAGGGCGGCGCAGGCACCCAGACCTTGCAGCACGCGGGCGGCGATAAATTCGCCCATGCTGCTGGCCGCGAGCATCCACAGCGTGGCCAGCAGGTAGACCAGCAAGCCGGCGATCAGCACCGGACGGCGGCCGATGCGGTCGGACAGCGGCCCCAGAAGCAGTTGGCCGAGGCCGAACGCGGCGACGAAGGCCGACAGCGCCAACAAACTACTACCCGCTCGGGCCGACAGCACCAGTTCGATGGTGCCCAGGCTGGGGATAATCAACTGGGTAGAGATTTCCCCCAGCGCGGTGAGGGTGACCAGGATCAGCAACAGGGTACGGGACGCTGATTGAGAGGTGGGCATAAGGTGGCTCCTGTCTTCAGTGATCGGCGCAGGACTCGCCAACCATTTATATTTCGACCATAATATAAATTATTAAATTATGTCTATAATTTAATAAGGCTCAGCCCTACCACTTATCGCCAAAGCCCTGGAGGCACTGTCATGCACTCAATAGTCATCGCCGGTTTTGCTCGCTCGCCTTTCCACTTCGCCAAGAAAGGCGGCTTGGTCGATATCCGCCCGGACGATCTGGCCGCGCAGACCCTCAGAGGCCTGATGGCAAAGCTCGATCTCGACCCCAAAGAAATCGAAGACGTGATCATGGGCTGCGCTTACCCGGAAGCCGAGCAAGGCATGAATATCGCCCGTATCGCCAGCTTCCGCGCCGGCTTCCCGGAAACCCTCGGCGGCGTCACGGTCAACCGTTTCTGCGGCTCATCGATGACCGCCGTACACTTCGCCGCTGGGCAGATCCAGCTCGGCGCCGGTGAGGCCTTTATCTGCGCAGGCGTCGAGTCGATGACCCGGGTGCCCATGGGCGGCTTTAATATCTCGCCCAACCCGACGCTGCTGGGCAGTTTCCCCCAGGTCTACATGACCATGGGCCACACCGCGGAGAAGGTCGCCGAGCGCTTTAACGTCAGCCGCCATGAGCAGGACGCCATGGCCGTCGAGTCCCATGCCAAGGCCGCCAGCGCCCACGAACGCGGCTTGTTCGTCGACGAGATAGTGCCGATCGAAACCCCGGCCGGGCTGGTCAGCGCAGACGGCTGTATCCGCCCCGGCACTCACCTCGACGCCCTGGCGCAACTCAAACCGGCCTTCGGCGGCACAGTGACCGCCGGCACCGCCTCACCACTCACCGATGGCAGCGCCGCGCTGCTGGTGTGCAGCGAGGCCTTCGCCCGCCGTCACCAGCTGCAGATCTTTGCCCGCATCAAGACCGTCGCCGTCGGTGGGTGCGCGCCGGAGATCATGGGCATGGGCCCGGTGGTCGCCACGCGCAAGGTGCTGCAACGCGCCGGCCTGAGCATCGAGGACATCGACCTGGTGGAAATCAACGAAGCCTTCGCCAGCCAGTCCATCGCCTGCGTGCGCGAACTGGGCCTGGACATGGCCAAGGTCAATCTCGACGGCGGCGCCCTGGCCCTCGGTCATCCGCTCGGCGCGACCGGCGCGCGCATCACCGGCAAAGCCGCGACCCTGCTGCGGCGCACGGGTGGGCGCTACGCCATCGCCACCCAGTGCATAGCCGGCGGTCAGGGGGTCGCCACCCTGCTCGAAGCGGTCGCGGACTAGAGGGCAAGCCTGGGTGTAAGATGACATCCAGCATCTAAAGCCTGTCGCCAGCCCCAGGGAGCCCCATGCGCTATTCAGAAGACCATAAAGCCCAGACCCATCAACGTATCATCGATGAGGCGTCCCGTTTGTTTCGCCGTGACGGCGTAGGCGCTACCGGGCTGCAGCCACTGATGAAAACCCTGGGGCTGACCCATGGTGGCTTTTATGCGCACTTCAAATCCAAGGACGAACTGGTAGCGACCGCCCTGCGCCAGGCGGCGCAGGAGCTGGATCAGGTCACCGCCAAGATCCAGGCCGGGCCAGAGCCGCTGGCCGGTCTGATTGCCAGCTACCTGTCCGATGCTCACCGCGCGAACCCGGGGGCCGGCTGCCCACTGCCGACGATGTCCGCCGAACTGGGTCAACGCGGGCAAGCCAGCCCCATTACCGACGAGGTGGTGAAAAGCCGCCTGGCCATGATCGAAGCCGGCTTGCCCGGCGCAGACGCCGCCAGGCAAAGCGTGCTGGTACTCTCGGCTCTGGTTGGCACCTTGCTGCTGGCGCGCAGCGTCAGCGATCCCGAACTGGCCGAACACTTGCTGACAAGCGCACGCGAGCTGCTAATAGAGCAGACCAAGGGTTAAACCTGCGCCTATAAAAAAGCGCCCCTGGCGTTATCGACAGGGGCGCTTCTCCATGCCATTGGCTATCTACGACTTGTAGCGCGCCGCCGCACTGCTGCGGGACAGGTTCGGCCCCAGCTTGGCCCGTGCGTTGACCAACTCGGCCCAATCGGCGGCATCCGGCAGCGAAGGAATGGTCACCAACTCGCCCTGATCGAAGCCGGCCAAGGCGGCATCGACCATCTCACCGACCTCCATGATCATGCTCGGTGGCAGCGCCGATTCATCCATGCCGCTGCGCTCCCAGATTTCGGTGCGGGTAATGCCCGGCAACACCGCCTGCACCTGCACACCGAGCTTGCCGATTTCGCCGTGCAGGGTCTGGCTCAGGCTCAGCACATAGGCCTTGGTCGCGCTGTAGACGGCGTTGAACATCTCCGGGGAAAGGGCCACCACCGAGGCAAGATTGATGATCGCCCCGCGCCCCGCCGCGCCGAAGTTGGCGGCGGCCGCAGCAGACAGCCGGGTCAACGCCACGACATTGAGCAGGATCATGCTCTCGGCCCTGTCCATATCCGCCTCGGCCAAGCTGCCATTCATCGCCATGCCCGCATTGTTGACCAACAGGCTGACGGCAGCGTCACTGCGCAGGCGTTGCTCTACCGCCAGCAGATCGGCCTTGGCGGTCAGGTCGGCTTTGAGCACCTCGACCTTCACCCCGTATTCCTGGCTCAAGCGTCCGGCTAGAGCCTCAAGACGCGGCAGATCGCGGGCCACCAACAGCAGGTCATAACCGCGCCGCGCCAGGCGTTCGGCGTAGGTGGCGCCGATGCCGGATGAGGCGCCAGTGATCAGTGCAGTGCCTTGGTCGTTTTGCTTGCTCATTGCGTGTCTCCTGGATTCAACCTGGGTGTGACTTTGTCTGTTGGTATAGTGCGCCCAATAGAATTACGAATATAATATAAATATTGTATGTCGACCATAATAAAAACTATCGACAGGCTATCAGAGCCATCCAGCGCAACCCAGGCAAACGCCAGGCATAAAAAAACGGACAACCCGTTAAGGTTGTCCGTTGCTGTTTAGCGCAGAAGCGCTGAGATCATCAGTTGGTGCGGATCAGGTGGTCGAAGGCGCTGAGCGACGCCTTGGCCCCCTCGCCCACTGCGATAACGATCTGCTTGTAGGGCACCGTGGTGACGTCGCCCGCGGCGAAGATGCCCGGCACATTGGTGCCGCCCTTGGCATCGACTATGATCTCGCCGCGCGGCGACAGCTCGATCACCCCCTTCAGCCAATCGCTGTTGGGCAGCAAGCCGATCTGCACGAAGATGCCTTCCAACTCGATGGTGCGCAGTTCGTCATTAGTACGGTCCTTATAGACCAGCGCGCTGACCTTCTGGCCATCGCCCAGCACTTCGGTGGTCAGCGCGCTCTTGATGATGCTGACGTTTGGCAGGCTGTTCAGCTTCTTCTGCAACACCGCATCGGCGCGCAGTTGGTTGTCGAACTCGATCAGGCTGACCTGGGCGACTATCCCGGCCAGGTCGATGGCCGCTTCCACCCCTGAGTTACCGCCCCCTATCACCGCCACTCGTTTGCCCTTGAACAGCGGGCCGTCGCAGTGCGGGCAGTAGGCCACGCCCTTGCCGCGGTAGTGCTGCTCGCCGGGCACCTTCATCTCGCGCCAGCGGGCGCCGGTGGCCAGGATCAGGGTCTTGGCCTTAAGCGAGGCACCGCTGTCGAACCTGACCTCATGCAAACCGCCCTCGCCCTGCGCCGGGATCAGGGCAGTGGCGCGCTGCAGATTGATAATGTCGACCTCGTACTGTTTGACGTGCTCTTCCAGGGCGCGGGCCAGCTTCGGCCCTTCGGTTTCCTGCACCGAGATAAAGTTCTCGATGGCCATGGTGTCCAGCACCTGGCCGCCGAAACGCTCGGCCGCCACGCCGGTGCGAATGCCTTTGCGCGCAGCATAGATAGCCGCGGCGGCGCCAGCCGGGCCACCGCCGACCACCAGCACATCGAAAGCGGCCTTGGCTTTGAGCTTCTCGGCATCCCGGGCACTAGCACCTGTGTCGATCTTGGCGAGGATTTCTTCCACACCCATACGGCCCTGGCCGAACAGTTCGCCGTTCAGATAAATGCTCGGCACCGACATGATTTGGCGTTCCTCGACTTCGGCCTGGAACAGCGCGCCGTCGATGGCCACGTGGCGAATATTGGGGTTGAGCACCGCCATCAGGTTCAGCGCCTGAACCACGTCAGGGCAGTTCTGGCAGGAAAGGGAGAAATAGGTTTCGAAGCTGAACTGGCCCTCGACGCCTTTGACCTGTTCGATCAGATCGGCCTCAAGCTTGGAGGGGTGGCCGCCGACCTGCAGCAGCGCCAACACCAGCGAGGTGAATTCGTGGCCCATGGGGATGCCGGCGAAGCGCAGGCCGATATCCGCCCCGGGACGATGCAGAGCAAAGGATGGACGGCGAGCATCGTCGCCATCGCTACGCAGAGCGATTTTGTCGCTCAGGCTGACGATGTCATTGAGCAGGTCCAGCAGCTCCTGGGATTTCGCGCTGTCATCGAGGGACGCGACGATCTCGAACGGCTGGGTGACCTTTTCCAGATAGGCCTTCAATTGGGCTTTAAGCGTGGCGTCCAACATGGCGAAAACTCCTCACAGACAAAATTCGGCAACAAAAACGCCCGAACGGATCGCGCCCGGGCGTCGGGCACTAGAAGGGCTGGGTTACAGCCCGGAAGTGCGGGAACCAGTAAGAATTAAATCTTACCTACGAGATCAAGCGAGGGAGCCAGAGTGGCCTCACCTTCCTTCCACTTGGCCGGGCAGACTTCGCCCGGGTGGGAAGCCACGTACTGAGCGGCCTTGACCTTGCGCAGCAGTTCCTGGGCGTCACGACCAATGCCGCCGGCGTTGATTTCGACTATCTGGATCTTGCCCTCAGGGTCGATCACGAAGGTGCCGCGGTCGGCCAGGCCAGCCTCTTCGATCATCACGCCGAAGTTGCGGGTGATGGTGCCGGTGGGGTCGCCGATCAGTGGGTACTGGATCTTGCCGATGGTGTCGGACGTGTCATGCCAGGCCTTGTGGGTGAAGTGGGTGTCGGTGGACACACCGTAGATCTCCACGCCCAGCTTCTGGAATGCGGCGTAGTTGTCCGCCAGGTCGCCCAGCTCGGTCGGGCAGACGAAGGTGAAGTCGGCCGGGTAGAAGAACACCACGGACCATTTGCCCTTCAGGTTGGCTTCGCTCACTTCGACGAATTGGCCCTGATGGTAGGCAGTGGCTTTGAACGGCTTAACTTCGCTGTTGATATAGGACATCGAGTAACTCCTCGGGGTGGTTGAAAACTTGACCCGAGGAAGCCTACCCGTGCGCCTTCAAAAAACCTTATTGATTGAAGCCATGGCTGTAATTAGCTGGCTCAATCGTACCCAGCAGAAGAACTTGAAAATCAATTAGTTAGCAAAATCAAAAAAGCCGCATGCAGGACCCGGCGCACCGGACCCTACACAAAACATCAGCCTCAGCTCAGGCTTGGGTCTATCACCAACACCAGCTTGCCATTGACCTGGTTGCTGGCCAGTTCGGCGAAGGCCGCTTCGGCGTCCTCGATCGGGAAACTGCGCTGCAACTGCGGTTTGAGCCGCCCTTCGGCAAACAGCGGCCAGACGAATTGCTGCAGATCGTGCAGCAGATCGGCCTTGAACTGCTCATCACGGTTGCGCAGGGTCGAGCCGATCAGTTGGATGCGCTTGCCCAGCAGCAAGCCAAAATCCAGCTCCGCCTGGCGCCCGCCCATCAAGCCGATATTCACCCAGCGCCCGTCCTGGGCCAGCAGCTGCAGATTGAGCGCGGCGTAGTTGCCGCCTACCGGGTCGAGAATCACATCGAAGGGGCCGAAATCGCGCAAGGCCTGCAGCTGTTCCTCGCCGCGCAGCACACCACCCTGGGCGCCCAAGGCTTCGCAGTAGGCCAGACGCTCCGGGGAGCCAACGCTGACCCAGCACGGGTTGCCAAAGGCCCGGCACAGCTGGATGGCCGCCGAACCCACGCCGCTGGCACCGGCATGCAGCAGGACCTTCTGCCCCGGTCTGAGGCCGGCCAGCTGGAACAGATTGAGCCAGGCCGTGGCGTACACCTCCGGCAGCGCCGCGGCTTCATGCAACGTCACGCCAGCGGGAATCGGCAGCGCGTGGCGGGCATCGACCACCACCTCTTCGGCTAGACCGCCACCGGCGAGCAGCGCACAGACCCGATCACCGATCTGCCAATTGCAGCCGGCGCCCACTTCGCTGACCACACCGGCGCACTCCAGGCCCAGCACCGCGCTGGCCCCAGGCGGTGGTGGGTAGAGCCCGGCGCGCTGCAACAGGTCGGCGCGATTCAGCCCGGCTGCCGCCACGCGAATGCGAATTTCCCCTACATCACAGACCGGGGCGGACTGCTGCGCCCACTCCACACGGCCTTCAACGCCTTGCAATGCCTTCACGCTGCCTCCATAGTGCATTTGAACCTAGCCCGGCGCTGAGCGCAGGGTTTTTGCATTGCGCCGATGGAATCTGGCGCCCTTAAAGACGGTCTAATATGCGTTATCAACTGCCTACACGTCGAATCTGCATGAAGCGATCCCTGCTTAGCCTCACCCTCGCCTTCTCCGTCGCGCTGAGTGCCTTGCCGCTGGCGGCAAATACCACCGGCAGCGAGTCCTGGGAATACCTGCAGCCGGACCGCGAGCAAGTGATTGCCAGCCTCAACGTGGTCGAGCTGTTGAAGCGCCACCACTACAACAAGCCGCCGCTGAATGACGAGCGCTCGGTGAAGATCTATCAGGGCTACCTGAAGATGCTCGACCCCTCGCGCAGCTACTTCACCGCCGCCGATATCGCCGAGTTCGATCAATGGAGCACGCGCTTCGATGACCTGCTGAAAAACGGCGACATGCAGCCGGGCTTCGCCATCTACACGCGTCATCTGGAACGCCTGCAGGGGCGCCTGCAGTTTGCCCTGAACCTACTCGAAGAAGGGGTCGACAACCTCGATTTCAGCGTCGATGAAAGCCTGCTGATCGACCGCGAGAATGCGCCCTGGGCGAAAGATAGCGCCGAACTGGACAGCCTCTGGCGCAAACGGGTGAAAGATGAAGTGCTGCGCCTGAAAATCGCCGGAAAAGAACCCAAGGCCATTCAGGAACTGCTGATCAAACGCTACAAGAACCAGCAGGCGCGCCTGCAGCAAACCCGTGGCGAGGACGTGTTCCAGGCGTATATCAATGCCTTCGCCATGTCCTACGACCCGCATACCACCTACCTCTCCCCGGATAATGCGGAGAACTTCGATATCAATATGAGCCTGTCGCTGGAAGGTATTGGCGCGGTGCTGCAGAACGATAACGAACACGTCAAGGTGGTGCGCCTGGTACCGGCCGGCCCGGCGGAAAAGAGCAAGCAGATCGCGCCGGCGGACAAGATCATCGGCGTGGCCCAGGGCGACAAGGAAATGGTCGACGTGATCGGCTGGCGCCTGGATGAAGTGGTCAAGCTGATTCGCGGCCCGAAAGGCTCCCAGGTGCGCCTGGAAGTGATTCCAGCCAGCAATGCGCCCAATGACCAAACCAGCAAGGTGGTGGCCATCACCCGCGAAGCGGTCAAGTTGGAAGAGCAGGCCGCCAAGAAGTCGCTGCTCAAGCTCAAGCATGAAGGCCGCGACTACACACTCGGGGTCATCGAAGTGCCCGCCTTCTACCTGGACTTCAAGGCCTTCCGCGCTGGCGACCCCAACTACACCAGCACCACCCGCGACGTCAAACGCCTGCTCGGCGAGCTGGAGAAGGACAAGGTCGACGGCGTGGTCATCGATCTGCGCAACAACGGCGGCGGCTCCCTGCAGGAAGCCACCGAACTGACCGGCCTGTTTATCGACCAGGGTCCGACCGTGTTGGTACGCAACAGCGACGGCCGGGTCGATGTACTGGCCGACGAAAACGCCGGCATCTACTACAAAGGCCCCCTGGCGGTGCTGGTCAATCGCCTGTCCGCCTCGGCCTCGGAGATCTTTGCCGGTGCCATGCAGGACTATCACCGCGCCCTGATTCTCGGAGGCCAGACCTTCGGCAAGGGCACGGTGCAAACCATCCAGCCGCTCAACCATGGCGAACTGAAGCTGACCCTGGCCAAGTTCTACCGGGTTTCCGGGCAGAGCACCCAGCACCAGGGGGTGATTCCGGATATCCAGTACCCGGACAATATGGACACCAAGGAAATCGGCGAAAGCGCCCTGCCTGAGGCCCTGCCGTGGGACAGTATCAAGCCGGCGATCAAACCCGAGCTGGACCCGATCAAACCCTTCCTGGTGGAACTGCAGGCGCGTTACGAAAATCGCACGGCGCAGAACCCGGACTTCACCTTCGCCCGCAAACGCCTGCAACTGGCGCAGAAGCTGATGCAAGAAACCACCGTCAGCCTCAATGAAAGCAAGCGCCGCGCGCAGCAGAGCGATATCGAAGGGCAGCAACTGGCCATCGAGAACAGTCGTCGCCAGGCCAAGGGCGAAGAGCTGCTGAGCAAGCTCAAGGAAGAAGACGAGGATGAGCTGCCGGTTGAGGATGAGAAAACCAAGCCGGAAGATGACGCCTACCTCGCCGAAAGCGGACGTATCCTGCTCGACTACCTGGGGCTGAATACCCGCCTGGCCAAGCAGTAAGGGCCACGCTCCGCTGGCCTGAGTCTGTCTTAACCTTAGGCCAGCGGAGCCCTGGTCATCAAAGGGTCATCAAACTGTCGTGAAATGCGAGGACTGGTAGCGCTACCAGTCCTCGTTTTTTATGCCCACAGAGACCCGTCATGACCGTCACCGAGCAGTTGAGCGCGCTGGACCACATCCTCGCCCACGGCGACCTGCACAGCCTGTTTCAACCCATAGTTTGCCTCTCCGAGCGGCGCATTCTCGGCTACGAAGCCCTCAGCCGCGGGCCGTCCAGTGGCGCCCTGCACTCGCCGCTCAACCTGTTCGCCGTGGCCCGCCATGCCGGCCGCCTGAGCGAACTGGAACTGCTCTGCCGCAAGAATGCCTGTCTGCGTTTCAGCCAACAGAAGCTTGCGGGCAAGCTGTTTCTCAACGTCTCCCCCGAATCCCTGCTGGAGCCCAGGCACCAACCCGGCCGCACCCTGCAACTGCTGCAGTCCCTGGGCATTCCGCCGAGCCAGGTGGTGATCGAGCTGACCGAGCAATCGCCCACCCACGACTTTGCCCTGCTCGACACCGCCCTGCACCACTACCGCGCCATGGGCTTCTCCATCGCCCTGGACGATCTGGGCGCCGGCTACTCCAGCCTGCGCCTGTGGTCGGAACTGCGCCCGGACTACGTGAAGATCGACCGCCACTTTATCGATGGCATCCACCTGGATGCGGTCAAACGCGAGTTCGTCGGCTCCATTCTGAAAATGGCCAAAGCCTCCCGCGCCCAGGTGATAGCCGAAGGCATCGAGCTGCCCGAAGAGCTCGCGGTGCTCGCGGAAATGGGCGTAGACCTGCTCCAGGGCTACCTGCTCTGCCGCCCGCAAGAGCAGCCGCCGCGGGATGCCAGCAGCCTGCTGCCGGCCCCCGGCAGCCTGAGCAACAGCCTGAGCGAGGAAAGCAGCGACCTGCGCGGTCTGCTCAACCCACAGCGCGCGGTGGCGCTGAGCACGCCGACCGCCGAGGTGCTGGAAATCTTCCGCGCCCAAGCCAGCCTCAACTCCCTGGCCGTTCTCAACGAGGCGCAGCAAGCGGTGGGCATAGTGCACCGCCATTCGCTTTCCGAGGTGCTGCTAAAGCCCTTTGCCACCGAGCTGTTCGCCCGCAAGCCGATCAGCCGACTGATGAGCGATGATTTTCTCGCGGTCGAGTCGAATCAGTCGCTGCAGCAGGTCAGCCGCCTGCTCACCAACCGCGCCCGACAACGCATCGAAGAAGACTTCATCATTACCCAGGACGGTCGCTATCTGGGCCTGGGCCGGGTGATCGATGTCCTCAAGCTGATCACCGAACTGAAGATCCAGCAGGCACGCCATGCCAACCCCTTGACCCTGCTGCCCGGCAACGTGCCGATTCAGCAGTGCCTGACCCGCCTGCTGCAACAGAATCGGGACGCGGTGATCTGCTATGTGGATATCGACAACTTCAAGCCGTTCAACGACATCTACGGCTACGCCAAAGGCGATGAGGTGCTGCTCAGCCTGGCGCAATGCCTGAATGAGCGGGTCGACCCCGCCCGGGACTTCGTCGGCCATATTGGCGGCGATGACTTTCTCTTGGTGTTGAATTCAGCCGACTGGCGCGCCCGGCTCAATCGCCTGCTGGAGGATTTTCAAAGCCAGTGCCGGCGCTTCTATCGTGACGAGGATCTGGACGCGGGCTGCTTTGTCGCCCATGACCGCAAGGGCAAGCGCCAGGAGTTCGCTCTGCTGTCGCTGTCACTGGGCGTGGTGCGCCTGCGCGCCGAGCAATGCGCGCAGCTGGATGCCAACCAACTGGCGGGCCTGGCCTCGGAAGCCAAGCGGCATGCCAAGGCGATCCCGGGTTACAGCCTGCATATCATCGATACCCAGACGCTTTCGGCAGCCTGAACCAGCCCCGAGGCTCAGCGGTTCAGATCCCGCTGAGCTCGCTCGCCCGAGCGGAAAAGTGCGCCGCCAGTGCCGGATCGGCTGGCACGCCGACAGCTCCATCAAGGTAAAGCCCGGCCAGGCGCTGCGCCGCCAGCGGATGGGCAGCCTGCGCCGCCAGGGTCCACCACAGGACAGCCTGTTGCGCATCCGGCGCATGCCGGGTATCGCCAGCCAGACTCAGAGCGCCCAATTGATAGGCCGCTTTGCCGTCACCGGCCTTGGCGGCCAGACCGAGCAGGCGCATGCCCTCCTCACGCGCGCCGAGTCCCTGGCCGCGAAACAACAGGATATGCCCGTAGAAGCTTTGCGCCCCCACATCGCCCAGATTGGCCATGCGCGCGAACTGCCCCTCCAGCCAGCGCCAGGCACGCGGTTGGCGCACCAGCCAGGCCCAGTGAAACAGGCGCCGGGCCAGGGCATAACTCAAGCGCGCGCGCAGCGGCCAGAGCATCTAGCCCTCCTCGGGGTAGCGGAACTCGAATACCCGCGCCACTTCGGCGGCATGCCAGGATGCCGCGGCGATACCGTCGGAAGCCCCGGTAAAGCGGCCCAGGCGGGTGACACAGTCGAAGAAGCCGGTACGCGGCAAACGGCTGGCGCCCTGACTGATGACCAGGGCACTGCGCAATGGTCGTTCGGCACGCGCATCCAGGGCCGCCAGATGCTCCAGGGCCGCGGCCAGGGTTTGCAGGGCCGGCGTGGGCAGGGACAAGCGTTCGATCAGGGCGCGGTAGGTCAACAGATGACGTTGCCGCTGGGCATCCTCAAGTTCGGCGAGCAGGGCTTGCCAGTGGTGGCGACTGATACTCACGCTCAAGGCTGCAACTCCCAACCATCCACACCCAGATGCCAGGCCAAGGCCCGCTGAATGGCCGCATCCGGCTGACGCTCGCCGCTCTCGATCATCCCCAGGTAATGCGGGCTGATCCCCACATTGCGCGCCAGCTGCTCGGCGCTCAGGCCTTTGGCCTCACGCAGGGCCGTCAACTGGCTCAGGGCCGGCTTAGGTGCGTCCACCACCTCTGTGACGACTACGGGCGGACGTCCAGCCGCCTGCAACAACGCCTGATACTGCGCCCAGGGCAGCACCGCATACTCCGGCTCGCCATCGCGCTCGATCACTTGCACATTCATCGGTAAATCTCCATGCGAACTACTGGGCGCGCCGTTTACAGGGCGGGAATAGCGACCACAGGGCCCAGCAACTGTCTTATCCGGCTCAGAGCCTGTGAAAAATCGAACTCCGTGACCAGAGTATTTCCAGTCGATCGCGGCAAGGCTGCGCTACGCCCGCAGCGGGTGCCTGGAAGCGCTCGCTGCGGGCGAGAGTTGTTTCACAGTCTCTCAGTACAGGCCGCCATCTTAACAGTCCGTCGGGGTAAAGCGGGTGTTCTATACTGCCCAGACGTTGCCCCACCCAGCCGAGGGCTGTGCGTTGCGTGCATTGATATTCGTGTTAGTGGCCTGCAGCGCGGCCTGCTGCAACGCGCAGGAGTTGCGCTGGGGCTTTGCCACTGCCGACGGCATGCCCTATGTCGATGTGGTCGACCAGCAGCTGCGCGGCGGTTTTATCTACCAATTGGGTCAAGAGACCAGCCAACGCCTGGGGCTGGCTGTCCACTTCGTGGAAACGCCGAACAAGCGCGTCGAAGAGTTTATGCAGCGCGGGCATATCCATGTGATCTGCAATAACAATCCGCAGTGGATGGCCGAGCCGCTGCGCTATCACTGGTCCCCTCCGCTCTACGAAGAGGAAGACGTGCTCCTGCAGCATCGCCAGCAAGCCCCCATCGGCAGCCTGGATGATCTCTATGGCAAGGTCCTCGGCACTCAGCTGGGCTATGTCTACAGCGTCCCACTGATGGCTGCCTTCGCCAACCATCAGGTGACCCGACAGGATGTCCGCGACCTCAAGACCAGCCTGAACCTGCTGAAAAAACAACGCCTGGACGCGATCATCGATATGCGCCGGCCAATCAACTTCCAATTGGCCCAAGGTCCGGCTGCGCCCCTGCAATTCAGCCCCTGGGTGATCCAACGCTACGACATGCACTGCACCTACGGCCCAACGCTGCCTGTCAGCGCCGAACGCCTGGATAAGGTTCTGCAGGAGCTGCGCGACACGGGCAGCATCAGCCAGATGCTCGATAACAGCTGAACATCAGGGCTGATCGGCCCCCTGGATGTTTGCTTATTCATTCCCGTCCAATGGCAGACGCTCAATCAACCGCAGCGCCTCGGGCGTCTGGGCCGCTCGCCAAGCCTGAAAAGCGCCAAGCTCCGCACGCCAGCTGCGTATTACCCAGGCCAGCACTGCCAGGTCATCGATAAAGCCTGCTACCGGCAACCAATCCGGTAACGCATCCAAGGGTGTTACGAAGTACAGCAAGGCGGCCACAATCGCCAGTAACGCCTGCCCACTGATTGCCCGGTATTCGCCCCGCCACCAAGCGATGCAGAGACTCTGCAACAGGCCGAGATCCGCGCGTAGCGCGGCCAGGGATTGCCCGCTCTGCTCGCGCTTACGCGCCACCGCCAGAAGCAATGCGGGTAAGCGCCCAGCGCTGAGGAAACGCCGTGCCAAAATCAGGTAACGCGAGAAATTTTTCGCTTCGATCATCGCCCTATCTCGTCAATCCCGCGTGCTTGCTGGGCCCGCCTGGGTTATCCACTAAAGCTGTGGATAACCTTGTGAACAGATTATCCATAAGCCAGCCAAACGCCCAGCCCATGCGGCCTCGCCACAGATCGGGCATTTTTTATCCAGCACTTAAAATCTCATATAAATCAATATGTTAAAAATAACAAATGGTTTTTATAAGACGTTTCCCGTAACCCTCGACAGCCATTATGGGAAATGTGCATAACCGTAACAGCCAGGCAGCCCTGCAGTGCTTTTAAGACCGCTCAGTCAAGCCCATGTTGCGCTTTATCGGCGCCAGAAACGACAACGCCCCGTCGAAACGGGGCGTTGCTTGTACCGCGGGAAAATTACTGTGCAGTGTCTGCGGCAGCGGCGGCGTCTTTAATCGCAATCAGCTCCAGATCGAACACCAGCACCGAGTTGGCCGGAATGGCCGGAGTCGGGCTTTGCTCGCCATAGGCCAGCTCGCTCGGGATATAGAACTTGTACTTCTCGCCGACATGCATCAACTGCAGGCCTTCGATCCAACCCGGAATCACGCCGCTGACCGGCAGATCGATTGGGCTGCCGCGTTCGACCGAGCTGTCGAATACCTTGCCATCGGTCAGCTTGCCTTCGTAGTGAACTGTCACCACGTCGGTCGCTTTCGGCTGGGCGCCTTCGGCTTTCTGCACCACTTCGTACTGCAGGCCGGAAGCGGTAGTGGTCACACCTTCACGCTTGGCGTTGTCTGCGAGGAATTTCTTGCCGGCCTCGGCCGACTCTTTATTCAGAGTAACCATGCGCTCTTCGGCACGCTTTTGCAGGAAGGCAAAGGCTTCGATCAGCTCTTCGTCTTTCAGGCGCTGTTCTTTCTTGCCGATGGCGTCTTCGATGCCTTGAGCCACGGCGTTCGAATCCAGGTCATCCATGCCTTCTTGCGCCAGGCTCTTGCCCATATTCAGGCCAATACCATAGGAAGCCTTCTGCGCCGGGGTTTCCAGGGTGACTTTGCTGGTTTGCGAATCACAACCGGCGAGAACCAAACCCACCAGGGCGACCGCCGCTGCTAAACGATGCTGTTTCATGCTTGTTCCTTGTCCGCTGCGCCCTAGGGCTGTCGATATCGTGTGAAGGCGCGAGCTTAGCAGGCTGCCGCGATCACTGGCTACCGTGTTAGGAGACAGAAAATGCGTATAAGTTCAGATGTTTAGCTGAATTGAGCGGAAGATTTTGAGGAGGTGTTGCGAAGTGTCACAGGGGAGGTGAAGCGAGGATAAAAATGGCGCAGCGGACGGGACTCGAACCCGCGACCCCCGGCGTGACAGGCCGGTATTCTAACCGACTGAACTACCGCTGCGCGTAACCTCGAAGGCGAGTTGGTGGGTGATGACGGGATCGAACCGCCGACCCTCTGCTTGTAAGGCAGATGCTCTCCCAGCTGAGCTAATCACCCTTCACTCTCGAAGTGGGGCGCATTCTAGACAGCCATCCAGACCTTGGCAAGTCCTGATTTAAATATTTTTTATCGACACAGCAATGGCTTAGCGCAGACTTGGCCTCGAGCAGCAAGCAGGGGAATAATGCGCCCCCGAATGCAACGTGCAAGCCGAGCAGCGCATCTCACCGATCTGCACCCCTGGTTCTGGACTGGAACCAGGCGCTGAAAGCTTATGCTGCCTGCCGCAGGGCAGGCCTGTTAATGGAGAGTCATCCCCTTATGTGGTTTCGTAACCTGCTGGTTTATCGCCTCACCCAGAACATCCCCTTCGACTCCGAGGCCTTAGAGGCTGCCCTGGCCGCCAAACCGGCCCGTTCGTGCGCCAGCCAGGAACTCAGCACCTACGGCTTTGTCGCGCCCTTCGGCAAAGGTGGCGATGCGCCGCTGGTGCATGTCAGCGGTGATTTCCTGCTGATCGCCGCGCGCAAGGAAGAACGCATTCTGCCCGGCAGCGTGGTACGCGATGCGCTGAAGGACAAGGTCGATGAGATCGAAGCCGAGCAGATGCGCAAGGTCTACAAGAAGGAACGCGATCAGCTGAAAGACGAAATAGTGCAGACTTTCCTGCCGCGCGCCTTTATCCGCAAATCCGCCACCTTCGCCGCCATCGCACCGAAGCAGGGCCTGATCCTGGTCGATGCCTCCAGCCCCAAGCGCGCCGAAGACCTGCTGTCCACCCTGCGCGAAGCCATCGGCTCGCTGCCGGTGCGCCCGCTGACCGTGAAGATAGCCCCGAGCGCGACTCTGACCGATTGGGTCAAGGCGCAGAAGGCCGCCGCCGACTTCCATGTGCTGGACGAATGCGAGTTGCGCGACACTCACGAAGACGGTGGCGTGGTGCGCTGCAAGCGCCAGGACCTGACCAGCGATGAAATCCAGCTGCACATGACCTCGGGCAAGCAAGTGACCCAACTGTCCCTGGCCTGGCAGGACAAACTGTCCTTCGTGCTGGACGACAAGCTGGTGGTCAAGCGCCTGCGCTTTGAGGACCTACTGCAGGACCAGGCCGAACAGGACGGCGGCGACGATGCCCTCGGCCAGCAGGACGCCAGCTTCACCCTGATGATGCTGACCCTGGTCGAATTCCTCCCGGCCCTGTTCGAAGCCCTGGGCGGCGAAGAAATTCCTCAGGGCATCTAAAATCTACTGCGGCGCGAGCGCCCGGGAACCCGCCAGCTATCCCGGGCCGCTTGCCTTGTTCAGGCCAATGTGCAAAATACTGCACGGCGTGAGGACGACCTCACCACTCGCTGAGTGAGCATCCGGGGACGGCCCCTACCCTGCCGCTCTGGAGCTCGCAATGTCTTGGATCATTCTGTTTTTCGCCGGCCTGTTCGAGGTCGCCTGGGCTGTCGGGCTGAAGTACACCGACGGCTTCTCCCGCCCCATCCCCAGCTTACTGACAGTCGCCGCCATGCTCGTCAGCCTGCTCCTGCTGGGCCTGGCCATGAAGCAATTACCCCTGGGCACCGCTTACGCGATCTGGACCGGCATCGGCGCCATAGGCACGGTGATCGCCGGGATCATCCTGTTTGGCGAGTCCATGGCGCTGATCCGCCTGGCCAGCGTGGCGCTGATTATCTGCGGCCTGCTCGGCCTTAAGCTCAGCCACTAAAGCGCCACAAAGACTGCGGACGAACCCAATCGCTGACACTAGAAGCCCGCCCATTGGTAGGCTTTTTAGTGCACCACCCCAATACCGCAAGCCGAGGCCGAGCCTTGGCACTGCGACAAACACGCGGCGAACAGCCGAGCATTTTCGGCGAATAGCCTGCACCGGCTCAGCCCGTTCGGCCGCTAAGGCCTCCAACGCGCCCATCTGGATAGCTGCCAGTTGGCCTACCCGCCCCGGCGCATTTTCCACGCCAGGCGCGGCACTGCTGCGGTCGCCAACCCGGGTTGCGCGGATGCGATTTAGCGCCTGCAAGAAAGGGCACAGCAGTGTTGAAAATAAAAAACTACCTACTCACAAGACTAATTTTAACTTCGTTATAAATCAGTAGCTTACTTAACAATAAGGTCATCGCACTAACCCCGCCTGTAATTTTTAACCGATCAATTCGTCGTATTTGTTTGACATATTTTACGAGATTGGCAGACTGCGCGACCGTGGTGTCAGGCAAATCGCCTGGCTACCGGGCAGCCCATCGGCTTTCCTGGCAGCCAGTGTGGCTGACCCATCAACCAAAACAACAATTTGTCGCCTGTCGCGTCGTTCTGTTCGGATTGCCTTGTGCAAGCCGGCGAACCCCCGGCAGGCCAGAGCCACTGGAACAAAAACACATGCTGATCTGGTTTGTTGTGGGTTACCTGCTGGTCACAGTAGGTATTGGTATCTACGCTTCGACGCGCGTGCATAACTCAAAAGACTTCGCTGCCGGCGGGCGCAGCATGTCGTTCCCGATAGTGATGGCGATGGTGTTTGCCACCTGGTTTGGCTCGGAAGCCGTATTGGGCATTCCGGCTACTTTTATCCAAGAAGGTTTTGCCGGGATAGTTGAAGACCCCTTCGGCTCCTTCGGTTGCCTGATGCTGGTGGGCTTTATTTTCGCCCGCAAGCTGTACCGCATGAATCTGCTGACCCTCGGCGACTTCTTCCGCAAACGCTTCGGCCCGCATGTCGAACTGCTGACCAGCCTGGTGATCATGGCCTCCTACCTGGGCTGGATCGCCGCCCAACTTACCGCACTTGGGGTGGTGTTCAACGTACTGTCCGACGGCTCCATCAGCACTACCCAGGGCATGCTAATCGGCACCGCGATAGTGCTGGTCTACACCCTGTACGGCGGCATGTGGTCGGTGGCGCTGACCGATACCTTCCAGATGGCGATTATCGTGGTCGGCCTGGGCTATCTGACCTGGCTGATCGGCGACATGGCCGGCGGCCCGCAGAAAGTCATCGCCCAGGCGGCCAGCGACGGCAAGTTCAGCTTTATCGGTAGCCTGGATGCCAAGGATATAGTCGCCTTTATCGGCGCCGCGCTGACCATGATGCTCGGCTCCATTCCGCAGCAGGACGTGTACGCCCGGATCATGTCGGCGAAAACCGAGAAAATCGCAGCGCGCGGCACCATTGCCGGCGGGGTCTTCTACCTGAGCTTCTGCATGCTGCCGATCTTCCTTACCTACGCCGCCTCGATGATCGATCCCGAGATGGTCAAGCGACTGCTGGTCGAGGATCCGCAGATCATTCTGCCGAGCCTGATCATGGAGCGCACGCCGGTATTCGCCCAGGTATTGTTCTTCGGCGCGCTGCTGTCGGCCATCATGTCCACCGCCTCCGGCACGCTGCTGGCGCCCTCGGTGACCTTTACCGAGAACGTGCTCAAGCGCTTTCGCCCGAACATGAACGACCGCGAATTTCTCAAGGCCATGCGTCTGACCATTGTCGCCTGCGCCGTCATCACCGCGACCTTCGCCCTGTACTCCGATGCCAGCATCTACGAGATGGTGGGCAGCGCCTACAAGGTGACCCTGGTGGCCGCCTCGGTGCCTTTGATCGCGGGTCTGTTCTGGAAACGCGCCACCACCCAAGGCGCACTGCTGGCCATCGCCTTCGGCCTGCTGTCCTGGCTGAGCCTGGAATTCACCTACCAGGAAAGCGACTTCTGGCCACCGCAACTGGTGGGCCTGCTGCTGAGCGCCTTCGGCATGCTGGTCGGCTCGTTGCTGCCCCAGGTGATAGGCCTGCGCGGTGAACCGCTGCCTGCGGGCAATGTGCAAAACGCTTGAGTAATAGCTGAACGTAAAAAAGGCCAGTCATACGACTGGCCTTTTTTATGCCTATCCCCCAGCGATGTATTGAACCGGATGGTGCGTAGGTTGGGCGACAAAGCCCAACTGCAATGGTTCGGGCGGTTTATGCCCGCCCTTCTTAGATCAGCGGCTTAACGCCAATCCCCCCGCAGCTGCGCCACCTGGGCTTGCAGCAGCTCGCGCTTGGCCACTTCGGCGGCGAGCGGTTGACCGGCCACCAGCTGAATCCGCGACCATAGGCGCTTGAACAACCCCTTGTGCGGATCGCGGCTGAAAAAGCTGCCCCACAGCCCCTGCAATGCCATGGGAATCACCGGTACCGGGTTTTCCGCGATGATGCGTTCGATCCCGCTCTTGAACTCGTTGAGTTCGCCATCGCTGGTCAACTTGCCTTCCGGGAAGAGGCACACCACCTCGCCACCCCGCAGGTACTCGGCGATCTTCTTGAAGGCGGCGTCGTAGATCAGCAGATCTTCATTGCGCCCGGCAATCGGCACGGTGCCGGCGGTGCGGAAGATAAAGTTGAGCACCGGCAGGTTGTAGATCTTGTAGTACATGACGAAACGCACCGGCCGGCGCACCGCGCCGCCGATCAGCAGCGCATCGACGAAGGACACGTGGTTGCACACCAGCACCGCCGCGCCCTCATCGGGAATGGCCTCCAGGCCCTTGTGCTCGACCCGGTACATCGAGTGACTGAGCAGCCAGATAAGAAAGCGCATGCTGAATTCGGGGACGATCTTGAAGATGTAGCTGTTGACCGCGATATTCATCAGCGAGATGACCAGAAACAGCTGCGGAATCGACAGCTTGGCCAGGCTCAGGAACAGGATCGAGGCCAGCGCCGAGATCACCATAAACAGCGCATTGAGGATGTTGTTGGCGGCGATCACCCGCGCCCTTTCGTGCTCCACGGTGCGCGACTGGATCAGGGCATACAGCGGCACTATGTAAAAGCCGCCGAACAGACCGATGCCCATAATCGAACCGAGAATCCACCAGGCCTGGCCATGGCTCAGCACCGCCAGCCAGTCATGCGCCACCGCCGCCTGGGGGAAGCCGCCGGAATGCCACCAGAGCAGGATGCCGAACAGGGTCAAACCCATGGAACCGAAGGGCACCAGGCCGACTTCCACCTTGTGCCCGCTCATGCGCTCGCACAGCATCGACCCCAGGCCTATGCCCAAGGAGAACACCGTGAGAATCAGCGTCACCACGCTTTCATCACCATACAGCCACTCCTTGGCATAGGCCGGAATCTGCGTCAGGTACACCGCGCCGAGAAACCAGAACCAGGAGTTGCCCACCAGGGAACGTGACACCGCCGGGCGCTGGCCCAGGCCCAGCTTCATGATCAGCCAGGACTGGCGCAGGATATTCCAGTCCAGCTTGAGCTCTGGCATGGCCGCTGCAGCCCGGGGAATGCCGCGGCTGGCCAGGTAGCCGAGCAGCGCCACCAGCACAATGGAGGAGGCGACCCAACTGGCGTAAGCACTGCTGGCCATCATCATCCCGGCGCCAATGGTGCCGGCGAGAATGGCCAGGAAGGTGCCCATTTCCACCAGGGCATTGCCGCCGACCAGCTCCTGCTCTTGCAGGTGCTGCGGCAGAATCGAGTACTTCACCGGGCCGAATAGCGAGGAATGCGTGCCCATGGCGAACAGCACCAGCAGCATCAGCGGCAGGTTGCCCAGCAATACCCCGGTCGCCCCCACCAGCATGATGATGATCTCGGCAAACTTGATCACGCGGATCAGCGAGTCCTTGGCGAACTTCTCGCCAAACTGCCCACCGAGGGCGGAAAACAGGAAGAACGGCAGGATAAACAGCATGGCGCAGAGATTGACCAGCAAGCCCTTGTCCGTGCCCAGGTTGAGTTTGAACAGGATGGCGAGAATCAGCGACTGCTTGAAGATGTTGTCGTTGAAGGCGCCGAGCAATTGGGTGAGGAAAAACGGCAGGAAGCGTTTTTTACCCAGCAGCGCGAATTGGGATTGTTGGGTCATCGTCCGTGTACCTGTGTGCTGTGGCCGAACTGGTCGTCCAGCATTTGACTGCAAGACGGCCACCCAAAGCCACAGCAAAGCTGGCCTTTTCGCGCATTTTCAGCAAAAACAGCGCCGTTACAGGGGCAACTGGCCCAGCCACCAACGAAGCACAAAGAACACCAGCAAGCCGCCGCCAATGGTCGCCAGCAAATGGCGGGTCAGCGCGGCTATGGCTATGGTCGCCAGCCCGGCCAGCAGATAGGCATTTTGCATAGTCAAGGCCCAGTGCTGGCCATCGGGGATCAACATGCCCGGCACTACTATGGCGGTCAGCACCGCCGTGGGCACGTAATGCAGGCCCTGGCGCACCAGCGGGGGGAAGCGCAGGTCGGGCAAGGCGAACAGGCTGTAGCGGATCAGGAAGGTGATCAGTGCCATGCCGAGAATCAGCAGCCAGGTATTCATCGCGCGCCCTCCTCGACCGCCACAGTGACTGTACGCCGCTCCAGCGCCACGCCAACGGCAATCCCGCTTAACGCCGCCGCCATCAACCCCAGCTTGTACGGCCAGGCATAACAGAGCAGCGCCACGGCCGCCGCCACCAGCGCCGCGGCGATTTGCGGCGAGCTGCGCAGCACCGGCACCACTATGCCGATAAAGGTCGCCAGCATGGCGAAATCCAGGCCCCAGCCGGCCAGGTTCGGCACGCTCTGGCCAAAGACTGCGCCCACCAGCGAACTGCAGACCCAGGACAGGTACAGCGCCAGGGCCACTCCGGCGTGATACCACTGGCCATGCTCGGCCATGCCGCGCGCCAGGTAGCGGCGCTGCACCACGGCGAAGGTCTCGTCGGTCAGGCCAAAGGCCAGGGGCACGCGCCAGCGTTGCGGCAGCCCGCCGACATAGGGTTGCAAGGCCGCGCTGTAGAGCACATGGCGCAGGTTGACGATAAAGGTGGTGAGCAGAATCACCGCCGCGCCGCTGCCCAGGGTCAGCAGGCTGATGGCGATAAATTGCGCCGAACCGGCATACACCAGCAGCGACATGCCCAGCGCCTGCCACAGGCTGAGTCCGGCCAGGCTGGCCAGCGCGCCATAGATAAGACCGAACGGCAGAATGCCGACTATCATCGGGATGCTGTCTCGGCAGCCATACAGAAAGTGATGCGAGCGGCTCATGCTTATTCCTCCAGGCCAACAGCCTGCCGCAGCGCCGCCTGTGAGTCTTGAACAATCTTGCGCATAGAAGCGTCAGCCCGTAGCCCGGATGCATCCGGGGGATCTATTCGCCTCCGCGGATTGCATCCGGGCGACTCAAAGGGATAAGCCCAGGCTGGCCTTGCGATACTGCCCCGGCGCAACCCCATAAGCCTGCTTGAACTGGCGGCTCAGATGGCTTTGGTCGGCAAAGCCCAGCTGCATGGCCACGCTTAGCGGCGCACAACCCTGTTTCAGCAAGCTCCGGGCCTGCTCCAGACGGCGCTGCATCAGCCAGGTGTGCGGCGGCAGGCCGGTGGCGCGGCGAAATACTCGGGCGAAATGAAAGGGCGACAAACCCACCGCCGCAGCCAAGTGTTCCAGCGAAGGCGGTGCGGCCAGCTGGCTGGCAAGCAACTCCTTGGCCAGCGCCACCGCCTGCGGTTCATGGCCAGGTGCGAGGCCTGCGGGCAGACGCCCATGGCGTTGGAATAACAACAGAATCGCCTCGCGCCAGGCGGTCTGCTGCTGCAAGGCGCTGGCCGGACTCTCCAGTAAACGATGCAAGTCGGCGAAAGTCTGGCCCAGCAGCGAGTCATGCAACACGCTGTCGGCAAAGCTTGGTAGGCCGCCCCGCCCCAGCTCCAACTCAGCCAGCACCTCGCAAACCTGCCCCACCTCCGGGTAGAAGGCACGGTACTGCCAGCCCTGCTCATGGGCCTTGGAGCAAGAGTGCAGTTCGTCCGGGTTGATCAATATCATGCTGCCGGCCGGCGCCAGATGCTCGCTGCCGCGATGCTGGAAACGATGGGCCCCCTGCTCGATTACTGCGAAGACGAAGCCTTCATGCACATGGGGCGAAAAGCGCTGCTCGATATAGTGGGCGTGCAGCAACTCCACACCGTCCAACTCGCGCGATTGCCAGAAGCGTGTCTGCTCGACGCCAGCCTGCCCCATCATTCAAACGCTGAAACGCGCCTCCAGCTGCTGCTTGATGGTCGGCCAGTCACGGTCGGTGATGCTGTAGAGCACGCTGTCATCCAAGCGCCCGTCGGCCAGGCGCCGGTGGTTGCGCAGCACACCTTCACGCACGGCACCGAGCTTCTCAATGGCACGCTGCGAACGCAGGTTGCTGGCGGCGGTTTTCAGCTGCACACGGACCATCTGCCAGTGCTCGAAGGCATGCTTGAGCATCAGGTATTTCACCATGCCGTTCAGGCCGGTGCCGTGCTGGCTGTGGTCCAGCCAGGTCCAGCCGATCTCGGCGGCCGGCAGAATGTTCATAAAATCGCCGAAGCGCGTGGTGCCGACCAGTTGCTCGCCCAGGCGAATGACGAAGGCCAAGGCCTTGCCTTCGCGCTGATCGAGCAGGCCCTGGCGATACCAATCCAGGCGCTGGGTGCCGTTCATATAGGTCAGTTCCTGGCGATTGGCTTCGGCCAGGCTGATCAGGGCAGGAATATCGGCATCGACCATGGGTTCGATGCGCAACGCGCCGCGTTGCAGGGTAATCAATTGCGGCTTGAACATAGGGTCCCTCCACGGACAGAGTCGCAGGCCCGTCACGCTAACAGGCTAAGCCCGTACGGACAATCACCAGAGTTTTAACCCAAGCACCCCAAGCCTGTGCGACCTTGGTCGCGCCTGACGACGCGGCGCTTTACTGCGACACTGTGCAGCATGGGCTCGGCCATCGCGGCCAAGACCCCGGAAGCACCCCATAGTTTGCTATTGGAGTAGGCATGAGTTTGTCCAGCGGGCTGATCGCCACGGTGGCGCTGATCTATATGGCCATTCTGTTCGCCATCGCCTTCTATGGCGACCGCCGCCGCACGCCCATGCCGCCGCGGGTGCGCGCCTGGGTGTATAGCCTGTCGCTGGCGGTGTACTGCACCAGCTGGACCTTCTTCGGCGCGGTCGGCCAGGCCGCCGAACAGCTCTGGTCGTTTCTGCCGATCTACCTGGGGCCGATCATTTTGCTGCTGTTCGCGCCCTGGGTGCTGCAGAAGATGGTGATGCTCAGCAAGCAGGAAAATATCACCTCGATCGCCGACTTTATCGCCGCGCGCTACGGCAAATCCCAGGCGCTGGCGGTGGTGGTGGCGTTGATCTGCCTGGTCGGCGTGCTGCCCTATATCGCCCTGCAGCTCAAGGGCATAGTGCTCGGGGTCAACCTGCTGATCGGCGAAGGCGCTGCCGCCAGCGGCACCAGCGCCCAGGACACCGCGCTGATAGTGTCTTTGATGCTGGCGCTGTTCACCATTCTGTTCGGCACGCGCAACCTGGATGCCACCGAACACCACCGCGGCATGGTGCTGGCGATCGCCTTCGAATCCCTGGTCAAGCTGCTGGCCTTCCTCGCCGTCGGCGCCTTCGTCACCTACGGCCTATTCAACGGCTTCGCCGATCTGCTCAGCCAGGCCAAGGCCAGCCCGGCCCTCGACAGCTTCTGGGCGCAGACGGTGAACTGGCCGGCGCTGATGATGCAGACCGGCCTGGCGATGATCGCCATCGTCTGCCTGCCGCGGCAGTTCCACGTCACAGTGGTGGAAAATATCGAGCCGAAGGATCTCAACCTGGCGCGCTGGGTATTTCCCGTCTACCTGGTGCTGGCCGCCTTGTTCGTGGTGCCCATCGCCCTGGCCGGGCAGCTGCTGCTGCCGGCCGGGGTCACTCCGGACTCCTTCGTGATCAGCCTGCCGCTGGCCCAGGCGCACCCGGCGCTGGCGCTTCTGGCCTTTATCGGCGGCGCCTCGGCCGCCACCGGCATGGTGATTGTCGCCTCGGTGGCGCTGTCGACCATGATCTCCAACGACATGCTGCTGCCCTGGCTGCTGCGCCGGCAGAACACCGAGCGGCCGTTCGAAGCCTTCCGCTACTGGATGCTCACGGCGCGGCGGGTCAGCATAGTGCTGATCCTGCTGCTGGCCTATGTGTGCTACCGCCTGCTCGGCTCCAATGCGAGCCTGGCGACCATCGGCCAGGTCTCCTTCGCCGCCATCGGCCAGCTGGCGCCGGCCATGTTCGGCGCTCTGGTATGGAAGCAGGCCAACCGCCAGGGGGTGTTCGCCGGGTTGGCGTTCGGTGCGCTGATCTGGTTCTACAGCCTGGTGCTGCCGCTGCTGGCCCGTGGCCTGGGCTGGCCGCTGGAGATCTTCCCCGGGCTGCCCAGCCTGCTGTACGGGCCCATTGGCTTTCAGGTGGATGCCCTGACCCGCGGCATGGTGCTGTCGCTGGCCGGCAACTTCCTGCTGTTTGCCTGGGTCTCGTATTTCTCCCGCACCCGGGTCGCCGAACACTGGCAGGCCGGGCGCTTTATCGGCCATGACTTCGGCGCCAAGCCCAGCAGTCGCAGCCTGCTGGCGGTGCGGGTGGACGACCTGCTGACGCTGGCCAGCCGCTTCGTCGGCGAGGACCGCGCGCAGCAGAGCTTTATGCGCTTCGCCCAGCGCCAGGGCAAAGGTTTCGATCCCAGCCAGAGCGCCACCAGCGAATGGATCGCCCATACCGAACGCCTGCTGGCCGGCGTATTGGGGGCATCCAGCACCCGCGCCGTAGTCAAGGCGGCCATCGAAGGCCGCGAGATGCAGGTCGAGGACGTGGTGCGCATAGTCGACGAAGCCAGCGAGGTGCTGCAGTTCAACCGCGCCCTGCTGCAGGGGGCGATCGAGAACATCACCCAGGGCATCAGCGTGGTCGACCAGTCGCTGCATCTGGTGGCCTGGAACCAGCGCTATATCGAACTGTTCGACTACCCGGAAGGCCAGGTCTATGTCGGCCGGCCGGTGGCCGAGCTGATCCGCTTCAACGCCCAGCGCGGCCTGCTCGGCGGCGGCGCTATCGAGGAACATGTGAACAAGCGCCTGTACTGGATGCGCCAGGGCACCGCGCACACCTCCGAGCGCCTGTTCCCCAATGGCCGGGTCATCGAGCTGATCGGCAACCCCATGCCCGGCGGCGGCTTCGTCATGAGCTTCACCGACATCACCGAATTCCGCGAGGCCGAACGGGCGCTCAAGGCCGCCAACGAAGGCCTGGAACAGCGGGTCGCCGAGCGCACCTTCGAGCTGTCCCAGCTCAATCAGGCGCTGAGCGAAGCCAAGGGCGTGGCCGAGGCCGCCAACCAGTCGAAGACCCGCTTCCTCACCGCCGTCAGCCATGACCTGATGCAACCGCTGAACGCCGCCCGGCTGTTCTCCGCCGCCCTCTCGCACCAGGACGAGGCCCTGCCCTTCGATGCCCGCGAACTGGTGCACCATCTGGACAGCTCGCTGCGTTCGGCGGAAGACCTGATCGGCGATCTGCTGGACATCTCGCGCCTGGAAAACCGCCGCATCACCCCGGAGCGCACGGCCTTCGTGCTGAATACGCTGTTCGACACCCTGGGCGCCGAGTTCAAGGTGCTGGCCGCCGAACAGGGCGTGGATTTCCGCCTGCGCGGCAGTCGCCTGCGGGTGGACAGCGACAGCAAGCTGCTGCGCCGGGTGCTGCAGAATTTCCTCACCAACGCCTTCCGCTACGCCAAGGGTCGCGTGCTGCTGGGCGTGCGCCGCGTAGGCGGCCAACTGCGCCTGGAGGTCTGGGACCGTGGCCCGGGCATCCCCGAGGACAAGCAAAAGGAAATTTTCGAGGAGTTCAAGCGCCTGGACAGCCACCAGACCCGCGCCGAGAAGGGCCTGGGCCTGGGCCTGGCGATCGCCGACGGCCTGTGTCGGGTGCTGGAACACCCGCTTGCGGTGCGCTCCTGGCCGGGCCAGGGCAGCGTGTTTAGCGTCACGGTGCCTTTGGCGTTGCACGCAGAGATCACAGCCCCGCTGCCGCAACCCGAGCATAACGGCCAGGCCCTGGCCGGCACCCGGGTGCTGTGCGTCGACAACGAAGACAGCATCCTCACCGGCATGCACAGCCTGCTGTCGCGCTGGGGTTGCCAGGTGTGGACCGCGCGCAACCGCCTGGAATGCGAGCACCTGCTGAGCGAGAACCTGCGCCCGCAGCTGGCGCTGGTGGATTACCACCTCGACGAAGGCGACACCGGCACCGAGCTGATGGCCTGGCTGCGCACCCGCCTGGGCGAGCCGCTGCCCGGCGTGGTGATCAGCGCCGACGGCCGCCCCGAGCTGATCGCCCAGGTGCACGCCGCCGGCCTCGACTACCTGGCCAAACCGGTCAAGCCGGCGGCTTTGCGCGCGTTGCTCAATCGCCATCTAAGCCTGCGCTAAGCCTTGGCCTGATTCATCCCGTAGGGCGGGTGCAACCCGCCACTGTTTTGGCATTGGCGGGTTGCACCCGCCCTACAGCCTTGTAGCCCAGTGTTGGGCTTCGCTGCGCTCAGCACCAACCTACGCCGCATCCGATGGGTAGGGTGGAAAACGCCGTAGGCTTTTCCAGCAGACGCCATCACTGATCTCGCGCAATACCCGAGCCAAGCCAATGGCTAGACTGCCAGCATCTGTCACCTCAAGGCCGTGCCATGCCCGAAGCCCTGGATACCCTGCTGAATTTCGCCAGCGCCCTGGCGGCCGGCCTGCTAATCGGCGCCGAACGCGGCTGGCAGGGCCGCAATAGCGAAGACAACCAGCTGGTTGCCGGTATCCGCACCTTTGCCCTGAGCAGCCTGCTCGGCGCCTTCGCCATGCTGCTCGGCGAACATTTCGATGTGGCGGCCTGGGCGGTGGTCTTCGCCGGCTTTGCCGCCCTGGTGGTGGCCTCCTACTTCGGCGGCCTACTGCAACTCGGCGACAAAGGCCTGACCAGCGAGGTGGCGCTGCTGATTTCCTTTATTCTCGGCAGCCTGGCCATGGCCGGCTATGCCGGGCTGGCCGCCGCCGGCGCGGTGGCGGTGGCCCTGCTGCTGAGCCTCAAGCAATCCCTGCATGGCGCCCTGCAACGGCTCAGCGAAGCCGAGCTGTCCGGCGCGCTGAAGCTGCTGTTTATCTCCCTGGTGCTGCTGCCGGCCTTGCCCAATCAGGGTTACGGCCCCTGGCTGGTGTTCAACCCCTATGCCATCTGGTGGATGGTGGTGCTGATCGCCGCCATCGGCTTCGCCGCCTATGTGGCGATGCGCCTGGTCGGCACCCGCCATGGCCTGCTGATCACCGCCCTGCTCGGCGGCATAGTCTCCTCCACCGCCATGACGGTGACCCTCGCCCGCCTGGGCCAAGGGCGCCATCTGCAGGCGCTGCTGGCGTGCGGTCTGCTGGCCACCTCGGCGCTGATGTTTCCCCGGGTGCTGCTGGAGGTTGGCCTGGTCAATCGCAACCTGCTGATGCCACTGTTCTGGCCACTGGGCGGAGCCACGCTGATCTACGCCGCGGGCGCGCTGCTGTATTACCGCCGCGCCGGCAGCGAGAGCGCAGAGACGGCCGAACCACCGCTGCAGAACCCCTTCGAACTGGCGCCGGCGCTGCGCTTCGCCGCGCTTCTGGTGCTGATCCTGCTGCTGGTCGAAGGCGCCCGGCATTGGCTCGGCGCCATGGGCGTGTACCTGGTGGCGCTGCTCTCCGGGCTGGCCGATGTCGACGCCATCACCCTGTCCCTGGCGCGCAGCGCCCATACGGACCTGAGCGCCCAGGTGGCGGTGCACGGCATCTTCCTCGCCGCCCTGAGCAACAGCCTGGCGAAGGCTGTGCTGATCGCCCTGATCGGCGGCCGGCAGCTGGCGCTGCTGACCTTGCCGGTAATGGCGGGCGGTCTACTGGCGGGTGCCGCTGTGCTACTGCTGGCTTGAGCCGGATGGACGCAGAAAGCCTTGCAGCAACTGGTGCACCCGCTCGCTCAGCTCGCGGTTGGCGGCTTCCGGCAGGCCGCGGGCCAGCTCGGCGGTCACCACCTGTTCCACCAGCGGGCGCAACTGCAAGAGCTGCGTGCTCAGGCGCTCCAGGTCGTCGGCATGGGGCAGCGAGCTGTGCAGCAGCGGATTGACCAGCTGCCGGGCTATCATCTGCACTATGCCGGTGGACACCTGCTGCACATGGCCGCGAATCGCCGCCAGTTCATCCAGCAGCGCCGGCAGGGGAATCCCCGCGCGGTACAGCTCGACCCCGGCGGCGAACAGCTTGGGACTGGGGATGCGCAGGTGGTCGCCGGCGAACTCCAGCAGGCCCAGGGCCTGGGCTCGCTCTATCACCCGATCGTCCAGCTGCTCGCCGAAGAGCGCCTGCAACTCGGCGAACTCCAGGCGTGCCGCCTGCTCCGGCTGCTCCGGGCCCTGGATGGCCTGCTCCAGGCCCAGCACCTGGGCCAGGTCGCGGCCCTGGGCCCAGGCTTCGAACAGCTCGCGAATGCTGGCGATGCTGTAACCGCGTTCGAGCAGCTGACCGATCAGCTGCAGCCGCGCCAGGTGCTCGCCGCTGTAGATGCCCACCCGCCCACGCCGCTGCGGGGGCGGCAGCAGGCCCTGGTCCTGGTAGGCGCGCACATTGCGCACCGTGGTCTGCGCGGCCTGGGCCAGCTCATCGACCCGGTATTCGGCGGCAGCGGCGCTCGCCACCGGGGCGGCGGCGCCCAATAAACGCTGGAGAAAAGCAGAGGCTGTAGGCATGGCGGCGATCATAGCCGCCCCTGCGCACCGGCAACAACCGCCCCAACCAAGGGCTGGACTTTGCTTGGTGCACCGCCCAGCAAACGCCTTTATTAGCGCACAAGCCCCGATATAGAGCGGCTATATCACTCTCAGTAACAGCGTAACAACGAGCCGAGGCCGCGCCCCGAATAGCTAGGCAGCAACGCCCAGGCACACAACAATGACCATTACATCAACCGATGTAACAGTCAGCCGTGACAGCCTGGAGAATTTCAATGCCTGCCAGCCCCACCCCACTCAGCGACCATGACCTCGAACAGTTTCGCGCCGTGCAGCGCCTGGCCTACCAGTGCGCCCAATGCATAGCCGGCGAACTCAAGCCCGGCATCAGCGAGAAGCAAGCCGCCACGCTGATGAAGACCTGGCTGCAGGATCACGGCGTGCACGACTGGTTCCATCAGCCCTTCGCCTGGTTCGGCCCGCGCACCGCGTTCGAGGGCTTCGATGGCCTGCGTCACCTGGGCGGCTTCAACCTGGCCTTCTATCCGGGCAAGACGGTGCTGGAAGAAGGCATGCCCTATATCCTCGACTGCGCGCCGACCCTGGGCGCCTACACCGCGGATATTGGCTACAGCGGCGCCTTGGGCGAGAACCTGCTGGTCGAACGCCTGCTGGACGACCTGATGGCGCACCGGGAGCTGATAGTCGAGCTGGTCAAACAGCGCCGCCCCCTGGCCAAGGTCAGCCAGGCGGTGGATCGCCTGTGCGCCGAACAAGGCACGCTGCCGCGGCACAAGGCCTATCCCTTCGAGGTGCTGGCGCACCGGGTGGAGAAACTCGGCGAACGCGACAGCGGCCTGTCCATCGCCCGCTTCGGCCTGCGCAATATCCTTACCCTGACCCGCAACGCCCTGCTCACCGGCCGCCGCGACGGCTGGTCGCCGCTGTGGTCGAGCAATAGCCGTTCCGACCACGCGCCCACGCCGGGCCTCTGGGCGGTGGAGCCGCACCTGGGTTGGCGCGGCGTGGGCGCCAAGTTCGAAGAGCTGCTGGTGGTCACAGCAGACGACGCCTACTGGCTGGACGACGACCTGCCCCATGTACGGCGCTGGCAGCAACGCGGCCTGTGCGCCCCGCAGGTGGCGGCATGAACGCGCCGCTGCTGCTGGAGAGCGATGCCCTGCAGGCGCAGCAACTGCGGGTGCAGGGCGATGGCGTGGAGCTGGCGGTGTACCGCTGGGGCAATAACAGCGGGCCGACCCTGCTGCTGGTGCACGGCTACCCGGACAGCCATGAGATCTGGCTGCCACTGGTACGCGAGCTCGCCGCCGACTACCAGATCATCGCCTACGACGTGCGCGGCGCAGGCAGCTCCGATATCCCTCGTAAGCGCCTGGACTATCAGCTGGAAAAACTGGCCAATGACCTGGAAGCGGTGATCAAGGCCACCAGCCCCGAACAGCCGGTGCACCTGGTGGCCCACGACTGGGGCTCGATCCAGGCCTGGGAAGCGGTGACCGAGCCACGCATCCAGCCGCTGCTGGCCTCCTACACCAGCATCTCCGGGCCCTGCCTGGACCATGTCGGCCACTGGATGCGCGACCGCCTCAAGCAGAAGCGCCCGCGCGCCTGGGCCCAGGTCGGCGGGCAGCTGCTGAGCTCCTGGTATATCGGCCTGTTCCATACCCCGCTGCTGCCGGAGCTTGGCTGGAGGTTGGGGCTGGACCAGGCCTGGCCGCAGTTTCTGCGCCGGGTCGAGGGCTTGCGCCATATGCCGCCCAGCAGCAGCCAGCGCTCCGACGGTGTGCACGGGGTCAAGCTGTACCGCGCCAACTTTATCCGCAGCCTGTTCAAGCCGCGCAAGCGCCATACCCAGGTGCCGGTGCAGCTGATAGTGCCGAGCCGCGACCGCTTCGTGCGTCCGCAACTGTTCGAGCAGCTGGCGCTGTGGGCGCCCAGGCTGTGGCGGCGCGAAATCAATGCCGGGCACTGGCAGCTGCTGGCCGAACCGCAGCAGCTAGCCGCCTGGCTGCGCGAGTTCACTCAGCACCTGAGTGGCGGCGAAGCCAGCCGCGCCTTGCAGCAGGCCCAGGTCAAGGCCGATGCCCGCGCCTATAGCGGCAAACTGGTGCTGGTCACTGGCGCCGGCTCCGGCATCGGTCGAGCCACCTTGCTGGAGTTCGCCGAGCAAGGGGCCACAGTGCTGGCCGCCGACATCAACCTGGCCGCCGCCGAACGCAGCGCCGAACTGGCCCGGGCGCTGGGCAGCCAAGCCTTCACCTATCAGCTGGACGTCGGCGACAGCAGCGCCATGGCCGCCTTTGCCGACTGGGTGGCAGATGAGCTGGGTTGCCCGGATATAGTGGTCAACAACGCCGGCATCGGCATGGCCGGCAGCATGCTCGACACCAGCAACGCGGACTGGGAACGCCTGCTGCGCATCAACCTGTGGAGCGTGATCGACGGCAGCCGCCTGTTCGCCCAGCAGATGATCAAGGCCGGCAAGCGCGGCCATATAGTCAACACCGCCTCGGCGGCGGCCTTCGTGCCCTCACGCAACTACCCGGCCTACGCCACCAGCAAGGCCGCGGTGCTGATGCTCAGCGAATGCCTGCGCGCGGAAATGGCCAGCCACGGCATTGGCGTCACCGCCCTCTGCCCGGGCCTGGTCAACACCGGGATCATCCAGGCCACCCGCTTTAACGGCCTGAGCAGCGAGGCCGAAGCCAAGCAACAGGCCAAGACCCAGCGCCTGTACAGCCGGCGCAACCTTAGCGCCGAGACCGTGGCGCAACAGCTGATCCGCGGCGTGCAGCGCAACCAGGCGGTGGTGGCTGTCGGCGCCGAGGCCCACCTGAGCATCGCCCAATGGCGCTTCGCCCCCTGGCTGTCGCGGCTGCTGGCACGCCTGAATCTGGCCGGTTGATAAGGAGAATGCAAATGAGCGAACAACAGCCTCTGCAACAACGCAAAGTGCGCTTCGACTTCGCCGATACCCCACTGCACTGGGTGCCGAACGAGCCGGAAGCCTCGCATATCATGAACAGCCTGCACCTGATTCTGCCGGCCGAGGAGTTCTGGTTCTGCCGGGTCTACAACAAGGCCCTGCCCCTGGTCACAGACCCACAGTTGCGCGAGGACGTGCAGGGTTTCGTCAAGCAGGAGGCGCAGCACGCCCGCGCCCACGACAGCGCGCTGACGCCCTATCTGCTGCGCCACGGCATAGACCCGACGCCCTTTACCCAGAGGATTCACTGGCTGTTCGACAAGCTGCTGTGCGACTACCCCCTGGGCGACAACGCCATCAGCCGCGCCCTGCAGCCCTGGTGGCTGCGCCAACGGGTCGGGCTGATCGCCGCGATGGAGCACTTCACCTGCGTACTGGGGGACTGGATCATCACCACCCGCAGCCTGGATCACGCCGACCCGGTGATGCTCGACCTGCTGCGCTGGCACGGCGCCGAGGAAGTCGAGCACCGCAGCGTGGCCCACGACCTGCACATGCATATAGGCGGCAGCCTGCCGATGCGCTGGGTCTTTATGCTGATCGCCACCGCGGCGCTGATCTTCCTGTTCAGCAGCTCGGTGAAAAGCATGATGCGCCAGGACCCGGCCACCCGTTACCGGCCGGGCTTTCTCAAGCTCTGGTATCACCTGGGCCAGCGCGGGCTGCTGCCGCGGATGGGCGATATCGGCCGCTCGGTGCTGCGCTACTTCAACCCCAGTTACCACCCACGCACGGAAGGCGATATCCGCGTGGCTATGGACTACCTGGCCCACTCGCCGGCGGCGCAACGAGCAGCCCAGGAGAAAGCCGCAACCGCGTAGGTTGGCGCGTAGGTTGGCGCTGAGCCTGCGAAGCCCAACACCGGGCGTGTCCTCTTGCATGGACGCGTTGGGCTTCGCCTTGCTCAGCCCAACCTACTCTTCATCCAGCGCCATCACCCCGGCCGCCCGTTCGAGCAGATCGGCGGGCAGGCTCTTGCTGGCGCGGGCGCCGAGCAGCTTGAGGTTTTCCACCCGGCTGACGATATTGCCGCGGCCGTCGCACAGCTTGTTGCGCGCCCCGGCATAGGCCTTGTCCAGCTGCTGCAGGCGCGCGCCCATTTCATCCAGGTCCTGGATAAAGGCGACGAACTTGTCGTACAAGGCGCCGGCGCGCTCGGCTATCTCCCGGGCGTTCTGGCCCTGCCGCTCCTGGCGCCACAGGCTGTCGATCACCCGCAGGGTGGCCAGCAGCGTGGTCGGGCTGACGATGACTATATGTTGCTCATAGGCCTCCTGAAACAGACCGGGATCGGCCTGCAAGGCGGCGGCGAAGGCCGCTTCGATCGGCACGAAGAGCAGGACGAAGTCCAGGCTGTGCAGGCCTTCCAGGCGTTGGTAATCCTTTAGCGACAAGCCCTTGAGGTGGTTGCGCAGCGACAGCACGTGCTGCTTCAGCGCCAGCTGGCGGCTCGCCTCGTCTTCGGCGGCAATAAACTGCTGGTAGGCGGTCAGGCTGACCTTGGCGTCCACCACCACTTGCTTGTCCCCCGGCAGCTGGATCAGCACGTCCGGCTGGAAGCGCTCGCCGTCGGCGCTCTTCAGGCTGACCTGGGTCTGGTACTCGCGGCCCTTTTCCAGGCCGGCATGCTCCAGCACTCGTTCCAGCACCAGCTCGCCCCAGTTGCCCTGGGTCTTCTGCCCCTTGAGGGCGCGGGTCAGGTTGGTCGCCTCGTCGCCCAGGCGCTGATTGAGCTGCTGCAAGCGCTCCAGCTCCTTGCCCAGGGAGAAGCGCTCGCGGGCTTCCTGCTGGTAGCTTTCCTCCACGCGCTTCTCGAAGGACTGGATGCGCTCCTTGAGCGGGTCGAGCAACTGGCCGAGCTGCTGCTGGCTGGTCTCAGTGAAACGCTGCTCGCGCTCATCGAAGATCTTCCCGGCCAGTTCGGCGAACTGCGCCCGCAATTCATCGCGCGAGCCTTGCAGATCGCTCAGGCGTTGCTGATGACTGTCCTGCTGTTCCTTGAGTTCGGCGCTGAGTGCGGCGCGCTGAGCATCCAGGCGGCGGATCTCGCCTTCCTGTTGCTCACGCTGGCCATGCCAGGCCTGGGCGGCTTCGCGGGCGATCTGCCGTTCCTGTTGCAGCAACTCGGTTTCGCGGCGCAGCGCGGCCAGTTCGGCCTGCTGATCGGCCTTGATCTCGCCGATCTCGGCGAGTTCTGCGCGGCAATCATCCAGTTGCGCGGTCAGCCCGGCCTGGGCCAGTTGCGCATTGCTCAGGCGCTCCTGCAGCAGGCTGAAGTCCAGCTGCTGGTCGGCCAGGCGGCGCTGCAGCGACCAGGCTAGATATAGAAGAGGAAGTGCTGCGACGGCGAAACCGAGCAGCGCAGGTGCCAACGCGGTGGACAGATCGATGGGCATAAGCGGCTCCGCAAAACAATGCCGGGAGTATACCCAGCTCGCTACGGAGCGGTCAGGGACGGATCAGAGCTGTTTGAGCAGCTGCTCGGCTTCTAGCGAGCCCTGCCCAGCGGCCAGCTCCAGCCAATGCCGGGCCTGTTGCGGTTCGTTGCTACGCGGCTGGCTGTAGAGCTGGCCCAGTTCCAGCTGGGCGCGCAGATCGCCGGCGCGAGCGGCCTGGCGCAGCAGCTCGAAGCCCATGCGCCTATCCCGCGGGTTGCCGCAGTCGCGGCAGAGCAATTGCCCCAGCCGGCTCTGCGCCTGCACCACACCCCGCAGCGCCGGCTGCTTGAGCAGACCACCGGCAAAACGCTTGACGCTGGGGGCATGCCCCAGGCGTGGGCTGTCGAGCAACCAGAGGGCGACCCGCATCGGCACGCGAGCGGCGGCGGGGACTGGAGCGGCGATACGTGGGAGTGCGCGAGGCATAGGAAGCAGCGGTAGCTGGGAAGGCGCGCCACTCTACTCCTTTTTTCACCGAGGTAAAGATTGGCAAGAGCCGCCCTGGCAAGTGGCGTGGGGGTGAAAAACCGCGTTTTAGCGCCGCTCTTGCCACCACTCAACAAGCGCCTGAACAGGCACTGACAAGGCCCCTTGAGGCCGCTAGCGACTGGCCTAACGCCATGTAAAAAACGCCGAGGCGCGGACTAGAGCGAGTGCTTGAGATAATCCACAGAAGCTGTGGATAACTTCGTGGATAACATGAGCGCAAGCCCCTTGAGCGCCTGCGCCACGGGGCCTCGCCTCAAACTGGCGATTTTTTCACCAGCTTAAAAAAACCATATTTTTCATTGACTTAAAAAATCATCAGGAAGAATCAAGGGTTTACGTCAATCACAAAATGTAGATTGACAAGACGCATCGCAAATGTGCACAAGTCTGCCCGGCGGGTGGCGCGACCGCCCTTTTTCGGGGCAAAAACAGCCGCAAAACCCTGAGCCCCGCGGCCTGCCTGGCAGGCCATTGGAAAATGTAGCGAGCGAAGGCTAGGCAAGGCGAAGTCAGCCGAAGAAGCGCACGACTGCAAGGATGCAGGAGGTAGAGCGAAGCATGACGCCCGAGCCGAGTGTACGAGTTGTACATGAGCATGACTCGTTGCACTCGCCCTTCGGGTCGCGCTAATGCGCTAGCCGCAAGCGGCTTGCAGAGGCTTCATTTTGTTGCAACGCCGCATAGCGCGCGAAGCCCGCAGTAATTTTCCACAGGCCTGCCTAGGCGGGTAGCGGCAAGCGCCCATCGCGCAGGAACAACTCCTGACGAAACAGCCGCGGCGTATCCGGCACCTGGGCATTCTTGAAGGCGACATAGTCGGCGGTGGTTTCGCACAACCAGCTCAGCAGATTGCGTGGGCGCTTTTCCGCCAGAGCCTGGGGCACGAACAGCGCGACGTTGTTGCCGCCCAGCGGACAACGCGCGGAACGGTACTCGAAGGCCTCGACCCCGGCCACGCGCATGGCCGCGCCCAAGGCCTGGGTGGCCTGGTAGGCGCTGGCATGACTGAGTTCAGCCTGGTACTCCGCGAAAGGCGCGTGCTGCAACTGGATGCCGCGCTCGACCTGATAACGCGCCTCGAAGGTGCAGTGCTCGGACAGGATGCGCCCGCTGGGTGGCGGACTGGCCATGCCCTGCCACAGCAGAAAACGGTAATAGGCCGCCTCGGCCATGGCCGTATCGATACGCAGAGCGCCATAGAACAGGCTGGGTTCGTAGACGCTGCCGAAACGCGAGCCCCAGTGCAGCGGCGGGTAGCGGAATGGGGTTTTCAACAGGTAATGCAGCGGCTCGGCACTGGCCGGCAATGGCGGTTTGCTGCCTTCCAGCAACTCCTCCAGCAGCGCCTGTTCGGCCAGGCTATCGACCAGTTGCATGGTGGCGATTTGCGCCTGGCTTTCCACCAGGCGGACCAGGCGCCCCCGTAGCGCCTTGATCTGTTCCGGGCCCTTGCAGCGTTGCCAGATATCCATGGCGACTGTGTTCCTTATTAATATTTTTTACTCAGCGCCAGCAGCAGGCCGCGGCAGAATCCAACGCGCAAAGCCGCAGTGATTGTTCAGTGTCCGATCAGCCTTTGCCGCGAATGGCATCGAGGTATTGCACCACCCGCACCAAACCCTGCACCTGCATCATCAACAGCAGCGGCACGGCCTGCAGATGATGGTTCGGCGTGCGCAAAAAGTGCTGCATATCCGGCAAATTGCCGCCAAACAGGGCGAACAACGCGCGGTAGGCGCGAATCAGCAACAGGGCCAACTCACCGGTCTTGCTTTGCACGCGCAAGCCACTGTCGGCCCAGCGCGAGATCGCCGTACGGTGCACGCCCACTATGTCGGCCAGCTCCTGCTGAGTCAGGCCGAGCTGCTCGCGGGTATTGAGCAGCGCCTTGGCCAGCACCGTATCGGCATCGGCAATCGGTCTAATCAATGCGCTCATCACCGCCTCCACTGTCTGTTTGCATCAAAACTAGCACTTAATGATGCAAATGCACAGCACAAGGTAGCCCAGGATTGGCGGGGGCTGTCGCTCTCGCTGGCCGCTATCGACCTGCCCCAGCCAAGCCTGCACTAAAAGACACAGATTCGCCGGGAGCGAATCTGGACGGCTTAACCGGCCCGAAGGGTGAAGACCATAAATGGCCCTACCTGCTCTGCCGCTGCATATAGGCGATACCCAGCCCGGCGAGCATGACCAAGGCCATGCCGATAAGCGCTCTGGTGTCCGGCACCTGGCCGAAGATCAACCAACCGAGCAAACCGGCAAACAGCAACTGACCATAGCTAAAGGGTGCCAGTAGCGCCGGCGAGGCATGGCGGAACGCCTGGATCAGCAGTTGATGGCCGCACATGCCGATCACCCCCAGGCTCAGCAGGCCAAACAGATGCTGCCAGTGCGGGGTTTGCCAGAAGAACGGGATCAACAGGCTGACCAGCAGCAGGTTGATGGCGCCGGCGAGAAAGTTGCTGGTGGCGGCGCTGTCATGGGGCGCGCTCAGACGGGTGAGTACCTGGTACAGGGCAAAGCACAGCGCCGCGCCCAGCGGCCATAGAATGTCCGGGGTAAACAGCGCGCCACCGGGGCGCACTATCACCAGCACGCCGATAAAGCCCAACCCTACCGCCAGCCATTGCGCCAGGCTGACGGCCTCGCGCAGCAAGGTGGCCGAGAGCAGCGTAACCAGCAGCGGCGCCAGGAAGATCACCGCGGTGGCCTCAGCCAAGGGCACATAGCGCAGGCCGGTGACGAACAACAGGCTCACCCCCAGCAGCGCCAGGGCCCGGGCCAACTGCAACCAGGGCCGTTGGCTGTGCAGGATGCTCAAGCCATGTTTCGGCAGCAGCACAGCGCCCATCAGCACCGTGTGCGACAGGTAGCGGAACCAGGTGAGCAGCAAGATCGGATACAAGCCTGCCAGGTACTTGGCCACGGCGTCGTGACTGGCAAAGCAGGCGACCGACAGCAACGTCAGCACAATACCGCGTAGCGTTGGGTTGGTCACAAGAACGATCGGCATAAGCGCTATCCAAGGCAAGCAAGGCCCGCACGCACTGGGCGAAGGCGTCCCCCGTGCCACGTTGGCCGGGCGGGCGCCTTGCAGTCTACCTGCTCCGCGCCCCTGATGCGCTCGCCCATCAAGCCGCCCTGCTCGGCTCTATGCCCCCCAGCGATCACACCAGGATTAGGCGTTAGAGCGACTTGAATCTTTAGCTAGCGTGCAAGAAAGCAACGCCAAACGTGAACGGCTCGGGCCATCTGAAAATACCCAAAAATGCGCCGAGGCCTTGGGTAACTAACGGCGCCCGCCAGGGTCAAAATCCCCGGTTGGACAAAGACCACAGCGCTGCGCACAGTAGCGCCAGCCGATCGCCATCGCCCCTGGGAGCCCCAATGCCTGCCGTTTTTTTGCGTCAATGCTGCCGAACAGCCTTATTGCTCACCGCCTTCGCCGCTCCGCTCGCGCTGGCCGCCTGCCCGGCCGGGCAGTCCGAAGTCTGCGTGGTCAGCTGTTTCTGTGCGCCGGGCTCGGTCGAGGAAATCGGGCCGCTCCTGGAAAACATGAACCAGATGGCCGCCTCCGGCTTGCAGGAGTGGCTGGTGCGCTCACGCAACACCGCGGCCGCTGGCGATGTTCGGCCGATACCGCTGAATATCCGCGCCCAGCTCGAACCCTACTATGACCTGCAGGTGCTCGACTCGGCGCGCTACACCATAGGCGATGAGGCGCAGCTAAATGCCGCCAACGCCATGCTGCAGAACCCCGATGTGAATGCCGTGACCCTGATCGACATCATCGTATTCCGCCACCCGGACGACGCGCTGAACGATGCCGCGCTCTGGGCGCACGAATTGAAGCATGTGCAGCAGTACCTGCAATGGGGCGTTGGCGAGTTCGCCGCGCGCTATAGCCGTGACTACAACCTCGTCGAGGCGCCTGCCTACGAGATACAAAGGCAAGTGGCCAAAGCCCTGAGAGCCGCCGCGAACCCGGCCGCACCGGCGCGCTAAGCCTTAAGCGCGGCGGCTCTAACCTAACCTGCCCAGCGGTTCGCCAGCCTGGCGAAGCCGTCGCTGTCCTAGAAAAATTTACGCTTTTTTTACGAAAGGCATTTTGCTCTGCAACGATACTGGCCAGGCAGAGCAATGCTTGGCCACCCCCGCACCTAGCAGCGCAAGACCCAGCGGCTAAGCGCACCAGCGCGACAAGCCCACACTGGCCAGCACAAGCGCACTGCAGACGGAAAAACCACCTGCGTTTTTCGCCTCTCAATTTTCGAGAAACACTCAGTGAGCCAACCAGCTTCCCACGCACTCGAACAACCCCAGACAAAAACCTCAGCGGCAGGCCTGCTCATAGCAGCTGTCGGGGTGGTGTACGGCGACATTGGCACCAGCCCGCTGTACACCCTGAAAGAGGTGTTCGCCGGTCATTACGGGGTGCAAGCCAACCATGACGGAGTGCTCGGCATTCTGTCGCTGATCTTCTGGTCGCTGCTCTGGGTGGTCTCGCTCAAATATGTGCTGTTTATCCTGCGCGCCGACAACCAGGGCGAAGGCGGCATCATGGCGTTGACGGCCTTGGCCCGCCGCGCCGCCGCGCCCTATCCACAGCTGAGCAAGGTGCTGGTGCTGCTCGGCCTGTTCGGTGCGGCGCTGTTCTACGGCGACAGCATGATCACCCCGGCCATCTCGGTACTGTCCGCGGTTGAAGGGTTGCAGCTGGCATTCGATGGGATAGAGCACTGGGTCGTACCCTTGTCGCTGATCGTGCTGGTGGCGCTGTTCTTGATCCAGAAACACGGCACGGCGCGCATCGGCACCCTGTTCGGCCCGGTCATGGTGCTGTGGTTTTTAGTCTTAGGCACGCTGGGCATCTATGGCATCGTGCAGCGTCCCGAAGTGCTGCAAGCGCTCAATCCGATGTGGGCCGTGCGCTTCTTTGTCGTGCATCCGGGCATCGGACTGGCCATTCTCGGCGCCGTAGTGCTGGCGCTGACGGGCGCCGAGGCGCTGTATGCCGACATGGGCCACTTCGGCCGCAAGCCGATTGCGCGCGCCTGGTTTATCTTGGTGCTGCCGGGGTTGCTGCTGAACTACTTCGGCCAAGGCGCCTTGATCCTGGAAAACCCCGAAGCCGTACGCAACCCGTTCTACCTGTTGGCACCGAGCTGGGCCTTGTTGCCGATGGTCGGGCTGTCGACCCTGGCCACCATCATCGCCTCGCAGGCGGTGATTTCCGGGGCCTTCTCCCTGACGCGCCAGGCCATCCAGTTAGGCTACGTGCCGCGCATGTTTATCCAACACACCTCAAGCCAAGAGCAGGGGCAGATCTATATCGGCACGGTTAACTGGGCGCTGATGGTGGGCGTGGTGCTGCTGGTCATCGGCTTCGAATCCTCCAGCGCCTTGGCCGCTGCCTATGGGGTGGCGGTGACGGGCACCATGCTGATCACCACCCTGCTCGCATCGGCTGTAGTGCTGCTGCTGTGGAAAACCCCGCGCTGGCTGGCAATCCCCATGCTGCTGGGTTTTCTCCTGGTGGACGGCCTGTACTTCGCGGCCAATGCGCCGAAAATATTTCAAGGCGGTGCCTTCCCCGTGATCGCTGGGATTGTCCTATTCATTCTGATGACGACCTGGAAACGCGGTCGCAAGATCATTGTGGAAAGGCTGGATGAGAGCGCCCTGCCGCTGCCGTTATTTATCAGCAGCATCCGCTCGCAGCCACCGCATCGGGTGCAAGGTACGGCGGTATTCCTGACCGCACGGGCCGACGCCGTGCCCCATGCGCTGTTGCACAACCTGCTGCATAACCAAGTGCTGCACGAGCAGGTGGTGTTGCTCACCGTGGTGTCCGAAGACAGCCCGCGGGTGGCGCCAGAACGCCGCTTCGAGGTCGAAGCCTATGGCGAGGGCTTCTTCCGCGTCAGCCTGCACTTTGGCTTTATCGAGGAGCCCGACGTACCGGCCGCCTTGAGCCTCTGCCACTTGAGCGAACTGGATTTCAGCCCGATGTGCACCACCTATTTCCTCAGCCGTGAAACTGTCGTGCCGACCAAGCGCATCGGCATGGCGCGCTGGCGAGAAAACCTGTTCGCCTTTCTGCTGAAGAATGCCAACAGCAACCTGAAGTACTTCAATCTGCCGATGAACCGGGTGATCGAACTGGGCACTCAGGTTGAGATGTAGGCCAGCGCCTCGCCCAAGCTAGACGCTGGCCCCCTCTGTTAGCCCTGGACCAGGGCCTGGGCCGCACGCTCGCCCGTTTCCACCGCGCCGTTGAGGAAACCCCAGGACTCGGCTGAGCAGTGTTCACCGCAGAAATGGATGCGGTTGCCTGCGTCCTTCTCCCACTGCGCGCCCCAGAAACTGGTGTAGTGACCCAGGGCGGGAGCGGCATAGCTGCCCAGGCTCCAGGGGTTGATCACCCACTTGGAGACCAGCGCCTTGCCCTGGTAAGCCGCTGTGGTGCCGGGGAATACCGGCTCGATCTGACCGAGCAGTCGGTTGACATCGCTTGTCGCCGCTTGGGCAAAGGGCACGCTGCTGTTCAAGGCGCGGCCCTGATTGCCGCCCAGGTAATTGCACAGCACGCTGCCGCTGGTGGGTTTATTGACCTGGGTATCCCAGACGGTGACGAATCCCGTGCCGCCGGAATAGCTCACGCCGCCCATAGGCACGGCCTGCCCCTCGATATAGCGCGTCGCGTCCCAGGGCCGCGAGCCGCATTGGATATGAATCTTGCCGTTGGCGCCGAGGGCCATCTCGTTGATCGCGCGGCGCTTGGCGACGGAGAAGCTGGCGAGGATCTCCGGAGCGATAGCCACTTCGCGCAATTTGCTGAACGGCAGGGCCAGCACCAGCTGGTCGCAGATATCGCTGCTGCCATCGCTGAAGGAGCACACATAGGGGCCGTTGGGGCCGCCGGCGATGCTGGTCAGCGCCTTGCTGGTGACCAGCGTGCCCGCCGGCAACTGGTTGGCCATGGCGTACACCACCGCGTCACTGCCGCCGACTATGTGATAACGCTCGTCGGTGCCGGCCAGCGGCAGCGGCTCGTTGATCGAGTTGAAGGCCAGCAGGTAGATCAGGTTGAGACAGGTCTGCGCGTCCGGGGCATGGCCGTATTCGGAGATCAGGTTAGCCTGCATCAGCTGGCCAAAGTTGCTGCCCGCGCCTATGCCGACCTGATCCAGCCAGTCGTTGGCGTTGATCCAGTCCAGTCGCGCGTGCTCGGCATTGTGGTTGTTATACACAGGCTGCCAGGGCGCGGCCTGCTGGGTGCGCTTGAACAGGTCGTAGATCTCCCGCCAGTCGGCGCGTAGCTCGGCTTCGCGATAGAACTGGTTATTGACGTAATACAGCTCCTCACTGCCAGGCAGCCCACCACTGTTGACGTCCTCCAGGCTGAGACCGAGCTGGTGCACCAGGTTGCGCAAGGCGCTGTGCTCGGTCGACACCAGCTCGCCGCCGCGCTCCACCGCCATGCCGTTATCGAAGAAGTTGCGGGTGGTGAAGGCGCGGCCGCCGATACGGGTATTGGCCTCGTACAGGGTGCTGGGATAGCCGTATTGCTGCAGACGGTGGGCGCAACGCAAGCCGGCCAGGCCCGCGCCTATGATGATGACCCGCCCGGGATTGTTGCCCTGTCCGCCCATGGCGGCCATGGCGGCCATGGCCGGGCCCAAGGCGCCGAGCAGGCCGGCACCGGCAAGGCCGGCGCCAACGGTCTTGATAAAGTCGCGCCTATTGCTCTGCAGCTGGCGTTGACTGGCCGCTTGCTGCTCCTTCTCGGTGCGCATGTCCAGCAGTTCATCGGTGGGGATGCCGGTGAGTTCCGACTGCCGGTGCGCCCATTGCAGGCGGTCGAACAGGCGGGCCAGCGGGGAGTTCGAGCGACGTGATTTACGACTCATGGGATGCTCCACTTTCAGGTTGGTTGAATACCGCAGTGAATTTGCTTGCCTCTGGCTAGAGCGACGGCAATCCCACGAAACACCACTACCGACTGGCGCTAGCCGTTTTCTCCGGATGCTTGAACAACTAAAGAGAAACGCTTGTGCCGGACCATGTGCTGGCCCGGCTAACTACTGCACTGACTCGCGGCCAGCCACTTATTGCAGATACCAGCCCCAGGCTTGCTGGCTGTCGTAACGGGTGATCTGCTTGACCTCCAGGTAGCTGTTAAAGCCCCACTCGCCCAGCTCGCGGCCGATGCCGCTCTGCTTGTAACCGCCCCAGGGCGCCTCGTTGAAAGTCGGCTGCGAACAGTTGATCCATACGATGCCGGCGCGCAGACCCCGGGCGACTCGCTCGCAGCGCGGGATATCCTCCGACATCACCGCGGCGGCCAGGCCGAAAGGCGAATCGTTGGCCAGTTGCAGCGCCTCGGCCTCAGTGTCGAAAGCGCGCAGGCAGACCACCGGGCCGAAGATTTCCTCGCGCCACAGCGCGCTCGCCAGCGGCACATCGGCGAAGATCGCAGGAGTCAGATAATTGCCCTGCTGCAGATGCTCGGGACGCTGGCCGCCGCATAGCAGCTGGGCGCCTTCCTGCTGGCCACGGGCGATGGCGCTCAGCACCTTGTCCAGCTGGCCGCGGCTGACCAGCGGGCCGAGCTGCACGCCCTCCTCCAGGCCCGGGCCGATGCGGATTTTGCCGGTTGCCTCGACCAGCCGTGCCAGCAGCGCCGGATACAGCGCGCGTTCCACCAGTACCCGCGAGGTGGCCGAGCAGACCTGGCCCTGGTTCCAGAAGATGCCGAACATGATCCATTCAACCGCCGCCTCCAGCTGGCTGTCGGCGAAGACGATGAAGGGCGACTTGCCGCCCAGTTCCAGGCTGAGGTTTTTGATCTCGCGGGCCGCCGCCTGCATGATCTTGCGCCCGGTCGGCACGCTGCCGGTAAAGGCCAGCTTGTCCAGCCCGGGGTGTTCGGCCAAGGCCGCGCCCGCCTCGCTGCCCAGACCGCTAAGCACGTTCAGCACCCCGGCCGGCAGCCCAGCCTGGTGGGCGATGCGCGCCAGTTCCAGGGCGCTCAGGGGCGTCAGCTCTGAGGGCTTGAGCACCAGGGTGCAGCCCGCCGCCAGCGCTGGGGCTACCTTCCAGGCGGCCATCAGCAGGGGGAAGTTCCACGGGATGATGGCGCCCACCACCCCCACCGGCTCGCGCTCGACCCAGCAGCTAAAGCGCTCGTCGGGCACCTCGATGGCCTGGCGCGGCGCGGCGTCGGCGGCTTCGGCGAGGCCTGCGTAATAGACGAAGCAGCCGGCGGCATCGGCGATGTCCAATTGCGCCTCGGCCAGCGGCTTGCCGTTGTCGCGCACCTCGAGAATGGCCAATTCGTCCTGGCGCGCGCGGATGCCCTCGGCGATCCGGCGCAGCACGCGGGCCCGCTCGCTACCGGATAGGCGTGGCCAATCGCCCTGATCGAAGGCGCGCCGCGCCGCGCCGACCGCCAGCGCGACGTCCTCGGCGCTGGCCGCCGCAACCCGGGCCAGGATGCTGTCATCGCTGGGGTCGAAACTATCGAAGCTGCCCTGGCGGCGCGGCGCTACCCATTGGCCATCGATATACAGGTGCTCGTAGTGATACATGACGCGGTCCTCCAAGGATGGGCTTAGGCGTTAACAGCCGACGCTTCGCTATGGCTGTTGTGCGCGATTTGCTGACGCAGACGGCGCTGGAAGATCTGCTCGGCCGCCTGCAGTTGCTCAGGGTCGTTGACCCCCAGCACCTCCTCCTCGGCCACTTCCACGACCTGCACCGCGAGGCCGGCGGCGTTGGCCAGGGCCACCGCGTCGGTCAGGTAGTACTCGCCCTGGGCATTGGCCTTGCCGATGCGCTGCAGCAGCCCCAGACAGTGCTCGGCACGCAAGCCCATAACCCCGCCGTTGCACAGCTGCACCTCAAGCTCGGCGGGGCTGGCGTCCTTAGCCTCGCGGATCGCCAACAACCATTCGCCCTCGGTCAGCAGGCGGCCATAGGGCCCCGGTTGGCTGGTGACGAAACCGGCCACGGCCACCGCCGCACCCCCGATCAATGCCTGGCGCAGGCGCGCCAGAGTGTTCGCGCCGATCAGCGGCGAGTCGCCGAACAGCACCAGCACGCAGCCCTCACTGTGGGCCTGCAGCGCCGGCTGCGCCGCCAGCACGGCATGGGCGGTACCCAGGCGTTCGTACTGAATAAACTGCTGGGCCTCTGGCGCCTGCTGCCGCACATAGTCGGCCACGGCCTGTTGGTCCGGGCCTATCACCACCGCCAGGCGGTCGACGTCGGCCGCCAGGCTGCTGGCCAACACATGGCCGAGCAGCGGCCGGTTGCCGACCTGATGCAGCACCTTGGGCAGCGTGGAACGCATCCGACTGCCCTGACCGGCGGCGAGAATGACCGCCAGGGTGGGGAACAAAGGGGTGTCGCTCATGCGCGTCTCCTGTGGCAAGGGTGATGGAAATCCTGATTGCAGCGGGCGCCGCGGCGACCGGGCCGCTTAATCGAGGGCCGGTGTGGCCTTGCTCAGCAGGGCCTTGGGCGCCAGGCTGCTGAACTGCTCCTTGGCAAACACCACCTTGCCGCCGACCAGGGTCAACAGCACTTGGTTGCGCGCCAACTCCTCCTCGGGCACCTGCATAAAGTTCTTGTCGAGGACGATCAGGTCGGCGAACTTGCCGACTTCGATCGAGCCGACCGCCGCGTCCAGGCGCAGCTGCTCGGCGGCGTTGCGGGTGATGGAGCGCAGCGCCTCGGCACGCGACAGGCCTGGCGCGGCGTTGAGCTTGCCGGCCAGATCGGGGCCATAGCTGTGCGGATTGAGCGGATCGCCGGAACGGGTGACGCCGATCTTCAGCGCCAGCAGTTCGTCGAGCGGATCGACCGGCCAGTCGCTGCCATAGGCCACGCGGCCGCCGGCCTGGGCGATGCTGCCGGAGGGTTCCATGCGGGCGAAGCGCTCGGCACCGAGCTGGTCGTTGGTGCCATCGACCGAGAACGGCGCCTGCTGGGCCCACTGGTGGGACATGCTGGCGGTGGTGTCCAGCGCCTTGAAGCGCCCGTAGTCGGCGCTGGCCACAGTCTCGGCGTGGGCGATGGCCGGGCGGAAGGCGTTGCCCGGCAGTTGCTGGCGCACATAGGCGATGCCATCCAGCGACTCACGCACCGCGCGCTCGCCGGTGGCGTGCAGGTGCGGGTCGAAGCCGGCCTTTACCGCCTCGAGCAGCAACGGCTTGAGCACCGGCGCCGGGTAATACAGCTCGCCGAGGTTGTCGCCGGGCACCCACTGCGGGGCTTTCTGCGTGCCGACATTCTTCATGTACGGCATCAACAAGGCCCCGGTATTGGCCGGCGCGTTGATAATGCCGTCCATAAACAATTTGACGTGGCGCATGCTCACCCCAGGTTGCACCTGCAGCGCGCCCTGGTCGTAGGTCTGCGCCAGCGCCTTGGCCGCGGCTATGCTCTTGGCCGGGTCGGCCGCCGCCTCGGCGGGGTCGAGCATCAGCGCCAGCGTGGCGCGGGCGGTCAGTTCGCCGGACTGCTGCAGGCGGGTGAAGGCCTTGGCATTTTCGGCTCCGGACAGGGCATCGAAGAAACTGGTGATGCCTTGCTCGCGCATGGCATCCAGGGCGACGCGGATCTGCGTCAGCTTCTCGGCGTCGGTAGCCGGCGGCACCTTGGCCGCCATGGTTTCGGCGGCGCCGTCTTCGCAGATGCCGGTGGGATTGCCGGCGCTGTCGCGGGCGAATTTGCCGCCGACCGGATCGACAGTGGCCTTGCTGATACCGGCCAGTTGCAGGCCGCGGGAGTTGGTCAACACTGTATGGAAATCGGTGGAGCGCACCTGAATCGGCCGATCGGTCTTCAGCGCATCCAGGGTCGACTTGTCCGGGTCGCCGTCGAGGCTGGCCATGCCGATCCGATCCCAGCTCCCCACTTCGAGCCAGGCATTGGGTTCCTTGTCCTTGCTGGCATCCAGGCAGGCCTGAATCTTGGTCTGGAACTGCGCCCGGGTCATTTTTTCATAGTTCAGGTTGCACAACAGCAAGGCGCGGCCGCCGTCGCCCGGGTGCATATGGGCATCGACGAAACCGGGCATGAGCATGCGCCCGGCCAGATCGATCTGCTGGGTCTGCTTGCCGATATAGGCGGCGGCGCCTTGGTCGTCGCCGACATAGACGATCTTGCCGCCCGCCACGGCTACTGCCTGCTGCACCGAATCCTGGCCATCGACTGTGTACACATAGCCGTTACGCATCACCAGATCGGCCGGCGGCGTGGTGGCGGTCTGACAGCCCAGCAGGGTCAGGGTCGAGAGCGTTGTGCTGGCAATCGCAATACATAATCTGGAGAGTTTCAAATTCCGCACCTCAGTTAGAAGTTCTGCACGCGGCCCGCACAGGCCGCGCGGCGGTCGCCCGACCGCCCGCCACACCATAGCGATGGCTGGCGCCATAGGGCCCTCTGCAAATGAGGAGGGGCAGGCCATCAGCGCGCCCCCACGGATTGCCGCGCGGGCGCGCGCCGCCCGCCTTCGTCCGGGTTGGCCGGCATACGCAGGGCCGCACAGAGTTCCAGCTTGCTGCGCACCCCCAGCTGCAGGTAGCAGGTGCGCAGGTAGGTGCGCACGGTCGCCGGGCTCAGCAGCAGCAACTTGGCGATTTCCTTGTAGGAATGCCCGGCGGCGAACAGCATGGCCGCCGTGCGCTCGCGGGGGGCCAGCCCGTTGTGGCGGGTCTGGCTGGTGAGCGTCAGGATCAGCTGCTCGCCGCTGCGATTCAGGGTCAACGCCGCACGGCCCAGGCGCATCACGCAGGGCGCATTCGCTAGTTGCGCGATCAGTCCGGCGGGTAGCACCGAACCGTCCCAGCCGGGCACTTCATGAGCGATGGCGGCGCACAGCCGGGCGCCGACATAGAGCAAACGGCCATCCGCGCGGGCCACCGCAAACTCGCTGGCGCCGTCGCCCCCGCCGAGTTGCAGCAGGTCTTGCACCTGGAAACGCCAGAGCTGCAACAGGTGCTCGCAGAAGGACGCGAACAGCCGGGCCTCGCTGTCGCTAAAGGCCTGGGCGCTCGCGCCACGGTAGAGGCAGACGAAGAACATCAAGCCGCTTTCGGGAAGCTCGAAGGTGATGCACAGCAGGTGGTAGAGGTCGTGGCGACGGGCGAAGGCGTTCACCTCGGCGCAGGGGTCGCTGAAGCCACTGGCACGCACTATCTCGCCCGGGCGACTCAGGGTGCCGTGGGAGAACCTGTCCCTGGCCGCGATCTGGTTCCATTCGCTGGCGAACGACTCGCTCAGATTGAGCTGCCCGTGCATCCAGCTCTGCGGCGCGGCATTGGCCTGCGCCTGGGACATCTCGCCCCACCAGGCCGAGGCGAAAGGCACCAGTTGGCCAAAGGCCTGCAGGCCTTCGCCAATAAACTGCGCGGCGTCGCGCCCACGGGTGAGGCGCGCGAGGTGCAGCAGGCACAGGTTAAAGGCCTGCAGCGGGTCCATAGATGCCGCGGCGCCGTACTGGATCACAAGCGCCCCCCCGCCATACGGGCGGGTAGACGCCGGAAATTAGCCGGCGATGCAACGGGACAATAATGCATGCGACTCTCCGGCCTTAGGCGCGATAGAACTGATCGTCGTTATAGGGGTACCACCAGTCGTGGATGCGCGGCTGGTGGTCGATGATCACCATCTTCGAGCGGCGGAACGCATCCAGGCCCTGGCGTCCCAGCTCGCGCCCCATGCCGGACATCTTCCAGCCGCCGAAGGGCAGCGCATCGTTGTCGATCAGCGGGTTGTTGACCCAGACCATGCCGGCTTCCAGGCGATCCGCCGCCTCCATGGCCTCGGCCAGGTCGGTGGAGAACAGCGAGGCGCCGAGGCCGAACGGCGAGTCGTTGGCCAGGCGCACGGCTTCGTCGAAATTCTTGACCCGGCAGATCGCCGCCACCGGGCCGAAGCACTCCTCGTGGAAGATCGCCATCTCGGCATTGACCCCGGTGAGGATGGTCGGCTCATAGAACCAGCCCACCGTCTGCTCGGGCGGAATACGCCCGCCACAAACCAAGTTGGCGCCCTTCTCCAGGGCGTCGGCGACCAGGCGCATCACCTTGTCGCGGGCGGCCTGGCTAACCAGCGGGCCGATTTCCGTACGTTCCAGGCCATGACCGATGCGCAGGGCGCGGGTGCGTTCGGCAAAACGCGCGACGAATTCATCGTGCACCTCCTCGACCACAAAGAAGCGCTCAGCCGAGGTGCAGATCTGCCCGCTCAGGTGAAAGGCCGCGGTCACCGCGCCGGCGGCGGCAACGTCCAGTGGCGCATGCTTGGAGATGATCATCGGGTCGCTGCCGCCGGCCTCGATCACGCTGGGTTTCATCCGCTCGGCGCAGGCCACGGCCACCGCCTTGCCGGCGGCGACGCTGCCGGTAAAGGCCACCGCGTGGGTCTTGTCCGACTGCACCAGCAACTGCGCGGTACTGGCATCGCCCGGCAGGCAGGCGATCAGCCCGGCCGGTAACACGCGGAAATGCTGCATAAATTTCAGGGTACACAGGCTGGTGCTTTCCGCCGGTTTGATGATGCAGGCATTGCCCGCCGCCAGGGAGGCGGCGACCGTCCAGCACATCAGCAGGATCGGGAAGTTGAACGGCATGATATGCACGCTGACGCCATAGGGTTCGTAGCGCACATGCTGGAAGGAGCCGGCCTGGGTGGTGCCGGCGACCTTGCCGGCGTCATCCCGGGCCATCTCCGCGTAGTAACGGAAGATCGGCGCGCAGTTGGCCAGCTCGCCCATGGATTCGGCGAACGGCTTGCCCATCTCCAGGGTCATCAAGCGGGCGGCTTCGCGGTTGCAGGCGTGATCCTGCTCGATGCGGTTGGCCAGCTGGTGCAGCAAACCCGCCCGACTCTTCGCATCGACCAGGCGCCAGCTCTGCTGGGCGGCATTGGCGGCGTCGATGGCGGCTTGCACGTCGGCCTGCTCGCACAGGCCGATCTGGCCGACGGCCGCCAGGCTCGCCGGGTCGAAGATCTCACGCAGGCGCTGGGTAGCCGGCGTCTGGTAGTCGGGATTGATAAAGCGTAACGGCTTGTCGCAGGCGAAAGTGCTCATGGATTGTCCTATGGCGATCAAAGGGAGGGGCCGCGTACGCGCGCCAGTTGCTCGGCGCTGAGGCCGTGCCGCCAGTTCCCCAGGTGCTGTTCGAGAAAGTGGCGCAAGGGCTGCAGCGCCGGGTTGTCCAGCGCCCGACTGAACAGGCCGAGGGTGCGCGGCAGGTGTTTGAGGTAGGTGAGCTTGCCGTCGCGCCGGGCCAGGCGCACGAAGATGCCCAGCACCTTGGCGTGGCGCTGCGCGGCCAGCACCGCGTAGTCGGCCATAAAACGCTCGGCATCGAGCTGCGGGCGCTGCGCCAGGTAGTGCTGCAGCAGATCGGCGCGCAGCGCGGCGGGCATATCGCGGCGGGCATCCTCCAGCAGCGACAGCAGGTCGTAGGCCGCCGCGCCTTGCAGGGCATCCTGGAAATCCAGCAGGCCGCAGGCGGCCACGCCCTGGCGGCCTTCCAGCAGCATCAGGTTGTCGACATGGAAATCACGCAGCACCAGGGCCTCGCGGCGGCCGGCCACTTCGCGGCAGATGCCGGCGAACAACTGCATATAGTCCGCGCGCAAGGCCGCGGCGGCCTCGGTGCCGATCAGCAGCGGCGCATACCAGTCGATAAACAGCGCGTACTCCTCGGCCAGGCGCTCGGCGTTATAGGGCGCCAGCGTCGCGGCATGCTCAAGCGGCGCGCGGTGCAGATGGGCCAAGGTTTCCACCGCCAGCTGGTACAGCGGCTGAGCGGCCTGACCGCCGGCCAGCAGGCGGGTATAGGTGTCCGCGCCGAAGTCCTCGATCAGCGCCAACCCCGCAGCCTCATCGACCGCCAGGATCTGCGGGGCCGACAGGCCGACCCGCTGCAGCAGACCGGCGACCTGCAGATAGGGGCCGATCGGCTCGCTGGCCGGTGGCGAGTCCATCAGCAGCAGGCCGGCCCCGCTCAGGCGGAAATAGCGCCGGCTCGAGGCGTCCGCCGGCAAGGCCTCGAGGGCCACCTCGGGGTAACCGGCCCGCGCCAGAAAGGCCGCGCGGGCCGTGGCCCGGCCGACCTGCTGCAGGGCATGGGACTGAAGGACTTCGCTCATGTCGCTCACCGGATCATGTAGACCTTTTTGATGGTTTGATAAACCGTGCACACGCCTTTCCAGTCCTTGGGGAAGAAGGCCGCGGTGTCGGGTTTGATTTCGATTACCTCGCCGGACTCGTGCACATAGGTGCAGCTTCCTTCGAGGAAGTGGCAGAACTCGTCGCTGGTCACGTGGCAGAACCACTTGCCCGGCGTGCACACCCAGATGCCGCATTCCGACTGGCCTTGCGGGCCCTTATGCAGCACCACACCGCTGACCTGGGACTCGCCTTCGAGCATGGTGGGGATCACACCCCAGTCCTTGAGTTCGGTAACTTGCAGCGGGTTGTATAGAACGGCGGTGGTCATCTTTCTCTCTCCAAAAAAATTAAGGTTTTAGGTCGTAGGATGGGTCGAGCACAGCGATACCCATCGACGGTACAAAGGGCACTCTCCCAAAGGCTGATCAGGCCAGCATATAAACGTTGCGCAGGGTTTCCCGGACCAGGCATTCGCCGCTCCAGCCCGCGGGGAACAGCACCAGGGTGTCGGGGTAGACCTCGATCACCTCGCCGTCGTCGCTGCGGTAGGTGGCGCGTCCGGCCAGGAAGTGGCACAGCTCGTCGCGGGGAATCGCCAGCCGCCAGCGCCCAGGGGTACAGACCCACAGGCCGGTTTCCGGGCTGTTGTTCGGGCCCTTGAACAGCAGGCGCCCGCTGGAATTAGAGACGCCTTCGAGGGCATCGCTCTGCACGCCCCAGTCGAGCAAATCGGCGTACTCACGGACGCCAAGGATATGCGGCGCGCTGGAGTCGAGTCGGGCCTCAGGCATTTTTCAGTACCTCGCCTTTCAGTATCTGGTCGAGAATCTGCGCCGCGTCTTGCGGGCCCTTGCGCGACTGCATATAGGCGCTGGTGCGCTGCAGGCGCTGGCGCATCGACTGGTCGTTGATGCAGGCGGCGAGCTTCTCGGCCAACTCGGCTTCGCTCCACTCATAACGGTCGAGCTTGAAGCCATGGCCGCTTTCCTCGGCGCGCATGGCGTTGTCGTGGCCGTCCCAGACGTAGGACATGACGATCGCCGGTTTGCCGAAGAACAGGCACTCGGTAAAGCTGTTGTTGCCGCCGTGGTGGATCACCGCATCGACCTTGGCGATCACCGAGGGCTGCGGGTACCAGTTGGAGATCAACACGTTGTCCGGCAGTACGGGATACTTCTCCAGGTGCTCGCCGACGTTGAACAGCGCGCGGTACGGCAGCTTGCCGACGGCCGTGATCAAGCGCTGGAGCAGTTCGATATCGCCGGAGCCGAGGCTGCCGAAGCTGACGTAGAGCAGCGGCTTGTCGTTATTCGCGCGGAACTCGGGAATCTCGTAGGCCTTGTCGCTGCGCACACAGCCCTGCAGGTAGTGGAAACGCTCGGCCGGCAGCGGATGGCGGCGCTCGAATTTCACCGGATCGGGATACAGCAGCAGGTTCATATAGGGCGAGGCTTCGAAGAAGGTACCCAGGGGATAAGGCTGTTCGCCGTGCGCTTCGAGAAAGCGGTTGAAGTCGGCGTGGATTGGCCCGACTACTTCCTCGAAGCGCTGGCGGAAGCGCGCGTGGCCAGCCTTGTCGTCGATGCTCATGCCCGACAGGTGCGGCGGGATGTCCGGGTCTTCGATCTCGTTTTCCGAGCAGGAGATAATGCGCACCCAGGGCTTGCCGTACTGCTTGATCGCCGGAAAGAGGATCACGTTATCGACGCAGATCAGGTCCGGCTTGACCTTGTCGAGCACCGCCGGCAGGTCTTTCTGCGCCCACTTGGCGGTTTCCACTATGGCCGCCCAGCACTCTTTCACGTAGTTGTCGATCTGCTCCAGGGGCGACTTGCGAAAGTTCGGTATATGCCCGTTAACGAAGTCCACCCAGTACTTGGCCATCTCCTCCGCCGGCATCGGCGCCGACATATTGACCATGTATTCCTCGAAGCCGTAGGCGGCATACACCCCGCTCATGCCCGGGTCGGTGAGGAACACCGCCTTGTGCCCGAGGGCCTCGCAGGCCTGGGCGATACCGACCGAATTCAGAGCCGGGCCATAGGCGGCTTCAGGAAAGAAGGCGATCACTTGCTGTTTCATCAGAGCTACTCCTGCCTGGTGTTTTTATTGTTCAACGGGACAGCACACGGGCATGCCGGGCCTGCCAACCCAAGCGGATGGCCATGCCGGGGGCGAAATGGGCGAGTTCGAATTGCGAGGACGGCACGCGCACGATCAGCGGCTTGTCACTAAGCGGCGTCTGCACATGCAGGTTGGTGTCCAGGCCGTGGTAGGCGACTTCGACTATGCGGCCGTCGACCTGGTTGTCGCAGGCCGGACTCTGCTCGTCGAGCACCTGCAGGCGCTCGGGGCGCACCACCACGGCGAGCGCCTCGCCGCGATGCCCCGCCAGATCCACGCTGACCCGCAGGGCATGGCCATTCACGGTCACCGTCTGGTCGTTCTGGCGCACCCCTTCGAGCAGGTTGCTGACGCCGATAAAGTTGGCGACGAAGCGGCTATTGGGGTTTTCGTACAGCTCGGCCGGGCTGCCGATCTGGCAGATCTTGCCGCCGTCGAGCACGGCCATGCGGTCGGACATGACCAGGGCTTCTTCCTGATCGTGGGTGACGATGATGAAGGTGATGCCGCTCTCGTGCTGCAGGCGCTTGAGCTCCAGCTGCATCTTCTCGCGCAGCTTCTTGTCCAGGGCGCCCAGGGGTTCGTCGAGCAACAGCACCCGCGGCCGTTTGACCAGGGCGCGAGCCAGGGCCACGCGCTGGCGCTGGCCGCCGGACAGCTGGTCGGGCTTGCGCTCGGCCAACTCGCCGAGCTGCGCGGTGGCCAGCACCTCGTCGACCCGGCGGCGGATTTCCGTCTCCGGCAGGCGCTCCATCTCCAGGCCGTAGGCGATGTTCTTGCGCACCGTCATATTGGGGAACAGCGCATAGGACTGGAACATCAGGTTCAGCGGGCGCTTGTTCGCCGGCAGCGGCGAGATGTCCAGGCCGTCCAGGTAGATGCAGCCGGAACTGGGCGTCTCGAAGCCGGCGAGCATGCGCAGCAAGGTGGTCTTGCCGCAGCCGGACGGCCCGAGCAGGGCGAAGAATTCGTTCTCGCGGATATTCAACGACACCTCGTCGACCGCCAGACCGTTGCCATAGGACTTGCTGACCTTGTCCAGGATCAGCACTGCAGATGAGTTATTCATGGGTGCGAGGAGCCTTGTTGAGACGCTGCGAGGCCAGCAGCGCGGTGATGCTGACCAGCATCACCAGCGTCGCCAGAGCGTTGATTTCCGGGGTGACGCCGAAGCGGATCATGGCGTAGATCTGCATCGGCAAGGTGGTCGAGGCCTGGCCGGAACCGGAGTTGAAGAAGGCGATGATGAATTCGTCCACCGACAGGGTGAATGCCAGCAGGCCGCCCGCCAGCACGCCGGGGAAGATCGCCGGCAGCAGTACCCGGCGCAGGGTGGTGAACCAGCCGGCGCCGAGGTCGATGGAGGCCTCGAGAATCGAGTAGTCGAAATGCTTCAGGCGGGTGCGCACCACCGCGCAGACGAAGGCGATATTGAACACCGCGTGGCTGATGATGATCGAGTGCAGACCCAGGCCTACCTTGAGCAGGTTGAAGAAGCTCAGCAAGGCGATGGCCAGCACGATGTCGGGGATGATCATCGGCGCCATCAGCAGGGTGTCGACCACCTGACCATTGCCCTTGCCCTTACGCCGCAGCTCCACGCCGAGGGCCAGCAAGGTACCCAGCACGCAGGCGGTAAAGGTCGAGGCCAGGGCGACTATCAGGGTGTTCAACGCCGCCGACAGCACCGCGCCGTTATGCGCCAGGGCCACATACCATTTCAGCGAAGCACCGCCCCAGGCGGTGGGCAGCCCGGACTTGTTGAACGACAAGAGGATCAGCACCAGGATCGGCACATAGAGGAAGGCATACACCAGCCCCAGATGGGTGCCGAGCAGCAGGGTGCTTGGATTGGCTGGTCGGCTCATGCTCTGCCCTCCTCTGCGCGCCGCGCGATCAGCGCCTGGATAAACAGCAGGACGAGCATGATGGCGATCAGGAAGAAACTCAGCGCCGAGCCGAACGGCCAGTCGCGAGCGGTGAGAAATTGGGAATAGATCAGGTTGCCGACCATCTGCACCTGCTTGCCGCCCAGCAGGTCGGCGGTGATGAAGTTGCCGATGCTGAGGACGAAAACGAACACCGCGCCGGCGGCTATGCCCGGCACGCTGAGCGGCAGAATGATCCGGCGGAAGGTCATCCAGCCCGAGGCGCCCAGGTCCTTGGAGGCATCCCAGAGTTCGCCATTGATCCGCGACAGCGAGGAGTAGATCGCCAGGATCACGAAGGGGATGTAGTTGTAGACCAGCCCCAGCACCACCGACGACTCGGTGTAGAGCAGGCTGATCGGCTCGCCGCTATAGCCGAGCAGGCTGAACAGACGGTTAAGCAGGCCTTCGCGGTTGAGCAGCACTATCCAGGCGTAGGTGCGGATCAGGTAATTGCTCCAGAACGGCAGCATCACCAGAAACAGGTAGACCGCCTGCCGCCGCCGTGGCGCGCGGGCAATCGCATAGGCCGCCGGGTAACCGAGCAGCACCGCGAACAGGGTCGCCAGGCCGGCGATTTTCGCCGATTTGAGGAGGATGCCCAGGTACAGCGGATCGAAGGCGCGCTGGTAGTTTTCCCAGCTGAACACCCAGTCGATACCACCATAGGCACCACGTTCGACGAAGCTGTAGACCAACACCAGCAGGCACGGCAGCACCAGAAACAGCAGCAGCCAGCTTAGTCCGGGCGTTAAAAGCCAGGCCGACAGTTTCCTGTCAGCGTGCAATGCACTCATTAAACGGATCTCGCAATGCGGGGGATTGGGTAGCCAGTTTTTCTGGCTACCCATTCATAAATATCGAGGGCTTCTGGGCTAGAGCCAGACAAGGCGAAATCGGGGTGAGAAGCGCAGCGTACTCAAGTACGTGAGCATTCGAGCTCCGGTTTCAACGCC
>NZ_JAUYNP010000035.1 GCF_030696055.1 Pseudomonas sp. | reverse complement strand
TAGTCGAAACGCTCGAAGGCCTCCAGCAGCTCCATGTCCGAGCGTGAGGTCTCGATGGTGATCACGTCGGCATCCATGGCGGCGATGGACTCGATCACATCGTTGAACTCGCTGTAGCACATATGGGTGTGGATCTGCGTCTCGTCGCGCACCCCCGAGGCGCACAGGCGAAAGGCCGTGGTGGCCCAATCCAGATACTCGCCCCATTGCGCCCGACGCAGCGGCAGGCCTTCGCGGAAGGCCGCCTCGTCGATCTGCACTATCTTGATCCCGGCCGCTTCCAGGTCCTGTACCTCATCGCGAATGGCCAGGGCCAGCTGCCGCGCCTGCACCTCGCGGCTGACATCCTCACGCGGGAAGGACCACATCAGCATGGTCACAGGTCCCGTCAGCATGCCCTTCATAACCTTGCCGGTCAGGCTTTGCGCATAGCGAATCCACTCCACCGTCATCGGCCGCGGACGGCTTAGGTCGCCGACTATCAGCGCTGGTTTGACGCAACGCGAGCCGTAGCTCTGCACCCAGCCGAAGCGGGTGAAGGCATAGCCGTCGAGCTGTTCGGCGAAGTACTCGACCATGTCGTTACGCTCGGCCTCGCCATGCACCAGCACGTCCAACCCGAGGTTTTCCTGCACCGCTACCGCGTGGCGGATTTCGCCGTGCATGGCCTCGGTGTAAGCGGCGGCCGACAGCTTGCCCTGCTTGAACGCCTGGCGCGCCAGGCGGATCGCCGCAGTCTGCGGGAAGGAGCCGATGCTGGTGGTCGGGAATACCGGCAATTGCAGGCGGGCGCGCTGTTTCTCGATACGCTCGATAAAAGGTGACGTGCGCTGGCTATCGGCGGGAATGACGGCATTCAAGCGCGCCTGCACCGCCGCCTTATGGATACGCTTTGAGCCGGCGCGATTGGCCTGCAGCGCACGGCTGGCGGCCAAGGCGCTCTGCACCTCAGGCGCGTCGGGCTGTTCGAGGGCGCGGGCCAGTACGGCGATTTCCGCGCACTTCTGCACGGCGAAGGCCAGCCAGCTGTGCAGCTCGGCATCCAGCTGGTCTTCCCGGGCCAGGTCCACCGGGCTGTGCAGCAGCGAGCAGGAACTGGACACCCAGAGGTTGGCGCCGAAGCGCTGCTGGGCCTGCTGCAACTGTTCCAGAGCTAGCTCCAGGTCGCAGCGCCAGACGTTGCGGCCGTTGACCACGCCGAGGGACAGCACCTTGTACGCCGGCAGGCGGTCGAGCAGCAGTGGCAGTTGCTCGGGAGCGCGCACCAGATCCACATGCAGGCCATCCACCGGCAGACTCACGGCCAGGCCGAGGTTGTCTTCCAGGCCGCTGAAATAGCAGGCCACCAGCTTCTTCAGCGGTGCGTGTTGCAGCAGGTGGTAGGCACGCTCGAAGGCGTTCTTCCAGTCCTGCGGCAGGTCCAGGCCGAGAATCGGCTCGTCGAACTGCACCCACTGCACGCCCTGGGCGGCCAGACGGCCGAGTATTTCACCGTAGATCGGCAGCAAACGATCGAGCAGCTCGAGCTTGTCGAAGCCGTCTATCTCAGCGGCAGCACCCTTGACCTTGCCCAGCCACAGATAGGTCAGCGGGCCGATAAGCACCGGTTTGACCCTGTGGCCCAGGGCATGGGCTTCGTCGACTTCTTCGAACAGCTGCTCCCAGCTCAGCTGGAAGCGCTGGTCGACAGTGAATTCGGGGACCAGGTAGTGGTAGTTGGTGTCGAACCACTTGGTCAGCTCCTGGGCATGGGCACCGCCGCAGCAGCTATGGCTGCTCTTGTCGGCAACGGCACCACGGGCCATGTCGAACAGGGTATCCAGGCTCGGCGTGCCGCTGTGCGGGCGGAAGCGCTCGGGGATCACGCCGAAGGTCAGGGAATGCGTCAGCACTTGGTCGTACCAGGCGAAATCGCCCACCGGCAGCAACTCGATGCCGGCGTCTTGCTGCAGTTGCCAATGCGCGGCGCGCAGCTGACGGCCCACGGCGCGCAGGCCGGCCTCGTCCAGCTCGCCCTGCCAGTGGGCTTCCAGGGCTTTCTTCAGTTCACGGTCGCCGCCGATACGCGGGAAACCCAGGGAATGGGACAGGGCCATGTCGTAACGCTCCAGTGATACACAAGATGGAGGCTATTCTCGGCAGCCGTACATCATGAGACAAACTCAATATATTCGTATTGATCTATAGATTTACTCATGTAGGGTGGATGTGGTTTTCTCATCCACCCTGAGCAACCACCTTGCCCCCTGTGGTGGATGGGTGACGCGTCATCCACCCTACGTCCCCTCTTTCACGCCGAGGCCGCCATGCTCGAGTTACGCCACCTGAAAACCCTGCACGCCCTGCGCGAAAGCGCGAGCCTGGTGGACGCCGCCGAGCGCCTGCACCTGACCCAATCGGCGCTGTCGCACCAGTTCAAGGAGCTGGAGGAGCGCTTAGGCATGCCGCTGTTCGTGCGCAAGACCAAGCCGGTGCGCTTTACCAGCGCCGGGTTGCGTCTGCTGCAACTGGTGGATGCGGTGTTGCCGCTGCTGCGCGGTGCCGAGCGCGATCTGGCGCGCCTGGCGGGCGGCACCGCGGGCCGCCTGCATATGGCCATCGAGTGCCACAGCTGTTTCCAGTGGCTGATGCCGACCATCGACCAGTTCCG
>NZ_JAUYNP010000024.1 GCF_030696055.1 Pseudomonas sp. | reverse complement strand
CGGCACGTTGATCACCCGCAGAAAGGCGTTGTCGTCGTCCGGATTGACCAGCAGGCGGAAGTAGCTCATCAGGTCCTTCACTTCCTGGCGGGCGAAGAAACTGGTGCCACCCGACAGGCGATAGGGGATCTGGTGGTGCTGCAGCTTCAGCTCCATCAGCTTGGCCTGGTAGTTGCCGCGGTAGAGGATGGCGAAGTCGCTGTACGGGCGCTCGGTGCGCAGGTGCTCGGTGAGGATTTCCAGGGCCACCCGCTCGCATTCGGCGTCTTCGTTGCGACAGCGGATCACGCGGATCTCGTCGCCCATGCCCATCTCGCTCCACAGCTGCTTCTCGAAGGCATGGGGGTTGTTGGCGATCAGGATGTTGGCGCATTTGAGAATGCGGCTGGTGGAGCGGTAGTTCTGCTCCAGCATCACCACCTTCAGCGAGGGATAATCCTCCTTCAGCAGCATCAGGTTTTCCGGGCGCGCGCCGCGCCAGGCATAGATCGACTGGTCGTCGTCGCCGACCACGGTGAACTGGTTGCGCATGCCCACCAGCAGCTTCACCAGCAGGTACTGGCTGGCGTTGGTGTCCTGGTACTCGTCGACCAGCAGGTAGCGGATGCGGTTCTGCCATTTCTCCAGGATGTCCCCGTGCTCCTGGAACAGCTTCACCGGCATCAGGATCAGGTCGTCGAAGTCCACCGCGTTGTAGGCTTTCAGCGTGCGCTGGTAGTGCAGGTAGACGATGGCGGCGGTCTGCTCCTTGGGATTGCGCGCCTCGGCCAGGGCCTGCTCGGGCAGGATCAGCTCGTTCTTCCAGCTGCCTATGTAGTTCTTGATCTCGTCGGCACCGTCATCCCCGGCGTATTCCTTCTGCATGATGTCGCTGAGCAGCGCCTTGATATCGCCCTCGTCGAAGATCGAGAAACCCGGCTTGTAGCCCAGCGCCGCATATTCCTTGCGGATGATATTCATGCCCAGATTGTGGAAGGTCGACACCGTCAGGCCACGGGCCTCGGGGCCCTTGAGCAGGCTGCCGACGCGCTCCTTCATCTCCCGCGCGGCCTTGTTGGTAAAGGTCATGGCGACTATGTGCTGGGCGCGGATGCCGCAGTTCTGCACCAGGTGGGCGATCTTGCGGGTGATCACGCTGGTCTTGCCGGAGCCTGCGCCGGCGAGCACCAAAAGAGGGCCGCCGACGTAGTTCACGGCTTCTTGTTGCCGGGGATTGAGTCGGGACATGACGAAATGCACTAGCTAAAAGGGTGGCGATTCTATCAGGGTTGCAGGGGGCTGCTGGTCGGCTGCCGACGAGTGCTCGATAAACGGGGCTGTACAAAGAAATTCTTGCGATGTATTAGGTAAGTGCGTCTATAACTTAAAGTGATTTATTAGATAGCGAGCCTTGGGAGGCTGTGTGCTGTGCCAAACCGCTTTCTCGCGACTGCTGATTTTAGCGACTGAACCCCATTGGGTGACCTTGCTGGACAAGCTGCTGGCCGAGCAGGATGAACCGGTCTGGTTGTTCGCCGCCAGCAGCTGGAGTGCTGCGCAGAGTCTCTACCAGGGCACATTGCCCGACCTGGTGTTCGCCACCCCCGAGTGCCTGCCCACCGCCAGCCAATGCCCGCTGCCGCCTATCCTGCTGCTGGACAGCGCGCCGAGCCAGTTGCCGGCCGACATCTGCGATTGGTTGGCGCGCGACAGCCTGAATGGCGAAATCCTGCGCCGCTGCCTGCATTACAGCCAGCAGCTGTTGGCCCTGCAGCGCCTGGCCAAGCAGGACCCACTGACCGGCATCCCCAATCGCCAGGGTTTCCAGGCGCAGTTGCACAAGCGCCTGCAGGAGAACCGCGGCCGCGGCCTGCTGCTCGGTTATCTGGATCTGGATAATTTCAAGCATGCCAATGACAGCCTCGGCCACCAGGCCGGCGACGAGCTGATCCAGCAGCTGGTCGAGCGTCTGCAGCGGCTGCTGGGGCCCCGCGACGTGCTGGGGCGCATCGGCGGCGACGAGTTCGCCCTGTTGCTGGACATCAGCGAAGCGCCGGGCCGGGTCGATAGCCTGCCGCAGGCCCTGATGGAGTCCCTGGGCGAGCCGTACTGGCTGCAGGGCGAGAGCCTGTCGCTGGGTTGCAGCCTGGGCCTGGCCTATGGCCGCGCCGGCGAAGACGCCGACCCGCTGCTGTGGCACGCGCATGTCGCCATGCAGCAGGCCAAGAGCCGCCAGGGCTGTACCTTCCACCTGTACGACGAGCGCATGTCCGGCGATATCCGCAGCCTGGCCGACATCGAGGCCGAGCTGCGCCGTGCGCTGCGCCGCGATGAGCTGGAGCTGTTCTATCAGCCGCGCCAGGACCTGGTCACGGGCCAGATAGTCGGTCTCGAAGCCCTGGTGCGCTGGCGCCATCCCAAGCGCGGCTTGCTCTATCCCCAGGACTTTATCCCCCTGGCCGAGCAAAGCGGCTTGATCGTGCCGCTCGGCTACTGGGTGATCGCCCGCGCCCTGCACGACGCGCGCTGGCTGAGCGAGCGCGGCCTGACCCAGCATATGGCGATCAACCTGTCGTTCCGCCAGTTCCAGGACAGCCAGCTGCTGCCCACGGTGCAGCGCCTGATCGCCGGCTCGGGGGTGGATGCCAGCTGGCTGGAGTTCGAGCTGACCGAGACCGCGGTGATGCAGCGCAGCGACTATGTGCTGGACAGCATGCAGACCCTCGGCGAGCTGGGTGTGCGTTTCTCCCTGGACGACTTCGGCACCGGCTTTTCCTCCTTCGTCCACCTGGCCAGCCTGCCGATCGCCTTGCTCAAGCTGGACAAGAGTTTCGTCTGCGGCATGCACCTGCGTCCCGAGCAGTGCCGCCTGGTCAACGCCATGATCAACCTGGCGCGCAACCTGGGCCTGGAGGTGGTGGCCGAGGGAGTGGAGACGGAGGAAGACCTGGCGCTGCTGGAGCAGTTCGGCTGCGACCAGGTGCAGGGCTATCTGATCAGCCAGGCCTTGCCCCTGCGCGAGCTGGAAGCTTATCTCGCGCAGCGCCAGGGTCACCCCGACGCCCTCGCGGCGGCCGTGCGTTAAGGCGCGCGCCGCGCCTTTCCCCCTCGACCTGGTTCGATATCTCGCTGTACTTATGATGCCGCTCACAGGATGGCACGATCGTGCTGGTCGGCAGACTTAGCTCTTGGTTAATTTGGCCAATGCTTTAGGCTAGCGCGCTCCAGTGTGCTGCATGGTCGTTGCTTGCGTCAGGCAGAGAACCCCGCGTAGGGATGCGCAGGCAGATTGATGGCAGCCCTGGGGCTGCTCAGTGTGCAGCTGGTGTTTGCCATATGATCCCGGGGAGGCCGTTTGTCAGCATCGTTAGAACCCTTGCATCTGCTGCTGTTAGCCGACGACTCGGGATGGGCCACGCTGCTGGAACAGTGCCTGGCGCATCTGCCGGATGTCATGCCGGTGATCACCGCGCCGTCCTGGGCGGTGGCCAGCAGCCTGTTCGAGGACAAGCGCGAGGCCCTGCTGCTGAGCACCCCGCAGCGCCTGCCCGAGTCTGGCCACTGCTCGCTGCCGATCATTCTGCTGCTGGATGAAGAACCCGATACTGTCCCCTCCGATGTCTGCGACTGGCTGGTGCGCGACCGCCTGACTATCGATGTGCTGCGCCGCTGCCTGCGCTACGCCCGTGAGCGCGGCAAGCTGAAGGACAGCCTGCAGCGCCTGGCCGCACAGGATGCCCTGACCGGCATCGCCAATCGCCAGGGCTTCCAGACCCTGCTGGCGGCGCGCCTGAGCGAATACCAGGGGCGCGGCCTGACCCTCGGCCATCTGGATCTGGACAACTTCCGCCACGCCAACGACGCCCTCGGTTATCAGGGCGGCGACAGCCTGATCCTGCAAGTGGTGGCGCGCCTTAAGGCGCAGTTGCAGGCCGGCGACCAGTTGGCGCGCCTGGGCAGCGACGAGTTCGCCCTGTTGCTCGACAGCCGGCGTGACCCGCAGCGCGCCGAGCGCCTGGCCGTGCGCATTACCGAGGCGCTGGCCGAACCCTACTGGGTGGATGGCGAGAGCCTGCTGATCGGTTGCAGCCTGGGGCTGGCGCATTCCCGCGTCGAGAGCGCCGCCGACCCCTTGATGTGGCACGCGCATATCGCCATGCAGCAGGCCAAGAGCCAGCAGGGCTGCACCTTTCATATCTATGACGAACGGATCAACCGCAGCGCGCGCAACCAGGCGGACCTGGAAAGCGAGCTGCGTCGGGCGCTGCGCCGCGACGAGCTGGAGCTGCATTACCAACCGCGCCTGTGCCTGCAAAGCGGGCAGATAGTCGGCCTGGAGGCGCTGGTGCGCTGGCGGCACAGCGTGCACGGCCTGCTGGCGCCCAACGAGTTCGTGCCCCTGGCCGAGGAAAGTGGCCTGATAGTGCCGCTGGGCTACTGGGTGATTTCCCGCGCCCTGCGCGATATGCAGTGGCTGCGCGGGCGTGGCCTGCCGGCGCTGCATATGGCGATCAACCTGTCGTTCCGCCAGTTTCAGGACAGCCAGCTGCTGCCGACCTTGAGCCGCCTGATCGAAGAGCGCGGCGTGGATGCGCGGTGGCTGGAGTTCGAGCTGACCGAGACCGCGGTGATGCGCCGCAGCGATCAGGTGCAGCAGACCATGCTGGCCCTCGGCCGGCTGGGCGTGCGCTTCTCCCTGGACGACTTCGGCACCGGTTTCTCCTCCTTCGTGCACCTGAACAACCTGCCGATCACCCTGCTGAAGATCGACAAGAGCTTCGTCGGCGGCATGGATGGGCGCGCGGAAAATCGTCAGCTGGTGCGGGCGATGATCAACCTGGCGCACAACCTCAAGCTGCAGGTGGTCGGCGAAGGCGTGGAGAATGCCGAGCAGCTGGCGCTGTTGCGCCAGTTCGGCTGCGATCAGGTGCAAGGCTATCTGATCAGCAAGGCCTTGCCCCTGAGTGAACTGGCGCGTTTTCTGGTATTTGGCATGCGCCAGCCGCTACTGGGCCTAAACCCTTAAGAGTCAGGCCCGCGGCTGGTTTACTGCGCTACCTGCAGCTGGCGCTGCGCCAGTTTCTGCTTGCGGTAGCTGAGAGCGGCGGCCGGCACCGGGGAGACCCGGCCGGTTTCCAGCCAGCGCTTGAGGCGGTTGGCATCGGCTATATGGGTGTATTTGCCGTAGGCATCCAGCACCACGAAGGCCACCGGGCGCTAGTTCATCACCGTATTCATCACCAGGCAGTGGCCGGCTTCGTCGGTGTAGCCAGTCTTGCTCAACTGAATGCTCCAACCGGCCTTGCGCACCAGGTGGTTAGTGTTGCGAAAGCCCAGGCTGTAGCTGGGCTTGCGGAATCTCTGGGTCTTTTCCGAGGTGGTGGTGAACTGGCGGATCAGCGAGTACTGCCCGGCGGCCTTGAGCATCAACACCAGATCGCGGGCGCTGGAGCGGTTGCGCTCCGACAGTCCGGTGGGCTCGACAAAGCGCGTGCTGTTCATGCCCAGGGCCTTGGCCTTGGCGTTCATCGCCGCGACAAAGGCGGTATGGCCGCCCGGGTAGTGGTGGGCCAGGCTCGAGGCGGCGCGGTTTTCCGAGGACATCAAGGCGATCTGCAGCATGTCGTGGCGGCTCAGTTCACTGCCCAACCGCACCCGCGAGTACACGCCGCGCATTTCATGGGTGTCGCGGATGCGGATCGGCAGCATCTGCTCCAGCGGCAGCTGGGCGTCCAGGGCGACCATGGCGGTCATCAGCTTGGTCACCGAGGCGATGGGTACCACCACATCGGCGTTGCGCTCATAGAGCACTTGATTGGTCTGCAGGTCGACCAGCAGGGCACTGCCGGCGGCCAGTTCCTGTTGTTTAGTGGCGGCATGGCTGTTCGACGCAACTACAACGCAACTGCAGATCAGCAGCAGGCTTACTATCGAATGACGGATTTTCACAGGACGCTTCACGGACAGGTTGAGGGAGGGTTTAGAGCCGCAGGCTCTAGCTAGAAGAGTATACGTAAATCGGCGGGCCGCTTGAGCGCCGCAGCGCCATTCGTCATAGTCGCGGGCTATAGTTTTGCCGCCGTTTAACCTCGATGAGCCTGCGTCCATGTCCGATTCGCCGCCAGCCACCCAAGCCCCGACAGCGGTCAGCCTGTTCGAGGCTTTTCTGTTCTGGCTCAAGCTCGGTCTGATCAGCTTCGGCGGCCCGGCCGGGCAGATTGCCATCATGCATCAGGAGCTGGTGGAGCGCCGGCGCTGGATCTCCGAACGGCGCTTTCTGCATGCCCTGAATTACTGCATGTTGCTGCCGGGGCCGGAGGCGCAGCAGCTGGCCACCTATATCGGCTGGCTGATGCACCGCACCTGGGGCGGGGTGATAGCCGGGGTGCTGTTCGTGCTGCCGTCGCTGTTTATCCTGATCGGTCTGTCCTGGCTATATATCGCCTTCGGCGATATACAGCTGGTGGCGGGGGTCTTCTACGGGATCAAGCCGGCGGTGACCGCCATAGTGCTGCAGGCCGCTCACCGCATTGGCTCGCGCGCGCTGAAGAACAACTGGCTGTGGGCGATTGCCGGCGCCTCCTTCGTGACCATCTTCGCCTTGAATGTCCCCTTCCCGCTGATAGTGCTGGGCGCGGCCTCGATCGGCTATTTGGGCGGGCGTTTCGCCCCGCAGCAGTTCAGCATCGGTGGCGGCCATGGTGCGGCCAAGCAGTCCTACGGCCCGGCGCTGATCGATGACGACACGCCAACCCCCGCCCATGCGCGCTTCCGCTGGCCGCGCCTGCTGCTTCTGCTGCTGGTCGGCGCCGTGCTGTGGATGCTGCCGATGGGCGTGCTCACCGCGCTGTTCGGTTGGCACGGTACGTTGACCCAGATGGGCTGGTTCTTTACCAAGGCGGCGCTGCTGACCTTCGGCGGTGCCTATGCGGTGCTGCCCTATGTGTACCAGGGCGCGGTCGGCCACTACGGCTGGCTGAGCCCGACGCAGATGATCGACGGCCTGGCCCTGGGCGAAACCACGCCGGGGCCGCTGATCATGGTGGTGGCCTTCGTGGCGTTTGTCGGGGCTTATCTGCAGCCGCTGTTCGGCGGCGACTCGGCCTTTGCCAGCGGCGCGCTGGCGGCCTGCCTGGTCACCTGGTTCACCTTTCTGCCGTCCTTCCTGTTTATCCTCGCCGGCGGGCCGCTGGTGGAATCGACCCACGGCGACCTACGGTTCACCGCGCCGCTGACCGCCATCACCGCCGCCGTGGTCGGGGTGATCCTTAACCTGGCGCTGTTCTTCGCCTACCACGTGCTCTGGCCCCAGGGCTTCGGTGGCCATTTCGACTGGCCCTCGGCCTTGATCGCCCTGGGCGCGGCGCTGGCCCTGCTCAGATTCAAGCGCGGGGTGATCGAGGTGCTGGCGGTCTGCGCGATGCTGGGCTTGCTGGTTCAACTGCTAGTGCCGCTCGGCGCTTAGAACCTGTTTACGATCTGCTGCGCGTCGGCGATACCGCGTTAAAAACAGCCTCAGAATGCTCATTTACAGCTCGTAAACTGCGCTTCTTCGGCTTTTTTGCCTTGTCTCGCTCTAGCTCGCGAGATCGTAAACAGGTTCTTAGTCCGTAAAACGCTTATGCCCTGGGCTGCGGAGTGGCCGTTGCGGCTAGCGGCGGCTGCACGTGCAGTTCCTCCGCCAGGAAGTTGCGCAGGGTGCTGACCGCCGGCGCCGGGTCGATCTGGCTGCGTTCGTAGAGGCCGAAGCTGACCTGGGGCGCCTCGGGCAGGCCTTCGCCGTTGAGCGTGCGCATCGACTCCGGGCGAATATTGCTCCTGAGCAGCACCGCGATGCCGAGTCCGGCCTCGACCGCAGACTGCACCGCCGCCAGGCTGTTGCTGGTGCACACCACCCGCCAGGGCCGCGCGGCCAGCTTGAGCGCCTCGAACACCTGCGCCTGCCACAGGCAATTGCCGCCGAACGCGACTATCGGCAAGGCCTGGGCGTGCGCCTGCAGATCGAAGCCGCGCGCCGCGACCCAGTGCAGCGGTTGTTGCCACAGGGCCGAGGCGGTGGCGCTGAAATAGCTGGCATCGCCGATGGCGAGGTCCAGCTCGGCGTTATTGAGCTGGCTGGCCAGGGTGGCGCTGTTGTCTATCACCAGCTCCAGGGCCACCTGCGGGTAGGCCGTGGCAAAACGCCGTAAGGCATGCGGCAGGCGGCCGCTGGCGATGTCTTCGAGCATGTGCGCCACGCCGAGGATCGGTCTGGTCACGCTGCGCGCCATCAGCCACACCAGCAGCAAGCCAATCAGCGCGGCCAGTACTCCGAGGCCGAGCTCAATCAGGGTGCCGCTGCGGTTGCTGTCATCGAGTTGGTTTTTCA
>NZ_JAUYNP010000021.1 GCF_030696055.1 Pseudomonas sp. | reverse complement strand
CCACGCGCCATCAGGCTCAAATCGTCGAAGTATCCGATCAGAAATAAAAATGCCAGTCAGCTTAACTGACTGGCATTAGCGCTTTAAGCGCCCCTTTTGCTTGCTAGCGACTATGCCTAGAGCCGTACGCTGGCAAAGGTCGATTCGCCCTGGGCGCGGGTCAGCGCGGCCATGGCCGACGAGGGGGAGGGACGCATCAGGTCTTCCGGCATGGTCAGCAGGGCCACCACATTGGCGCCGTTCTGCCCGGCGCGTTCGTCGCGCGGCGGGATGCCGAAGTATTCGCGGTAGCACTTGGAGAAGTGCGGGGTGGAGACGAAGCCGCACACCGAGGCCACTTCGATAATCGACATGCTGGTCTGCTTGAGCAGCTGGCGCGCACGGATCAGGCGCAGCTTGAGGTAGTAGCGCGACGGCGAGCAGTGCAGGTATTTCTGGAACAGGCGCTCCAGCTGGCGACGCGACACATCGACATACAGGGCCAGCTGGTCGAGGTCGATCGGCTCCTCCAGGTTGGCCTCCATCAGCGCGACGATTTCCTGCAGCTTCGGCTGGTTGGTGCCGAGCATATGCTTGAGCGGCACGCGCTGGTGGTCCTGCTCGTTGCGGATGCGTTCGTAGATAAACATCTCGGAGATCGCCGCCGCCAGTTCGCGGCCATGCTCGCGGCCGATCACGTGCAGCATCATGTCCATCGGCGCGGTGCCGCCGGACGAGGTGTGGCGATTACGGTCGATGGAGAACAGGCGGGTGCTGACCGCGGCGCGGGGAAAGGCTTCCTGCATGGAGGCCAGACATTCCCAGTGCACGCTGCAATCGAAGCCGTCCAGCAGCCCGGCCTTGGCCAGCGCCCAGCTGCCGGTGCACACCGCACCCAACTGGGCACCGTGGCGTGCCTGGCTTTGCAACCACTGCACATGCTCGCGGGTAACGCTGTGCTGGATATCCACGCCGCCGCAGACTATCACCGCATCCAGGCGCGGCGCGTTGGCCAGGCCGGCGTCCGGGGTGATCTGCAGGCCGTCGCTGGCGTTTACCGGCAGGCCGCTCTGCGTCAGGGTGTGCCAGCGGTACAGCTCCTTGCCGGACAGCTGGTTGGCCATGCGCAGCGGTTCGACCGCCGAGGCCAGGGAAATCAGGGTGAAGTTGTCCAGCAACAGAAAGCCGATGGACTGGGCTACGCAAGGCTGGGGTTGTGCCCCGTGGTTGAGCTGTGACATCGATGAAACCCTCACGCTAAGCAAAGCACGGTGTTGAGCCCTTATGGAGAGGCTCTTAATTGTAGTTCTGGCGTACGACAACCCCAGATAGGCAGGGATGACAACGCAAAGGTCATGCCTAAATTGATTGGTCGTTCAATTAAAAATACGCGAGGACATCCAAGGCCTGTGCACAAGGCTTTGGCAGGAGCGACAGAAGCATTCTGATTGCGACTGCAAACGCCCGGGGTTTGGGCGTTTGAGCATTTCGGTAGCACTGGGTGGGCGACAAATTGTCACCCCGCTACGCGAGGGAATAAATCGGGGGTAACGCTGCTACGGCGCATCCGTGACTAGCGAGTCACCCAGGCCAGCCGCGGCGGGCGGGAAAACGCGCACCAAAAACTGGCACGCGCCACCTGGGTGAACAAAACAGGTCAGACCCCGCGACTACAAGCGGGTCGGCCTTAACACTCGATGGCGCTGACCGCCAGGCCGCCGCGGGAGGTTTCCTTGTACTTGTCGTGCATATCGGCGCCGGTGTCGCGCATGGTGCGGATCACCCGATCCAGGGAGATGAAGTGCTGGCCGTCGCCGCGCAAGGCCATCTGCGCGGCATTGATCGCCTTGACCGCGGCGATGGCGTTGCGCTCGATGCACGGCACCTGCACCAGGCCGCCGACCGGATCGCAGGTCAGGCCGAGGTTATGTTCCAGGCCGATCTCGGCGGCGTTTTCCAGCTGTTCCGGGGTGGCGCCGAGGATTTCCGCCAATCCGGCCGCGGCCATGGCGCAGGCCGAACCGACCTCGCCCTGGCAGCCGACTTCGGCGCCGGAAATGGAGGCGTTCTTCTTGCACAG
>NZ_JAUYNP010000018.1 GCF_030696055.1 Pseudomonas sp. | reverse complement strand
TAGTGAAACGATGCATCGCCGATGGTAGTGTGGGGTTTCCCCATGTGAGAGTAGGTCATCGTCAAGCACCTATACCAAAACCCCCGATCAGGAAACTGGTCGGGGGTTTTACTATGCGTCGCGGAAACTACGCAGAAATGGCCGGGCGCGGGCTGAGTGTGATAAGCGGCTGAGTCTATGCTCGATTAGAATAAGCGCACTTTTACTTGAGCCTCTTAATATGGCTGATCAGGCACCTCCTGCAGCGCCCCACCAGCTTCCGCTTGAGCAGCTGATTGCCTGCCACGAGTGCGATCTGCTGCTGCGCAAACCTGCACCTGAACAGGGTGAAAGGGTTGAGTGCCCGCGTTGTGGTTATGAGCTCTATACCCATCGCCATCAGGTGCTGCGCCGCAGCATGGCCTTGGTGGTCGCCGCGCTGCTGCTCTATCTGCCGGCGAATTTCTTACCGATCATGCAGCTCAATCTGCTCGGGCAGGCCAGCGAAGACACGGTCTGGAGTGGGGTCCTCGGCCTCTACAACAGCGGCATGCAAGGTGTCGCGGTGGTGGTGTTCCTCTGCAGCATGGCGGTGCCGCTGCTCAAGCTGCTGTGCCAGTTCGCCGTGCTGTTGAGCATCCGTCTGGATATTGGTCGCAGTTATGGATTGTTGCTCTACCGGATTTATCACCACCTGCGCGACTGGGGCATGCTCGAGGTCTATCTGATGGGCATTCTGGTGGCGCTGGTCAAGTTGGCCGATTTGGCCGATGTGAGCCTGGGCCTGGGTCTGCTGTGTTTTATTGCCTTGCTGTTGGTGCAGGTGTGGCTCGAAGTGACCATGTCGCCCCATCAAATCTGGGAAGCGCTGTCAGGGGAGGATGGGCATGCGGGCGATTGATGCGGGATTGCTGATTTGCCACGAATGCCATCAGCTCAACCCCATACAGGCTGATGCGGCTAAGCAATTCTGTTCGCGCTGTGGCGGCCCCCTGCATGCGCGGCGGCCAAACAGTCTGGCGCGTACCTGGGCCTTGCTGCTGACCGCAGCCATTCTGTACATCCCGGCTAACCTGTTGCCGATCATGACGGTCAATTCCCTGGGCAAGGGGCAGTCCGACACCATCATGTCGGGGGTGATCGAACTGGTGAACTACGGCATGTTGCCGATTGCCGCCGTGGTCTTCGTGGCCAGCATTCTGGTGCCGACCTTTAAACTGGTTGGCATTGGGCTGCTGCTTTACTCGATACAGCGGCATCAGCCGATGTCCGCGCGTCAACGTATCTTGATGTACCGCTTTATCGAATGGATCGGGCGCTGGTCGATGCTGGATATCTTCG
>NZ_JAUYNP010000017.1 GCF_030696055.1 Pseudomonas sp. | reverse complement strand
CCATCTGGTGCGCTGCGTCAAAGCCCTCCAGGAAACCTGGGATGTGCGCACCTTCTGTTTTATGGCCGACCAGCCGATGGTGTTCTTCTTCAAGCCGGGGCAGTTCGTCACCCTGGAACTGGAGATCGACGGTGTGCCGATCATGCGCTCCTACACCATTTCCAGCTCGCCCTCGGTGCCCTACAGCTTCTCGCTGACCATCAAGCGCGTGCCGGGCGGCAAGGTTTCCAACTGGCTGCACGACAACCTGAAAGAAGGCGACGTGCTGCCGGTGCACGGCCCGGTCGGGCTGTTCAACGCCATAGATTTTCAGGCAGACAAGGTGCTGTTCCTCAGCGGCGGCGTCGGCATCACCCCGGTGATGTCCATGTCGCGCTGGTTCTTCGACACCAACGGCAACGTCGATATGGTCTTCGTGCACAGCGCGCGCACGCCCAAGGACATCATCTACCACCGCGAGCTGCGCCATATGGCCTCGCGCATCGACAACTTCAAGCTGCACCTGATCTGCGAGAAGTACGAGATAGGCGAGACCTGGTCCGGCTATCGCGGCTATCTGAACCAGAAGATGCTCGAGCTGATCGCCCCGGACTTTATGCAGCGCGAAGTCTTCTGCTGCGGGCCGACCCCCTATATGCACGCGGTCAAGCGCCTGCTGGAAGCCAACGGCTTCGACATGCGCCGCTACCACGAGGAATCCTTCGGCGCCACGCCGCCGGAAGCCCGCGCCGACGCCCTGGAACATGCCGAACAGGCCGCCGAGGCCGGCGAGGTGGATGCCGCCGACCTGCACCAGGTGGCGTTCACCAACACCGGCAAGAGCATTCGCGTGGCCCCCGGCGAGACCGTGCATGCCGCCGCCGCCAAGCTCGGCCTGCATATTCCCAAGGCGTGTGGCATGGGCATCTGCGGCACCTGCAAGGTGATGAAGACGGCCGGCGAGGTGAGCATGGAACACAACGGCGGGATCACCGACGAGGACGTCGCCGAGGGCTATATCCTGTCGTGCTGCAGCGTGCCTCAGGGCGATGTGGTGATCGAGTACTGAGAATCTGTTTACGGTCTGCTGCGCGTCGGCCATCCGGCGTTAAAAACAGCCTCGGAATGCTCATTTACAGCTCGTAAACTGCGCTTCCTCGGCTGTTTTTGCCTTGTCTGGCTCTAGCTCGCGAGATCGTAAACAGGTTCTGAGGTTTTTTACGGTACTTGCGCAGGACTGATCTAGGCTGAAGCGGGTCGCGCGCGAACGTTGCCGGGAAGGCTTCTGGCAGCGCACGCGTCCAGCCCGCTCCATGGGCTGCCATTTATAGCTACGGAGTCCTAGCCATGAAGCTTTATTACTCCCCCGGTGCCTGTTCGCTGACCATCCATATAATCCTGCAGGAATGCGGCTTACCCTTTAGCCTCGAGCGTGTCGACACCGCGACCCACAAGACCGAGAGCGGCGCCGACTTCTACGGCATCAACCCCAAGGGCTATGTGCCGTTGTTGCAACTGGACAACGGTGAGCGGTTGAGCGAGGGCCCGGTGATCGCCCAGTATGTCTGCGACAAGGCCGGCAATACCGAGCTGATGCCGGCCGCCGGGAGCATGGCGCGCTACCGGGTGATGGAGTGGCAGTGCTACCTCAACTCGGAGTTGCACCAAGCCTTCGGGCCCCTGTTCAACCCGAATCTGGACGCGGCGAGCAAGGCGATCTTCGCCAGCCGTCTGCAGAAGAAATTCAGCTGGATCTCCGAGCAGCTGCGCGGCAAGCAGTTCTTGAGCGGCGACAGCTTCAGCGCCGCGGATGCCTACCTGTTCGTCCTCTCGGGCTGGGCGCCCTATCTCAAGATCGAGTTGCCGAACACCGAGGAGCTGCAGGGCTATCTGCAGCGCATAGGCGCGCGGCCGGCGGTGCAGAAGGCCATGCAGAGTGAAGGCTTGCTGGGCTAAGAGCCTGTTCATAGTCTGCTGCGCGTCGGCCCTGCTGCGTTAAAAACAGGCTCGGAATGCTCATTTACAGCTCGTAAACTCCGCTTCCTCGCCTGTTTTTGCCTTGCATGGCTCTAGCTCGCGAGACATTGAACAGGCTCTAAGAACCGGCTGACGATCTGCTGCGCGTCGGCCATCCGGCGTTAAAAACAGATTCGTAGGGTGGGTGGCGGCGAGCAGGGGGGGAGCGGCAACTACTGTATTGGTGCGCCACGTAACCCACCAAGCGGTAATCGCCTATTACCATTTGGTGGGTTACGGCGCCAATGACTACGCAGTGACAGATAGCCCGTGGCCAGGCGCCCCACCCTACAAAAGCTTAACAGGCCGTCTTGCAACGGCCTGTTAGTCCTCTTCCTGCACCGCTTTATAGCCGCTGGCCAGGCGCTGCTGCAGCTCCTGCGGCACCGGGTTGTAGTGGCTCAGCACCAGGCTGTAGGCGCCCTGACCGGCGGTGATCGACTTGAGCCGGCCGCCGTAGCCGTCCAGCTCGGCCAGCGGCACCTGACCGCGGATCAACGCCATGCTCTGCGACAGGCTCTCGGTGCCGAGCACCTGGCCGCGGCGGCCGATCAGGTCGGTGGTGATATCGCCGAGCTTGGCCCCGGGGCTGGTGATCTCGATCGCGGCTA
>NZ_JAUYNP010000010.1 GCF_030696055.1 Pseudomonas sp. | reverse complement strand
GTGTGCTGACCATCGAGTACACCTTGCTCAAGGATGTAAACGATAAGCCTGAGCACGCTGAGGAAATGATCGCACTTCTCAAAGATGTGCCTTGCAAGATCAACCTGATTCCGTTTAATCCCTTCCCCCACTCGGGGTACGAGCGGCCGAGCAATAACGCCATTCGCCGTTTCCAGGACCTGCTGCACAAAGCCGGGCACAATGTCACAGTGCGCACCACGCGCGGCGAGGACATCGATGCGGCCTGTGGCCAGTTGGTTGGCCAGGTTATGGATCGTACCCGTAGAAGCGAACGCTATATTGCGGTGCGTCAACTGAGTAGCGAGGCTGAAACGCCGAGTTCTGTCGTCAATCGAACTTAGGGGAGGATACCCATGACCTTGCGTCCTGCGCTGTTACTAGTGATTGCCAGCCTGTTGGTCGGTTGTGTTTCGACGGGTAATGTCGATCCCATGAAAACCGACAAAGGCCGAGACGAGGCTCGCGATGCCTACACCCAGCTAGGCCTAGGCTACTTGCAGCGAGGTGCCACCGAGCGCGCCAAGGTGCCGTTGAAAAAAGCCCTGGAGCTGGACCCTTCAAACGCCGATGCCCATGCCGCCCTGGCTCTGGTATTCCAGATTGAAATGGAACCCAAACTGGCGGATGAGCACTACCGCAAGGCCCTCTCGCAGCGAGGTGGTGATGCCCGTCTGCTGAATAATTACGGCAGTTTTCTGTTCGAGCAGAAACGCTATGACGAAGCCTTTGAGCGCTATCAGCAGGCCGCTCAGGACAATCTTTATCCTGAGCGTTCGCGGGTGTTTGAGAACCTCGGTTTGACCTCGTTGAAACTCCAGCAGCGCGACCAGGCCAAGACCTATTTCGAGCGCTCTCTGCGCCTTAATAGCCGTCAGCCTCGCGCACTGCTGGAAATGGCCGTGCTGTCCTATGAGGACAAGGACTATGTGCCGGCGCGCAGCTATTACGAGAGTTACAAGGCACTCTCCGAGCAGAATGCCCGTAGCCTGCTGTTGGGCACGCGTTTGGCGAGAATTTTCGAGGATCGTGACAATGCCGCGAGCCTGGGCTTGCAGTTAAAACGTCTTTATCCCGGTACGCCGGAATATCAGCAATACCTGTCGGAGCAATGATGAAAGCGGCGCATCCAGAAGTGCTAGCAGTTCCCCGCAGCAATCCGGGCGAGTCCTTGCGCAAGGCTCGTGAGAGCCGTGGCTGGACCATCGCCGAGGTGGCTGCCCAGCTCAACCTGACACCGCAGCGCCTCAGCCAGATCGAGTTGGGGGCATTCGATAAGTTGCCTGGGCATACCTTTGCCCGCGGTTACGTGCGCGCCTATGCCAAATTGCTGGATATAGATCAGAACCGCCTGGTGCTGGAGTTCGATCAGTTCACTGGAAGCGACGCGGCAGGCAGCAGTGTGCACAGTCTGGGTCGTATCGAAGAGCCGATGAGCTATTCACAGCGCGTGCTGCGCATGGTCAGCTTTGTGTTGCTGCTGGCGTTGGCGGGCTTGGGTTTTTACTGGTGGCAGGAACAGGCCGAACTAAGCGGCAAAGACTCGGCTGTGACCAGCATTGAGCAGGTTGAGGTTGAGGGTGCGGATGGCACCACCCAGATTCATCAGTTTGATGAGCTGGAGGACCAAGCCGTGCTGGCCGCTCAAGGCGACAGCGAATTGATTGCACCCGTGCTGCCTGAGGCGGAGGCGGTTAGCGAGGCTCAGCCAGAAGCTCTGCCCCAGGCCGAGGATGCAGTGCCAGCTGCGTCTGTTGCGCAACCCGCAGTCACTGCAAGCGCGGCCACTGAACTCGTCGCCGCAGCAGAGCAGCCGGTTGCTGCTGCGCCTCAGGCAGCTGTCGCTCAACCTGCACCAGTCGCGGTCGGTGAGGCGCGGGTCAGTGTGACCTACAGTGCCGATTGCTGGACTCAGTTGACCGATGCCACTGGCAAGGTGCTGTTCAGTGCCTTGAAGCGCAAGGGCGATACCCTGGAACTGGCTGGCAAGCCGCCATTCGAGCTGCGCTTGGGCTACGCCCGGGGCGCCCAGGTGAGCTACAACGGTGCTGTGGTCGATGTGGCGCCTTTTGTTTCCGGTGAAACCGCCCGTCTGAAGTTGGGTGGGCTCTAGCATGCATTGTGAGTCGCCGATCAAGCGCCGTTTGACGCGAAAAATCTGGGTGGGCTCGGTGCCCGTGGGCGGCGATGCGCCCATCGCCGTGCAGAGCATGACCAACAGCGATACCAACGATGTGGCCGCGACCGTGGCGCAGATCCGTCGTCTGGAAGATGCCGGTGCCGACATAGTGCGGGTATCGGTGCCGGATATGGACGCCGCCGAGGCTTTCGGCAAGATCAAGCAGCAGGTTCGGGTACCGCTGGTGGCTGATATCCACTTCGACTACCAGATCGCCCTGCGCGTGGCCGAACTGGGTGTCGATTGCCTGCGCATCAATCCGGGCAATATCGGCCGGGCAGACCGGGTGCGCGCCGTGGTCGAGGCCGCTCGTGACAAAGGCATTCCGATCCGTATCGGGGTCAATGCCGGCTCCCTGGAAAAAGACCTGCAGAAGAAATACGGTGAACCGACCCCAGCCGCGCTGGTCGAGTCGGCGCTGCGCCATGTCGAACACCTGGATCGTCTGAATTTCCCCGACTTCAAGGTCAGCGTTAAGGCTTCCGATGTGTTTATGGCGGTGGAGGCGTACCGCCTGCTGTCCAAGCAGATCGAGCAGCCGCTGCACCTGGGTATCACCGAAGCCGGAGGCCTGCGTTCCGGCACGGTGAAGTCGGCGGTGGGCCTGGGTATGCTGCTGGCCGAAGGCATTGGCGATACCATCCGCATCTCCCTGGCCGCCGATCCGGTGGAAGAGATCAAGGTCGGCTTCGATATCCTCAAGTCGCTGCGCCTGCGCTCCCGTGGCATCAACTTTATCGCCTGCCCGAGTTGCTCGCGGCAGAACTTCGATGTGGTCAAGACCATGAACGAGCTGGAAGCCCGGGTCGAAGACCTGCTGGTGCCGCTGGATGTGGCGGTGATCGGTTGTGTGGTCAACGGTCCAGGGGAAGCCAAGGAGGCGCATATCGGCCTGACCGGTGGCTCGCCGAACAACTTGATCTATATCGACGGCAAGCCGGCGAAGAAGCTCGGTAATGACAACCTGGTGGATGAGCTGGAAAAGCTGATCCGCCAGAAAGCGGCCGACAAGGTCGCTGCTGACGCCGCGGTTATCGCGCGCAGTTAACACCGTTAAGGAATTGAATTGAGCAAGTCCCTGCAAGCCATTCGTGGCATGAACGACATCCTGCCCGAGCAAACTCCGCTTTGGCGCTATTTCGAAGGTACTGTGGGCAGTCTGCTGGATGGCTACGGCTATCGGCAGATGCGCATGCCCATCGTCGAGTTCACCGAGCTGTTCAAGCGCTCCATCGGTGAAGTCACCGACATAGTCGAAAAAGAGATGTACACCTTCGAGGATCGCAATGGCGACTCCCTGACCCTGCGCCCGGAAGGCACCGCGGCCTGCGTGCGCGCCGTGCTCGAGCATGGCTTGGCGGGCGGCGGGCAGACCCAGAAGCTCTGGTATATCGGCCCGATGTTCCGCCACGAGCGGCCGCAGAAGGGTCGCTACCGCCAGTTCCACCAGATCGGTGTTGAAGTCTTCAATATCGACGGCCCGGATATCGATGCCGAACTGATCATCCTGACCTGGCGCCTGTGGGGCCTGCTCGGTATTCGTGATGCGGTCACCCTGGAACTCAATAGCCTGGGCACCAGCGCGGCGCGTGCGCTGTACCGCGATGCTCTGGTCGAGTACCTCAGTGCCCGTGCCGACCAGCTCGATGAAGACAGCCGTCGCCGCCTGACCAGCAACCCGCTGCGCGTGCTCGACAGCAAGGCTCCGGAAACCCAGGCGCTGCTGGCCGATGCGCCGAAGATGGCGGATTATCTGGACGAAGAGTCGCGTGTCCACTTCGAGGGCCTGAAGGCCCGTCTGGACGCTGCCGGCGTGCCTTATGTGATCAACCCCAAGCTGGTGCGTGGCCTGGATTACTACAGCAAGACGGTGTTCGAGTGGGTCACCGACCAGCTCGGCTCCCAAGGCACTGTCTGTGCCGGCGGCCGCTACGACGGCCTGGTCGAGCAGATGGGCGGCAAGCCGACCCCTGGCGTAGGTTTTGCCATGGGTATCGAACGCTTGGTGCTGTTGCTCGAAACTCTAGGTAAAGTACCGGCCGAAATTGCCCGTCAGGTCGATGTCTATCTGTGCGCCTTTGGTGAGCCCGCAGAGCTGGCGGCCCTGGTCATGGCCGAGCGCCTGCGCGATCAGCTGCCGGGGCTGCGTTTGCAGCTGAATGCCGGCGCGGGCAGTTTCAAGAGTCAATTGAAGAAGGCCGATAAGAGCGGGGCGCTCTATGCACTGGTCTTGGGTGAAGACGAACTGGCCCAGCAAGTGGTAGGTTGCAAGCCGCTGCGCGATCAGGGTGAGCAACAAAGTATCGCCTGGTCGGCATTGGCCGAGCATCTGGCAACCTGCACCAAGCAGGGTTAATACAGGCCGTTGAAAAACGTAGCGAGCGACGGTTAGGCAAGGCGAAATCAGCCGAGGAAGCGGAGTGTACGAGCTGTACATGAGCATTCCGAGGTTGATTTCAACGCCGCATAGCCTAGCGCAGTAGTTTTTCAGCGGCCTGTTAAGTGATTTAGCGAATAGGAGTACTGGGGTGGTTTCGCGTACCGATGAAGAAGAGCTGGCGGTAATCAAGGACTGGTGGCAGCGCAATGGCATGCCGTTGCTCACAGGCGTTGCGCTGGCGTTGGTAGTCGTCTTCGGCTGGCAGGGCTGGCAGAGGTACCAGGCCAGCCAGTCCCAGGGTGCTTCGCTGCTGTATCAGCAACTGCTGGAAGCCGCTCTGGACCCGAGCGGTATGCCGGATGCCGGTAAAGTGGCCGAGCTGGCCAACAAGCTCAAAAGTGATTTCTCCGGCACCCACTACGCCCAGTACGGCAGCCTGTTCGTCGCCAAGGTAGCGGTCGAGGCCGGCAAGCTGGATGACGCTGCCAGCGAATTGCAGGTGATAGTCGATAAGCCGGCCGATGACAATCTGGCGGAGTTGGCGCGTCAGCGTCTGGCCCGCGTACTGGCTGCCCAGGACAAGGCCGAAGCGGCGCTGCAGTTGTTGGACACCAAGGTTGAGCCGGCTTTTGCCGCCAGCCGCGAAGAGCTCAAGGGTGATCTGCTGGTCCAGCTTGGGCGTAACGACGAAGCCCATGCCGCCTATGAGAAAGCCAAGGCCGCGCTGTCGGAAGACGCAGCCGTTGGCGGTTTGCAAATGAAGCTGGATGACCTGGCAAAAGGGGATGCGTGACGTGATGCGCTGGAAGAATGCCGCACTGCTGGCCTTGGCCGTAATGGTTGTGGGTTGCAGCAGCAATAGCAAAAAGGAACTGCCGCCGGCCGACCTGCCTGACTTCGAAGAAGAAGTCGTATTGCATGAGGAGTGGAGTCGCTCGATTGGCGATGGCCAGGGTGAAACCTTCAATATGCTGGTCCCGGTAGTCGACGGCGAGCGCATCTATGCCGCGGACGTCGAAGGCCTGGTGATGGCGCTGGACCGCATGAATGGCGACGTGATCTGGAAAACCGAGCTGGAATTGCCGGTTTCCGGCGCCGTTGCAGCCGGCTACGGCCTGGTCGTGGTTGGCACCCTGAAAGGCGAAATAATCGCCCTGGACGCCAGCTCCGGTGAGGAAAAGTGGCGTGCGCGGGTGACCAGTGAAGTGCTGGCGGCGCCGGCGCTGAATGGCGATGTGGTGCTGGTACAGACCCAGGACGATCGCCTGATCGCCTTGGACATGAACAGCGGCGAGCAACGCTGGATTTTCGAGAACACCCCGGCCGTACTGACCCTGCGCGGCACCGGTAGCCCGGTACTGACCAACCGTCTGGCGATTGCCGGCCTGTCCACCGGCAAGGTAATTGCTCTGGATGCGCAGCGCGGTATCCCCGTTTGGGAACAGCGCATGGCCATTCCTCAGGGCCGTTCCGAGCTGGAGCGGGTGGTGGATATCGACGGTGGCCTGCTGCTGTCTGCCGGCACCCTGTATGCCGTCAGCTACCAGGGCCGTGTCGCCGCGCTGGACCTGGAAAGCGGCCGCATTCTCTGGCAGCGCGAGGCTTCCAGTTCGGTCGGCGTCGCCCAGGGTTTCGGCAACGTCTACGTCAGCCTGGCCAACGGCACAGTGGAAGGCATCGATGAGCGTTCCGCCTCGGCTCTGTGGAGCAACGATGCGCTGGCCCGTCGCCAGCTGTCGGCGCCGGAAGTGTTTTCCAGCTACGTAGCCTTCGGTGACCTGGAAGGTTACCTGCACCTAGTCAGCCAGGTGGATGGCCGTTTCGTCGGCCGCGAGCGCATCGACAGCGATGGCCTGCGCGCTCGTCCGTTGGTGGTGGGTGATTGGCTGTATGCCTACGGCAATGGCGGTAACCTGGTGGCTCTGACCATCAAGTGACCCACTGCTAACGGGCTTGGCTATGCTGCACAGCAATCAAGCTGTGCAGCCTGGCCAGTGCAATGAATTCCGGCCGCTGCCCATGCAGCGGCTTTTGTATTTTCTGAAATAACGAAGTGGAGAGCCTAATGGTTCCCGTAATTGCCCTGGTGGGCCGTCCGAACGTCGGCAAGTCCACCCTGTTTAACCGCTTGACCAAGTCCCGTGACGCGATTGTCGGCGACCTGTCTGGTCTGACCCGTGATCGTCAATACGGCGAGGCCAAGTGGCAGGGGCGAACCTATATCGTCATCGACACCGGTGGTATCTCCGGTGACGAGGAAGGCATCGACGCGAAGATGGCCGAGCAATCGCTGCAGGCCATCGAAGAGGCCGATGCCGTGTTGTTCCTGGTGGACGCCCGCGCCGGGTTGTCCGCCTCCGATCAGATGATTGGCGAGCACCTGCGTCGGCGTAACAAGCGCAGCTTCCTGGTCATCAACAAGGTCGACAACATCGACACCGACCTGGCCCGCGCCGAATTCTCCAGCATGGGCATGGGTGAGTCCCTGCCGATTGCCGGTGCCCATGGCCGCGGCATCACCCAGATGCTCGAAGCCGTCTTGGGCTCCTTCCCCAAGGATGCCACCGAGCCGGAAGAGGGTGAGGAAGAGGAAGTCGTCCTCGAAGGTCAGGAAGCCAAGCGCATTCCCGGCCCGAGTGAGAAGGACGGGATCAAGCTGGCGATCATTGGCCGGCCCAACGTCGGCAAATCGACCCTGGTCAACCGCATGCTCGGTGAAGACCGGGTGATCGTCTATGACCAGCCTGGCACTACCCGCGACAGCATCTATATCCCGTTCGAGCGCGACGAGGAGAAGTACACCCTGATCGACACCGCCGGCGTGCGCCGCCGCGGCAAGATCTTCGAGGCGGTGGAAAAGTTCTCGGTGGTGAAAACCCTGCAGGCGATCCAGGACTCCAACGTCGTGGTGTTTGTCATGGACGCCCGCGAAGGGGTGGTCGACCATGACCTCAACCTGCTCGGTTTCGTGTTGGAAAGCGGTCGCGCCCTGGTGATCGCCCTGAACAAATGGGACGGCATGGAGCCCAGCGAGCGCGACTACGTGAAGGTCGAGTTGCAGCGTCGGCTGTTCTTCGTCGACTTCGCCGACATCCACTTTATCTCCGCGTTGCACGGCACCGGTGTGGGCAACCTGTACAAGTCGGTGCAGGCCTCGTTCAAGTCGGCGATCACCCGCTGGCCGACCAACCGCCTGACCCAGATTCTCGAAGACGCAGTCGGCGATCATGCGCCGCCCATGGTCAACAACCGCCGCATCAAGCTGCGCTATGCCCACCTGGGTGGCGCCAACCCGCCGCTGATCGTGATTCACGGCAACCAGGTCGATGCGGTACCCAAGTCCTATATCCGTTACTTGGAAAACACCTACCGCCGCGTACTCAAGCTGGTCGGCACGCCGATCCGCATCGAGTTCAAGGGTGGCGAGAACCCGTATGAGGGCAACAAGAACACCCTCACGGATCGTCAGGTGAACAAGAAACGCCGCTTGATGAGCCACCACAAAAAGGCCGAGAAGAAGCGCAAAGACAAGCGCTAAGTTTGGGCTAGAGCGCTCTATAAAGGCACCTTCGGGTGCCTTTTGCGTTTCTGCTCGATCGGCTATCCTGCCGCATCACTAGCGCTCTGGCCGCCAGCTTTGTCGGTTGCGCCGAGCACCACGAAGCCCAGCATCGGGCCGGCTTGGAGTCAGCATGATTATCAGCAAACTGCCGAATGTCGGCACCACCATCTTCACCCGTATGTCGCAGCTAGCCGTGGAAACCGGCGCGCTCAACCTGTCCCAGGGTTTCCCCGACTTCGATGGCCCGCAAGGCTTGCGCGATGCGGTAGGTCGGCATATTGCCGCTGGGCATAACCAGTACGCGCCCATGACCGGCCTGCCGGCGCTGCGCGAGCAGGTGGCGGCCAAGGTTGCCCGCAGCTATGGCCGCACTGTCAGTGCCGATACTGAAGTCACCATCGTCCCGGGGGCGACCCAGGGGATCTTCTGCGCGATCCAGGCGCTGATCCAGCCGGGTGATGAAGTCATAGTCTTCGACCCCTGCTACGACAGCTATGAGCCCTCGGTGCAGCTGGCCGGCGGGCGCTGCGTGCATGTGCCGCTGGCTTTGCCGGATTTCACCATCGATTGGCAGCGCCTGGGCGAGGCGCTGAGCGACAAGATCCGCCTGATCATCCTCAACAGTCCGCATAACCCCAGTGGAGCGCTGATCTCGCGAGCCGAGCTGGATCAGTTGGCGGCGCTGATTCGCGATCGCGATATCTACCTGATCAGCGATGAGGTCTACGAGCATCTGGTGTTCGATGGCGTCCAGCATGCCAGCGTGCTGGCTCATGAGGAGTTGTATCGGCGCGCCTTCGTGGTCAGCTCCTTCGGCAAGACCTACCACGTTACCGGCTGGAAGACCGGCTATGTGGTGGCGCCGCCGGCCTTGAGCGTCGAGCTGCGCAAGGTCCATCAGTACGTCAGTTTCTGTGGAGTGACGCCGCTGCAATGGGCGTTGGCCGACTATATGGCCGAGCACCCGGAGCATGTCGAAGAGCTGCCGGCCTTCTACCAGGCCAAGCGCGATCTGTTCTGCGACCTGCTGGCCGACTCGCGCTTCGGCTTTACGCGTACCAGCGGGACCTATTTCCAGTTGGTCGATTATTCGGCGATCCGTACCGACCTCGACGATGTGGCCATGGCCGAATGGCTGACTCGCGAGCATGGCGTAGCGGCCATTCCGGTGTCGGTGTTCTATCAACAGCCGCCCCAGGACCTGCGACTGCTGCGTTTCTGTTTCGCCAAACGAGAGGAAACCCTGGGCCAGGCGGCGGAAAAATTATGCGCGATATAAGCCAATTGCCCGATCTCGAGCTGGTCCTGATCCAGACCGAACTGGCCTGGCAGGACCCCGCCGCCAATCGCGCGCATTTCCAGGCGTTGCTCCAGCAGGCCCGGGGCGCCGACCTGGTGGTGCTGCCGGAGATGTTCAGCACCGGATTTTCCATGGAGTCGGCAGCCCTGGCCGAGCCCGAGGATGGCCCGACCAGCCAGTGGCTCTGTGCCCAGGCCAGGCAGCTGCAGGCGGTGATAGCCGGCAGCCTGATTATCCAGGCGCGTGACGGCAGTTACCGCAATCGCCTGCTGTGGGCGCGCCCGGACGGCAGCCTGGCGCATTACGACAAGCGCCATCTGTTTCGTATGGCCGGCGAGCACCAGCACTACAGCGCTGGCGAGCAGCAGGTGCTGCTGGAGCTGAAGGGTTGGCGGGTCCGTCCGCTGATCTGCTACGACCTGCGTTTCCCGCTGTGGAGCCGTGATCCGCACGGCACCGATCTGCTGCTGTATACCGCCAACTGGCCGGCGGCGCGGCGCAACCATTGGAACCGCCTATTGCCGGCGCGGGCCATCGAGAACCTCTGTTATGTCGCGGCGGTAAACCGCGTCGGCCAGGACGGCAAGGGCCATGCCTACAGCGGTGACAGCCAGGTGCTGGACTTCCAGGGCGAGCCGCTGCTGGAGCCTGGAGCGGCGGATGGGGTGTTTCGCGTCACGCTCAAGGCCGCGGAGTTGGCGGCCTACCGTGAGCGTTTCCCGGCGTATCGGGATGCGGATGGGTTTACCCTGGCGGACTGAATGCCTGCGCTATCGCGCGAGCATTACTGCTTTAGGTAGTGGTCGTAGATCGCCTGATAACGGCCGCTGGCCTTGAGCTGTTCGAGGCCTGCATTGAAGTCGTCGCGGATCTGCGGGTCGCGGAACACGGGCCGGTAGTTCTGCGGGTCTTCCTCGGTGAATTGGTGCATGTCGATGCTCTTGGCCTTGAATAGGCTGGTGCGTTCGAGCAGCAACTCGAAGTAGCGATAGATGCTGCGATCGCTGAGCACCAGATCGTAGCGGCCCTTGTTCAGGCCGAGCACCTGCAGTTCCTGATTGTTCTGCTCGAAGTACAGGCCATCCTTCTGGCTGTCGGCCAGCCACTCGGGATAGCGCTGGGCGGCGCCCTGGAAGGCCACCACGCTGAGGCCCTTGATGTCCTCGGGCTTTTTGATGTCGAGGTGGCGGCTTTTCAGGCTGACGAAGACGTTGTAATAGATCACCGCCGGGTTGCCGTAGTGAGCGCCGGCTTCGCCCAGGTCCTGGCCCAGGTCGGTCATGGCGGCATCCACCTCGCCGCGGCGGAAGGCCAGGGGCACTCGGGCCAGCGGAAAGTAGCGCGGCTCGAGTTTATGTCCGCGAAAGCCCAGGGCCTCGCCTATCACTTCCAATTCGATGCCGCTGTCGCTTTCTGGAAAGCAAAAAGGCGGAATCTTCTCGCCGAAGGCCATGGTTACGGTGGCCGCCATGCTGGAGACGCTGCCGGCAAGCAGCAGGCTGAGGAGAAGCAGGCGGGCTATCCAGTTGAGTGGGAACATCGGTCTTTCTCCCGGCGGGCGAGCTATTGCAGTCTAGGTGATGGCCCGTCCGGGGGCTGGGGTGTTTGTCCCGCTGCTTGAGCGTAGGCGAGCCGCTCGGCTGCTTGGCTCGGGGCGGGTCGCCGTGTTGCTCGGCGCAGTGGTGATCAGCATACGGCCGATTGCGGCGATAGGCTAGGCGCTGCTGGCACTGCGCCAGCTATGCTTGCGCACGCATTGCCGCCTGGGCGGCGGCGCTGGCTTCTAGGCGTTGTTGTTCGCTGCGCAGGAAGGCGCGCAGCTTGTGCAAGTCGGCAATCTTCTGCTCCACCTCGGCGAGCTTTTTCGCCACCAGCAGCGCCCCTTGGGCACAGTCCAGCTGCTGCTCGCGGCGTGCTTGGAGAATTTCGCCTATCTCGCCGAGGGAAAACCCCATGTTCTGCGCCTGTTGGATAAAGCCCAGGTCGCTCAAGGTCTGTGGGCTGTACTCACGATAATTGTTGGCGCGCCGCTGGGCGCTGATCAGGCCCAGGCTTTCGTAGTAGCGCAGGGTGTGGCGGCTGGCCCCGCTGTGTTTTTCCAGTTCGCCAATGCGCATCCAAATTGCCTCTTGACTGTCGAGTATGCTCGACAGTTTAGCCTGCTGGAGTCATTTATTTCTCAGGTGGCTCAATTATGCATAAGCAGTGTTTTGTAACCGGCGGCAGCGGTTTTATCGGCCAGCATTTGGTGGCCAGTCTGACCCGCAACGGGCATCCGGTGACGTTATTGCTGCGTTCGCCCGCGGCCTTGCCGGCGCTGCGTGGGCAGGTCGACAGGCTGGGCGGCAATGGCCAGTTGCTCGGCGCCGTGACCGGCGACCTGGGCAAGCCGGGGTTGGGCCTGGATGCCGCGGCGCGCGAGCAGGTGCGTCAGGCGGCCGTGGTGTTTCATCTCGGCGCGCAGTTCGCCTGGGGCTTGTCCGTGGCGCAGGCGCGCCAGGTGAATGTCGAGGGCGCGCTGGCGGTGGCGGAACTGGCCGCCAGTCAGGCCAGTCGCCTGCTGCTGGCGGGCGGCTTTATGCTGGCCAATCACGAACACCTGCGGCGCCTCGGCATCGATCTGCAGGCGCCCAGTCGCACCGATTGGGCCACCGTCTATCGTCGTATTGGCGCCTATGAAGGCAGCAAGCTGGAGGCGCACTTCAAGGTGTTGGCGCGCATGAGTGAACTGAACGCGGAGCTGACGGTGGTGCACCCGGCGACTGTCTGCGGGCATAGCCGCAGTGGGCATATTCTTCCGGCGCAGCCTTTGGCCGGCTTGATCGGCAATCTGGCCGGCGGCTTATTAGGGGCCATTCCGGGGTCGCCGGCGCATTGGCTGCCCCTGGTCAGCGTGGATTTTCTCGCGGAACTGCTGCGGGTGGCCGCCTTCGATCAGGAGCAGGCGGGGCAGGAAATCCTCGCGCTGGATGCGCGCACGCCCAATCTGCACGGCATGCTGCAACAATTGGCGCAGACCTTGGGCGTCAGCGCGCCGAGCCGGCATCTGCCGATTCCCTTGTTGCGTTGGTTGTTGAAGATTCCGGGCCTGCCCAGGCTATTGCGCACCGAGCCCGAGTCGCTGGACTTTATCCAGACCACGCGCTTCGATACCGCCGCAACCCAGGCATTGGCACAGCGGCACCAGCTGCTGTGGCCGGATATCGCGCAGGCGTTGCAGGCCACGGCGCGCTATCTGGTGAATGAGCAGTTGAGCCGCGACTAAGCGCGGCTGAACCGTGGCAGCGTTACTTAGGCGGCTTGTTCGGCCGCCTGGTCGAGGGCGCGGTTCAGGGCGCTGAACAGGGCGCGGAAGCTCGCGGTGGTGAGGTTCTCGTCGATACCCACGCCATGCAGGGCGCGGCCGCCGCCCACCCGCAGCTCGATATAGGCCGCGGCTTTGGCGTGGGTGCCGGCACCAATGGCGTGCTCGCTGTAGTCCATGATCTCCACGGCCACTGGCAGGCCGGCCACCAGGGCTTCCAGCGGGCCCTTGCCGATGCCGCGCCAGTGCTGGCTTTCGCCCGTGCTGAGAACTTCTACATCCACCGCACTGGTGCCGTTTTCTTCCTGCAGGCGATGGCCTTGCAGCGCATAGGGTGCAGTGGCGTGCAGGTATTCGCGCTCCAGCAGTTGATGGATCTGGCTGGCGCTCATTTCCAGGCCGAGGCGATCGGTTTCCGTCTGCACCACCTGGCTGAACTCGATCTGCATGCGCCGTGGCAGGCAGATGCCGTATTCCTGTTCCAGCAGATAGGCGATGCCGCCCTTGCCGGACTGGCTGTTGACCCTGATCACCGCCTCGTAGCTGCGGCCGATATCAGCCGGGTCAATCGGCAAGTAGGGCACTTCCCAGATGCCGTTCGGGGCCTGCTGGGCGAAGCCCTTGCGGATCGCATCCTGGTGCGAACCGGAAAATGCGGTGTGTACCAGGTCGCCGACATAGGGATGGCGCGGGTGCACCGGGATCTGGTTGCACTCCTCGACCACCTTGCGCACGGCGTCGATATCGGAGAAATCCAGGCCCGGGTGAATGCCCTGGGTATAGAGGTTCAGCGCCAGGTTAACCAGGTCGACGTTGCCGGTGCGCTCGCCGTTGCCGAACAGGCAGCCTTCGACGCGATCGGCGCCGGCCATCAAGCCCAGCTCGCTGGCGGCCACGCCCGTGCCGCGGTCGTTGTGGGTGTGCAGGCTGATCAGCACGCTGTCGCGGCGGCTGATATGGCGGCCGAACCATTCGATCTGGTCGGCGTAGACGTTGGGCGTGGCCACTTCCACTGTGGTCGGCAGATTGAGAATCACCTTGTTGCTTGGCGTCGGCTGCCACACGTCCAGTACTGCGTCGCAGACTTCCACGGCGAACTCCAGGTCGGTGGAGGAGAAGATCTCCGGCGAGTACTGGAAGGTCCACTGGGTGCCCGGCTGCTGGGCGGCCAGGTGCTCGATGACGCGCGCGGCATTCACCGCGATGGCGATCACGCCGGCCTGGTCCTGGTTGAACACTATGCGGCGAAAGCTCGGCGCGGTGGCGTTGTACACGTGGACTATGGCCCGCTTGGCGCCCTTGAGCGACTCGAAGGTACGGGTGATCAGGTCTTCGCGAGCCTGGGTCAGCACCTGGATCGTGGTGTCGTCGGGGATATGCCCGCCCTCGATCAGCTCGCGAACGAAGTCGAAGTCGGTCTGCGAGGCCGAGGGGAAACCCACTTCGATCTGCTTGATGCCGACCTGCACCAGGGTCTTGAAGAAACGCATCTTCTTCGCCGCATCCATCGGCTCGATCAGCGACTGGTTACCGTCGCGCAGGTCGGAGCTGCACCAGATCGGCACCTGGGTGATGGTCTTCGACGGCCAGGTGCGATCCGGCAAGTCGATGGCCGGGAACGCGCGGTATTTGCTGGACGGGTCTTTAAGCATGCTCATGGGGCAATCCTTGTTAGCGGCGGCCGCAAGCGGCGGACCGGGCTGAATCTGAAAAAATAGGGCGGGGCGTTGACGTGCGCTATTAGCCACGCAGTCGCTGGCTGACCAGGCGCAGGGCCGGGGCCGTTCTCGGCCATTCTTGAAAAATACAGGCTCCTGGCATTTTTCCTACCTCCCCCATCCATGGGGTCGCCGGCGGGCTAGCGGTATTTCCCACATCCGTGTGGGTCTTGGCGTGTTGTCGCAGCAGAATAAGGCAGTGGATAGCGTTCATAGCGCCAACCCTAGCCAGTTGGGAAAAAGCGTGCAAGCGTGCTTAAAAAATTGGTGATAGATCGCGCTATGCAGTGATTAGAGCAATTTTATAGCGCTTTACCAGGCTGTGATTTGCCTGGATTGCGCCGCGCCGAAACAACAGTTAACGGCTAGCAGGCCGTTGAAAAATGTAGGCGAGGCAGCCGAGACAAGGCAAAAACAGGCGAGGAAGCGGAGTTTACGAGCTGTAAATGAGCATTCCGAGCCTGTTTTTAACGCCGTATCGGCAACGCAGGTAGTTTTTCAATGGTCTGCTAGGCGGATGGTCCTTGCCGCTAAAACTGCTCAGGGCTTAAAGGCGCCGATAAAGATCGCCGGGTCGACCCGGGCGTCATTCAGGCTGATATTCCAATGCAGGTGCGGCCCGGTGGCGCGGCCGGTGGCGCCGACTTTGCCGAGCACGCCGCCGCGGGGGAGTTCGTCGCCCAGTCGTACATCGATCGCGGACAGGTGGCAGAACATGCTGATCAGGCCTTGGCCGTGATCGAGGAAGACCGTCTTGCCGTTGAAGAAGTAATCGCCGATCAGTATCACCTGGCCGGCCGCCGGGGCCTTGATCGGCGTGCCTTGGCTCGCGGCAAAATCCAGCCCCGAGTGCGGGTTGCGTTCCTCGTCGTTGAAGAAGCGGCGCAAGCCGAAGGGGCTGGACAGCGGGCCGCCCACAGGTTTGTCGAGCAGCAGATTGCTCGGCTGGCGGGCGCTGAATTGCTGGTAGGCGCGGGTCTGCTCGGCCAGCTCACGTTCGATGCGCTTGAGGTTGGCGGCGTTGGGATTGACCTGCTGCTGATTCTTGAGGCGGATGCGCTGCTCGACGTAGTGCTTGCGGCCGACCTGGAAACTCAGGGGCTGGCCGTCGTTGACCTGAATCTGCTGGGTGCCGGGCTGGGTGGTCAGCGGCAGGCCGACTATGGCGATCCAGCGCTGCTGGTCTTCCTTGATCACCAGCAGCGGCTTGCCCTGGTAGCGCGCCTTGGGCGCACTGGCCGCCGGCCCCAGATCGACCACGGCCACGCCGCCGGGCACGGGTTTGTTTAGCAGGCGGCTGATAAAGCCTTCGGCATGCACGGGCAGGGCAAGCAAAAGGACAAACAATACTGAGAGAAAGCGCATGGGTGCCCCTATGTAGGGTGGATGACGCTTCTCTCATCCACCGTTTCCATCGTTAATCCAGCAGCGACAGGGTGGCCGGCTGTATATGGTTGTCTTCGACCCGCACATCCAACTCGCCCTGACCCAGGCGGGCTTTTAGGCGTTGGCCGGGGCGGGTATCGGCGGCGTTGCGGATGGCGCGGCCGCGTTCATCCAGCAGGATGCTGTAGCCGCGGCCCAGGGTGGCCAGGGGGCTTACGGCATGCAGGCAGTGCACCTGGCTTTGCAGCTGCAGGTGGCGCTGTTTCAGGCCTTCGCGCATGGCTCGTTGCAGGCGGTCGGCGAGCGTGCCCAGGCGCTGGTCCAGCAACTGCAGGTTGCGCTCCGGGTGCTGGCTGGTGAGACGGGTGTGCAGGCGCGCCAGGCGTTCGCGGCGGTTGTTCAGCTGGCGTTCGAAGGCCCGCGCCAGGCGCATTTCCAGATCGTCCAGGCGCTGCGCATGCTGGCGCAGGCGTTCGCCAGGGTGGCGCAGGCGCCGACGCAAGCCGTCCAGGCGCATGTGCTCGCGCTCCAGGCGGCTCTGCATGCGCATGACCAACCGGCGCTGCAGGCTGTGCAGGCGCTGCACCAGTTCGCTGCTGTCGGGGGCCAGCAATTCGGCGGCGGCGGAGGGCGTGGGCGCGCGTACGTCGGCGACGAAATCGCAGATGGAGACATCGGTCTCATGGCCCACGGCGCTGACGATGGGGGTTGTGCAGGCGGCCACTGCCCGCGCCAGCGACTCTTCGTTAAAGCACCAGAGGTCTTCCAGGGAGCCGCCGCCACGGGCCAGGATCAGCGCGTCGAAGCCCTGGCGGTCGGCCAGCTGCAGGGCGCGGACTATTTGCGCCGTGGCTTCGCGGCCCTGTACGGCGGTGGGGATTAGCGTGAGTTCGACCTGGGGCGCGCGGCGGCGGAATACGCTGATAATGTCGCGAATCACCGCGCCGGTGGGCGAGCTGATAATGCCGATACGCTTGGGGTGGCTGGGTAGGGCGACCTTGCGCTCGGCGGCAAACAGTCCCTCGGCGCTGAGTTTCTCTTTCAGCGCCTCGAAGGCCAGGCGCAAGGCGCCATCGCCGGCCGGTTCCACCGTATCGAGAATCAGCTGGTAGTCGCCGCGCCCTTCGAACAGGGACACCTTGCCGCGCACCTTGACCGCCAAACCATCGCGCAAGGCCTGGCGCACCTTGGCCGCGTTCTGGCGGAACAAGGCGCAGCGCACCTGGGCCTGGCTATCTTTAAGGGTGAAATAGATATGCCCGGACGCCGGCTTGGCCAGGTTGGAGATTTCCCCCTCGACCCAGATGCCGCCGAACACATCCTCCAGCAGCAGGCGCGCGCGGTTATTGAGCTGGCTGACGCTGAGCACTTCGCGGTCGAGGTTCAGGCGTTGGAAGGGGTCTTTGATCATGGCCGGCATAGTAAAGGCTTTGCCCGTGCAACTGTAGAGCCTTGACCCGTGGAACCAGGACATTAAGCTGCGCGTCTTTTAGAACCTGTTTACGATCTCGCGAGCTAGAGCCAGACAAGGCAAAAACAGCCGAGGAAGCGCAGTTTACGAGCTGTAAATGAGCATAACTCGCTGCGCTCGCCCTTCGGGTCGCGCTAAAGCGCGTTAGCCGCAAGCGGCTTGCCGAGGCTGTTTTTAACGCCGGATGGCCGACGCGCAGCAGATCGTAAACAGGTTCTTAGCGCAAACCGAGCCCAACCATGAGTGAGCAGCAAGCCATTATCGTGCCGCAGATTTCCAGCTTTCCCGGCCATGAAGCCAGGGCGCGGGTGATTGTGCGTTGGCTGGTGCAGCAGAGCATCATCGCCCCCGAACTGAGCACCTGCGGGCGCACGTTCAAACGCATGGCTTATGGCATTGCGCCGGGCGCCCGGCGGGTGGTCGAGCATCCAGAGCGGCTGCCGTTCGAGCAGTCGGTGCATGGCCTGGAAATCGTTTACAAGCGCTGCATCTATACGCCCACCGCGGGCTTTCTCGAAGAGGCGGGTTGCCCCGAGTGCCGGCGGGAGATAGGCGAAGCGCTGTTCGACAGCCTGGAAGAGTGGATGCCGGGGCATACCGACAACTTCAGTTGTCCGCTCTGTGGTCATGAAGACGACATCAACGGCTTCCTCTTTTTGCAGCCCTGTGGCTTTTCCAATCTAGGGTTTATCTTCAACAACTGGGCAGAGGCGCAGTTCAAGCAGGGTTTTCTCGACGAGTTCGCCGAGCGTTTGGGCTACCCGGTTTCGCTGGTAAAAGTTGACTTGTGAGTCAGTTCGGCGACGTTGCCGACCAGAATCTTAACTATCCCCAGGCGTAGCCTATTCTTTGCATTGAGTGCGGGGGGGCGTCTGAGTATAATGGCGCGCTTCCAATTTTCCCGTCCGGGAGCCCCCGCCATGCTGCGTATCAGTCAAGAAGCTCTTACCTTCGACGACGTTCTACTTGTTCCAGGTTATTCCGAAGTTCTGCCGAAGGATGTCAGCCTCAAGACGCGCCTGACCCGCGGCATCGAATTGAATATTCCGCTGCTTTCCGCCGCCATGGATACCGTGACCGAAGCCCGTCTGGCGATTGCCATGGCGCAGGAAGGCGGCATCGGCATCATCCACAAGAACATGACAACCGAGCAGCAGGCTGCCGAAGTGCGCAAGGTCAAGCGCTACGAGGCGGGTGTGGTCAAGGACCCGATCACCATCGAAGCCGAGGCCACGGTGCGTGACCTGTTCGACCTGACCCGCCTGCACAACATCTCCGGCGTGCCGGTGCTGAGCGATGGCGACCTGGTCGGCATCGTCACCTCCCGCGACGTGCGCTTCGAGAACCGCCTGGACGCCACCGTGCGTGAAGTGATGACGCCCAAAGAGCGTCTGGTCACAGTCCCGGAAGGTGCCGACAAGAACGTCGTGCGCGATCTGCTGCACAAGCACCGCATCGAAAAAGTCCTGATCGTCGACGACGCCTTCCACTTGAAGGGCATGATGACCGTCAAGGACATCGAGAAAGCCAAGGCCTACCCGCTGGCCAGCAAGGACGACCAGGGTCGCCTGCGCGTCGGCGCGGCTGTCGGCACTGGCGCCGATACCGTGGATCGCGTGGCGGCGCTGGTGGCCGCCGGGGTCGATGTGATTATCGTCGACACCGCCCACGGCCACTCCAAGGGCGTGATCGACCGTGTGCGCTGGGTCAAGCAGAGCTTCCCTGAAGTGCAGGTGATCGGCGGCAATATCGCCACCGGCGAAGCCGCCAAGGCCCTAGCCGAAGCCGGCGCAGACGGCGTCAAGGTCGGTATCGGCCCGGGCTCCATCTGCACCACCCGTATCGTCGCTGGCGTCGGTGTGCCGCAGATTTCCGCGGTGGCCAATGTCGCCGCCGCCCTGGCCGGTACCGGCATTCCGCTGATCGCCGATGGCGGCATCCGCTTCTCCGGCGATCTGTCCAAGGCCATAGTCGCCGGCGCGTCCTGCGTGATGATCGGCTCCATGCTGGCCGGTACCGAAGAGGCGCCGGGTGAAGTCGAGCTGTTCCAGGGGCGTTCCTACAAGGCCTACCGCGGCATGGGCTCGCTGGGCGCCATGGCGCAGGCGCAAGGCTCCTCGGATCGTTATTTCCAGGACTCTTCCGCCGGTGCCGAAAAGCTGGTGCCGGAAGGTATCGAAGGTCGTGTGCCGTACAAGGGCGCCATGGCGGCTATCGTTCATCAGATGATGGGCGGCCTGCGCGCCTCCATGGGCTACACCGGTTGCGCCACCATCGAAGAGATGCGTAGCAAGCCGGAGTTTGTGCGCATCACCGGCGCCGGCATGGCCGAGTCGCACGTGCACGATGTGCAGATCACCAAGGAAGCGCCCAACTATCGGGTGGGCTAAGCCCACAGCTTCAAGCGGCAAGCCACAAGTCAAAGCTGTCTGGCTGCCGCTCAGCTCCCTATAACTTGCAGCTTGCGGCTTGAAGCTTGCAGCTGCCTCGCAGAGGCACCCCATGGCTCACCAAGACATTCACGCTCACCGCATCCTGATTCTGGATTTCGGTTCCCAGTACACCCAGCTGATCGCCCGCCGCGTGCGCGAGATCGGCGTGTATTGCGAGCTGCATCCGTTCGACATGAGCGACGCTGACATCCGTGCCTTCGCCCCGCGCGGCATCATTCTCGCCGGTGGCCCGGAGTCGGTGCACGAGGCCGACAGCCCGCGGGCACCGCATGCGGTGTTCGACCTCGGGGTGCCGGTACTGGGCATCTGCTACGGCATGCAGACCATGGCCGAGCAACTCGGCGGCAAGGTGCAGGGCTCGGATGTGCGTGAGTTCGGCTACGCCCGCGTCGATGTGGTCGGCAAGGGTCGCCTACTGGCCGGCATCGAAGACCATGTCGACGATGACGGCGTATTCGGCCTGGATGTGTGGATGAGCCACGGTGACAAGGTCACCGCCATGCCCGAAGGCTTCCATATTCTGGCCAGCACCCCGAGCTGCCCGATTGCCGCCATGTCCGACGATCACCGCGGCTACTACGGCGTGCAGTTCCACCCGGAAGTGACCCATACCAAGCAAGGCGGGCGCATCCTCTCCCGTTTCGTTCTGGAAATCAGTGGCTGCGCGCCGCTGTGGACGCCGTCGAATATTGTCGAAGACGCCATCGCTCAGGTGCGCGCCCAGGTCGGCGGCGCCAACGTGCTGCTCGGCCTGTCCGGCGGGGTGGATTCCTCGGTGGTCGCCGCGCTGCTGCACCGCGCCATCGGCGATCAGCTGACCTGCGTATTCGTCGACAACGGCCTGCTGCGTCTGC
>NZ_JAUYNP010000304.1 GCF_030696055.1 Pseudomonas sp. | reverse complement strand
AGAACCTGTTGCGGATCTCGCGAGCTAGAGCGAGGCAAGGCAAAAACAGCCGAGGAAGCGGACACACCGGGTTGTAAATGAGCATTCCGAGGCTGTTTTTAACGCAGTATCGCCGACGCGCAGCAGATCCGAGGCAGGTTCTTAGCCGTTAAGCAACTGCAGGGCATCGCTGCTGCACTGCTGGATACGCGCCCAGTCACCCTGCTTGACCCATTCGCTGTCGAACATCCAGGTGCCGCCGACGCACATCACATTGGCCAGGGCCATATAACGCTGCAGATTGCCGGGGTTGATCCCCCCGGTCGGGCAGAACTTCACCTCGGCAAAGGGTCCGCCGAAGGCCTTGAGCGCCGCGGTGCCGCCACAGACCTCCGCGGGAAACAGCTTGAAGCGGCGGTAGCCCAGGGCGTAGCCGAGCATGATGTCCGAGGCGCTGGCGGTGCCAGGCAACAGCGGCACCGGGCTTTCCAGCCCAGCCTGGAGCAGCTCGGCGGTCGAGCCCGGGGTGACGATAAACTGCGCTCCGGCCTCGATCGCCGCCGCCAGCATCGTCGGGTCCAGCACGGTGCCGGCGCCTATACACAGCTGCGGGCGCTGCTCACGCAGCAGGCGAATGGCAGTCAGGCCATGCACCGAGCGCAGGGTGATTTCCAATACCGTCAGGCCGCCGGCGGCCAGGGCATCGGCCAGCGGCAGGATGTCCTGTTCGCGGGCGATGGTGATCACCGGCATGATCCGCGCACGGGCGCAGAGGCTGTCGATCTGGGCGATCTTCTCGGCCATGCGGGCCTGCGGGGTGTTCAGGGTCGTGGTCATGTCGACGGGTCCTTCGGCCCTAAGGGCACCAGTAGATCTCAAGGGGGGAATGCAGCAAGGCGCGAATCGGCATGCTCGCCACCTCGGCGCCGGCCAGGGCCGCGCGCAGGGTGGTCAGCTTGGTCGGGCCCTGGATCGCCAGCAACGGCAGACGCGCGCCAGCCAGCAGCGGCAAGGTCAGGCTCAGACGCTGGGCCGGCGCACTGGGCGCCTGCATCGGCAGCACGCGGCGCGGGCAATCGGCCTGCAGGGCCAAGGCAAGATTCGGGCTATCGGGAAATAGCGAAGCGGTATGGCCGTCATCGCCCATGCCCAGCACCAGCACGTCGATCGGCGGCAGCTCGGCCAGGGCCTGGTCGGCCAGCTCGGCGGCCTGCTGCAGATTGCTCGCCACCTGGTACAGGCCGAGAAAACGCGCCGCGGCGGCCGGGCCGCGCAGCAAATGCCGGCGCACCAGCGCCTCGTTGCTGCCGGCATGGTTGACCGGCACCCAACGCTCGTCCGCCAGGCTCACCAGCACCTGCGGCCAAGGCAGCGGCTGCTGCGCCAAGGCCTCGAAAAACGCCACCGGGCTGCGTCCGCCGGACACCACCAGGGTGGCGTGGCCTCGGGTTTCGATGGCCTGGCGCAGCGCGGCGGCCACGGTTTTGGCCAGCTCTTCGGCCAGCACCTGGGGGTTGGCGTGACTGTGCGCCAATACACCCTGGGGCAAGTCGAGCTTAGAGATCGCCATACCAGGACCTCCCATCACGGGTGATCAGGGCGATCGAGCCCATGGGCCCCCAGGTGCCCGCGGCATAGGGCTTGGGCGAATCGCCCAGGCGTTTCCAGCCGGCGATCAACTGGTCGCACCACTGCCAGGCATGTTCGATTTCATCCTTGCGCACGAACAGGTTCTGGTTGCCGCGCATCACTTCCAGCAGCAGCCGCTCATAGGCATCGGGCACCCGGGCGCTGCGGTAGGTGTCGGAGAAATTCAGCTGCAGCGGGCCGCTGCGCAGCTGCATGCCCTTGTCCAGGCCCTGGTCCTTGGTCATCACCTGCAGGGCGATGCCCTCGTCCGGTTGCAGGCGGATGATCAGCTTGTTGCCCACCAACTGGCGCTGCTCGGGGTCGAAGATGTAGTGCGGCGGCACCTTGAAGTGGATCACTATCTGCGACAGCTTCTGCGCCATGCGCTTGCCGGTACGCAGGTAGAAGGGCACGCCGGCCCAGCGCCAGTTGCGGATATCGGCGCGCAGGGCGACGAAGGTTTCGGTGTCGCTCTGGGCATTGGCATTCTCTTCCTCCAGGTAACCCGGCACCGCCTTGCCATCGCTGCTGCCGGCGACATACTGGCCGCGCACCACCTGCTGGCTGAGCTGCTCGGCGGTGATAGGCGCCAGGGCCTTGAGCACCTTGACCTTCTCATCGCGGATGCTGTCGGCGGAGAGGTCGCTGGGCGGGTCCATGGCGATCAGGCAGAGCAGTTGCAGCAAATGGTTCTGGATCATGTCGCGCAGCTGGCCGGCCTGGTCGAAGTAGCCCCAGCGGCCTTCGATGCCGACCTTCTCCGCCACGGTGATTTCCACGTGGGAGATATGGTTCTGGTTCCACTGGGTTTCGAACAGGCTGTTGGCGAAACGCAGGGCGATCAGGTTCTGCACCGTCTCCTTGCCCAGGTAATGGTCGATCCGGTAGATGCGCGTCTCCGGAAAGACCTCGGCCACCGCGTCGTTGACCGCCCGCGAAGACTCCAGGTCATGGCCTATGGGCTTCTCCAACACCACGCGGGTGCGCTCGGCCAGGCCGAGCCGCGCCAGGTTGGCGCAGATGCCGCCATAGACCGCGGCCGGGGTGGCGAAGTAGGCGATCAGCTGCGCGCTGCCGCCCACCTGCGCGGCCAGGGCGTCGTAGTCGGCGGCCTGGAGGAAATCCATCTGCAGGTAGCTCAGGCGCGCCTGAAAGCGTTGCAGCACGGCCTCGTCTATCTCTTGGGCCGGCACATGGCGGCGCAGCTGCTGCTCGATCTGCAGCAGATAGCCCTGCGCCTCGCCCGCGTCCCGGGCCAGGGCGAGAATCCGCGTATCGGCATGCAACAAGCCCGCGCGATCGAGCTGATAGAGCGCCGGAAACAGTTTGCGCAGGGCCAGATCGCCCAGGGCGCCAAACAAGGCAAAAGTGCAGGATTCCACAATTATCGAAGGCATGATGTTTGTTCTTTTATCAAGTTGCCCTAGAAATACCCGGTCATCCGGGATTTATCAAGGGCTAATGTAGTAATAAAAACAACATTTTTCCACAAGCTACTTTAAAGTGGTGGCCAACAGGCCCCATCAGTAGGATAGGCCAGCACTTTTAACGCCCGCCTAAGGAAAACCCATGGATCGCGTGCGAAACCTTCTGGAACAGATCCAGGGCCGACTCGACAGCCTGAACAAGGCCGAACGCAAAGTCGCCGAGGTGATACTGCACAACCCGCAGCAAGCCACTCGCCTGAGTATTGCCGCCCTGGCGCAAGCCGCCCAGGTCAGCGAGCCCACGGTCAACCGCTTCTGCCGCTCCTTCGGCGTCGGCGGTTATCCCGAACTGAAGATGCAACTGGCGCAGAGCCTGGCCAGCGGCGCGGCCTATGTCAGCCGCGCGGTGGAAGCCGACGACGCCCCGGAAGCCTATACCCGCAAGATCTTCGGCAGCGCCATCGCCTCGCTGGACAGCGCCTGCCAGAGCATAGATCCGCAGATGATCAGTCGCGCCGTCGACCTGCTGATCCAGGCCCGCCAGATCCACTTCTTCGGCCTCGGCGCCTCGGCCTCGGTGGCCCTGGATGCGCAGCACAAGTTCTTCCGCTTCAACCTCGCGGTCAGCGCGCACTCCGACGTGCTGATGCAACGCATGCTCGCCTCGGTGGCGCACACCGGCGATCTGTTCGTGATCATCTCCTACACCGGGCGCACCCGCGAGCTGGTGGAAGTGGCGCGCCTGGCCCGGGAAAACGGTGCCTCGGTGCTCGGCCTGACCGCCGCCGGCTCGCCCCTGGCCCAGGCCAGCACCCTGAGCCTGGACATCCCGCTGCCGGAAGACACCGACATCTATATGCCGATGACCTCGCGCATCATCCAGCTCACAGTGCTGGACGTGCTGGCCACCGGCATGACCCTGCGCCGCGGCGTGGACTTCCAGCCGCACCTGCGCAAGATCAAGGAAAGCCTGAACGCCAGCCGTTATCCGCTGGACGAAGAGCCGAGCTAACCCGGCACCTGTCGCATCGGCAGGCGCCCCTCCTCGCGAGGAAATGCGGCCAGCTGCTATTGCTGCGTCAGTCTGCCAGGCAGCGCGCGACCAGTGCCGCGGCGCTGGTCAGCGGGGCTTCGCAGCTGCGATGGCGGCACACATAGGCGCTGGCCTGCCCCGCGAGCGGCGACCGCTCGGCGCCTATGGGCACATCCTCGGCAAAGGCCAGGACGCGGGCCGGCAGGTAGAGCGGATGCAGGCTCATCGCCAAGGCGCGGGCGGCGCAGCGCTCGCCGGCGATGACGATGCTCAGCGGGCCGCGCTCGGCGAAGTCCTGCGCCGCCAACAGATGGGCGAAGCCGAAGGGATTCTGCGCCGCCGCGGCGCGGTACATGGCGAACACCTGCTCGGCGCGCTCCCGGTACAGCTCGCGGCCGGTCAGCTCGAATAGCCGCAGGAAGGCAAACAGGCTGCTCGAGGTGCCCGAGGGCCAGGCACCGTCGTGCGGCGCGCGTGGCCGATGCACCAGCGGCTCGCCATCGCTGGGGGTGAAGTAGAGGCCGTCCTCCCAGAACTTCTCGAGGATCAGCTCGACCAACTGCGTGGCCCGTTCGAGATGGCGCCGGTCGAAGTCGCACTCGTAGAGATCGAGCAGCGCGTTGGCGAGGAAGGCATGGTCCTCGAGAAAGCCCGGCACCTTGGCCGTGCCCTCGCGCCAGGCCCGGTACAGGCCGCCCTCGGGGGTGGAGAGGTGGTCCTGCAGGAAGTCGGCGGCGCGACGCGCGGCGTCCAGATGGCTCGCGGTGCCCGTGGCCTGATAGGCGGCGCAGAGGCCCTGGATCATCAGCGCGTTCCAGCTGGTGAGGATGTTCTCGTCGCGCCCCGGGCGAACGCGCCGGGCCCGCGCCGCCAGCAGCTGGTCGCGCAGCCCCGCCAGTTGCGCCTCTTCCTCCGCGTCCAGCGCGGCCGCGCGGTACAGCACGGTGCTGCCATGTTCGAAGTTGCCCGCCGCGCTCACGCCGTAGGCGCGGCAGGCCAGCGCAGCGTCCGCCTCGCCGAGCACGGCCTGCACCTGCGCCGGGGTCCAGACATAGAACTTGCCCTCCTCACCCTCGCTGTCGGCGTCCTCGCTGGCGTAGAAGCCGCCCTCGGGATGGGTCATGTCACGCAGGATATAGCCGATCGTCTCCTCGAACACGCGCCGCCAGGCAGGCTGGCCGGTCGCGCGATAGGCGTCGGCATAGAGCTTCACCAGTTGGCCGTTGTCGTAGAGCATCTTCTCGAAATGCGGCACGGCCCAACGTTCATCCACGCAGTAGCGGGCGAAGCCGCCGCCCAGCTGATCGTAGAGCCCGCCGGTCGCCATCTGATCGAGGGTCAGCTGCAGGGAGCGCAGCAAGTCCGGCTCGCGCAGGCGCTGATAGAGGCGCAGAACCAGGTCGTGGCAGGCCGGGTTGGGGAACTTCGGCGCCTGGCCCAGGCCACCGTGCAGGCGGTCGGTGTTCTCGGCAAACAGCCGTGCGGCCGCGGCCGGCTGGTCTTGCTCCGGCGGCGTCTCACCCTCCAGCAGTCGCGCCTCCATGGCGCGGTAACCCTTGAGGAACTGCTCGACGTTCTGCCGCAGCGCCCCACGGTTGTTCTGCCAGGCCTCGCTCAGCCCGCGCAGGAGCTGGGCGAATCCGGACCTGCCGTAGCCCGCCTGCGGCGGGAAGTAGGTGCCGGCGAAGAACGGCTCGCGCTGCGCGGTCATGAACACCGTCAGCGGCCAACCGCCGCCCTGCCCCAGCATCTGCACGACTTTTTGATAGATGTCGTCGAGGTCGGGCCGCTCCTGGCGGTCGACCTTGATGTTGATGAACCGTTCGTTCATCAAGCGCGCGACCTCCGGGTTCTCGAACGACTCGTGAGCCATCACGTGACACCAGTGGCAGGCGGCATAACCCACCGACAGGTGGATGGGCTTGTCCTCGTCGTGCGCACGACGGAACGCCTCCTCGCCCCAGGGATACCAATCGACGGGGTTCTCCGCATGCTGGCGCAGGTAGGGCGAGGTTTCGTTGGCGAGTCGATTGCTCATGGCTGGCTCCTCACACTGGCTTGCTCACAACAGACCGAGCTGCAGGCGGGCCGCCTCGGACATGCGGCTCTGCTCCCAGGGCGGCTCCCAGACCAGTTCGATCTCGACCTCGGTGACGCCGGGGAGCGCCAGGACCTTGGCCCGCGCCTCCTCCTTCAGCACGTCGCCCATCCCGCAGCCGGGTGCGGTCATGGACATCTCGATCTCGACCCGCTGGCCGCCGCCTTCCAGCGGCTGCGCCTCGCACCGGTAGATCAGCCCGAGGTCGACCAGGTTGACCGGAATCTCCGGGTCGTAGACGGTGCGCAGCATGTCGAGCACCTGCTGGACGTCGAAGGCTCCGGCCTCCGCCGGCTGGCCGCTCGCCTGGGGCTGCCCCCCCTGGCGAGCATCCAGCCCCAAGGCGTCGGCATCGCCGCCGGCGATCCGCGCCAGCTGGCCCTCGGCGGTCCTGACCGTGAAGCTGCCGCCGAGCGCCTGGGTCACGACCACCCACTCGCCCCGCGCCAGTTGCAGCCGCTCACCGCGCGGGATCAGGGTGGCCGCGCAATCCCTCTTGAGTTCGATCCGCTGGGGGCGGCCCGGCTGGTTGGGGTTGTCGAAGCGCAAGCCGGCGCCGCGCAGGTCCTGCACGAAGTCGATGGCCAGGCCATCGGCGCGCCGCGCGCTCGCCGGATCGAGCAACAGGGTCAGGCCGTCCGCTGCGACGGCGATATCGCCCTCGGCGCCGGGCCCGAACAGCAGCTCATGGGCGAAGCGCTCGTCGATCCTCAGCCGCACCCAGTCGCCGCTGCCCTCGGCCAGGGCATCGCGCAAGACTCGCCGCGCCGAGTCGCTAAGGCGAATGCTGGGGAGGCTGGGAATATCGGAAGTGGGCTGATCGGTTGCCATGGCTTACTCCGTCGAGACTGGCGCATCACCCCCTTCGAGGGCGCTGCGCAGCGTGTGCCAGGCCAGGGTGGCGCACTTGACCCGCACCGGGAACTCCCAGACCCCCGAGAGCACCGCGAGCTTGCCCAGCTCTGCGGGCGGCTCAAGGGCATGCGGCCCCTCGGTGAGCAGCGCGTGCACGCGGGCGAAGAGCGCCAGCGCCTGCGCAGGCGTCTGCCCCTTGACCGCCAGCGTCATCAGCGACGCCGAGGCCTGGGAGATGGCGCAGCCGGCGCCCTGGAAGGCGATGTCCTCGATCACCCCGTCGGCGAGCTTCACATAGACCCTGAGCTGATCGCCGCACAGCGGATTGAAGCCCTCCGCCGTGCGGGTCGCGCCCTCCAGCAGGCGGAAATTACGCGGCCGCTTGCCGTGGTCGATGATTACCTCCTGGTAGAGGTCGCGCAGCTCGCCATTCATCGGAACAGCTCCTGCACCTTGGCCAGGCCGGCCACCAGCGCATCGATGTCTTGCTCGCTGCTGTAGCAGCCGAGCGAGGCGCGGGCCGTGGCGGCCAAGCCGAAGCGCTGCATCAGCGGCTGGGCGCAGTGGTGCCCGGTGCGAATGGCGATCCCCTCGCGGTCGAGGATGGTGCCGATGTCGTGGGGATGGATGCCGTCGAGGACGAAGGAGAGCACGCCGACCTTGTCCGCCGCGGTGCCGATCAGCCGCAGCCCGGGCACCGCCGCCAGCGCCTGCTGCGCGTAGGCCAGCACGGCCTGCTCGTGGGCGGCGATGGCCGCGGGCCCCAGCTCGCCGAGGAAATCGATCGCCGCGCCTAGGCCGATCGCCCCGGCCATGTTCGGCGTGCCCGCCTCGAAGCGGTACGGCGGCTTGTTGTAGAGGGTCTTCTCGAAACTGACCGAGAGGATCATGTCGCCGCCGCCCTGGTAGGGCGGCATCGCCTCGAGCAGCTCGCGGCGACCGTAGAGCACGCCGATGCCGGTGGGGCCGTACATCTTGTGCCCCGACAGCGCGTAGAAGTCGCAGCCCAGCGCGCGCACGTCGATTTTCAGGTGCGGGGCGGCCTGGGCGCCGTCCACCAGCACGCGCGCGCCCCTTGCGTGGGCGAGCTCGACTATGCGCCGGATCGGGTTGACGGTGCCGAGCACGTTCGACACATGGGCAACGGCCACCAGCTTGGTCCTCGGCCCGATCAGCCGCTCCAGCTCATCCAGCAGCAGTTCGCCGGCGTCGTCGATCGGCGCTACCCGCAGCCGGGCGCCGCTCTGCTCGCAGAGCATCTGCCAGGGCACTATGTTCGAGTGGTGCTCCATGGCGCTGATAAGCACCTCGTCGCCCGGGTGGAGATGAGTCTTGCCATAGGTCTGCGCCACCAGATTGACCGCCTCGGTGGTGCCGCGAACGAAGACGATCTCCTCGAAGTGCTCGGCGTTGAGGAAGCCCTGGACCTTGGTCCGCGCCTGATCGTAGGCCTCGGTGGCGCGCACCGAGAGGTAGTGCACGCCGCGGTGCACGTTGGCGTTCTCCTGCAGGAAGAAGCGCGACATCGCATCGATGACCGCCTGCGGTTTCTGGCTGGTCGCGGCGCTGTCGAGGTAGACCAGCGGCTTGCCGTAGATCCGCTGCGCCAGGATCGGGAACGCCTGGCGCACGCGTTCGACGTCGTAGCCCGCCGCGCGGTCGAACTGCTTGGGCAGCGTCTGCAGACTGCTCTCGAGCTCGCTCATGCCGCCACCTCCACGCCGCGCAGCTGTGCGGCGACCAGTCGCTCGACCTGGGCCCGCAGCGGCTCCAGACGGATGAGCTCCAGCATCTCGCTGGCGAACGCGTAGGTCAGCAGAGACCGCGCCGCCGCCAGGGGGATCCCGCGCGAACGCAGGTAGAAGATCGCCTGCTCATCCAGCTGGCCGACCGCGGCGCCGTGGGCGCACTTGACGTCATCGGCGAAGATCTCCAGGCGCGGCTGGGTGTTGGCCTGGGCCGAGTCCGACAGCAGCAGGTTCTTGATGGTCTGGCTGGCATCGGTCTTGATCGCGCCCGGGCGCACTATGATCCGGCCGTCGAAGACCCCGTGCCCGCGCCCGTCGATCACGCCCTTGTAGCGTTCGCGGCTGGTGCAGCGCGGCGCCAGGTGCTCGATGCACGTCTGGTTGTCCAAATGCTGCTCGCCACGCGGCAGGTACAGGCCGTTCAGACTAACCTGCGCGCCCGGGCCCTCCAGCAGCACCCGCACCTCCTGCCGCGCCAGCAACCCACCGAGTGCCGAGGAGTGCGCGGCCAAGCGGCTGCCCTCGGCCAGGCGCACGCTGAGGAGCGCGACATGGAAGGCCGCCGTGCTCTCGTTCTGCAGCTTGTAATGCTCGAGCGCCGCGCCCGCCTCGAGCACCACCTCGGTGACGGCATTGCTGAGGTAGACCTCGCCCGCGCTGCCCAGGTGGCTTTCCACTATTGTCGCGCGGCTGCCGGCCCCCATCCGCACCAAGGCGCGCGGCTGTACCAGCAGCGGCGTGGCGCCCGCGTCCGCGAGGAACACCAGGTGGATAGGTGCTTCGACTGTCGTGTCGGCGGGAATCCGCACCAGCGCCCCGTCCTCGGCGAGGGCCGTATTCAGCGCCGTGAAGGCCTGCGGCTGCGCGCGGAACGAATGCGCGAACAAGGCTTCGAGCGCCCCGCCGTCGGCTCCCCTTTCGGCACTGCTGTCGCCGGCCTGCAGCAGCGCCACCAGGTTGCTCAGCTGGCACCCCGGGGGCAGCCCCTCGAGCGTCGAGAGCTCGGCGGCGAGATAGCCGTTGACGAAGACCAGCCGCGGGCCGCCCAAGTCGTAGAGGACGCCGGCGAGCCGCTCGACCATCGCTGCGGACAAATGCCAGCCCGCGCCCGCTTCGGCCGGCTGGAAGGGGATCGCCAGGATGGGCGCGACTCGCGTGTACTTCCAGGCCTCGTCCTTGGCCGTGGGAAAGCCCTGCTCGGCCACCCATTGCCACGCCGCGCGGCGCAGCTCCCGCAGCCAGGCGGGCTGCCGGGCAGATTCCCGAACGTCTGTCCTGGGCTCGAGCCGGGCGAGAAAGGCCGCGTTCACTTCGTTCGCTACGCTCGCCGCGCTGTTCATGGGCTAGCTCCGGGCGCTGCCGGCTGCTGCTCGAAGCTGGCGTAGCCGTGCTTCTCCAGTTCGACGGCCAGCTCCTTGCCGCCGGACTGCACGATCCGGCCGTTGGCCATGACGTGGACGCGATCCGGGACTATATAGTCGAGCAGCCTTTGATAATGGGTGATAACCAGCAGTGCGCGGTCCTCGCGCCGCAGCGCGTTGACCCCGGCCGCGACTATGCGCAGCGCGTCTATGTCGAGGCCCGAGTCGGTCTCGTCCAGAATCGCCAGCTTGGGCTCCAGAATCGCCATCTGGAAGATCTCGTTGCGCTTCTTCTCGCCGCCGGAGAAGTCCACGTTGACGGAGCGGGTCATGAAGCTCTGGTCCATCTCGACCAGCGCCATGCGCTCCTTGGCCAGCGCGAGGAAGTCCAACGCATCCAGCTCCTCCAGCCCGCGCTGCTTGCGCACGGCGTTGAGGGCCGTGCGCAGGAAGTAGAGGTTGCCGACGCCGGGGATCTCCACCGGGTACTGGAAGGCCAGGAAGACGCCGGCGACCGCGCGCGCTTCCGGCGGCATGGCGAGCAGGTCCCGGCCCTCATAGCGCACCTCGCCGCTGACCTCGTAGATCTCATGGCCCGCCAGCACCTGGGCCAGGGTGCTCTTGCCGGAGCCGTTTGGCCCCATGATCGCGTGCACCTCGCCGGCGTTTACCCGCAGCGTTATGCCCCGCAGGATTTCGCGGCCCTCGACGCTGGCGTGCAGATTGATGATCTCGAGCATGCTTCACCTCAGCCTTCAAACCTCGGCCCTCAGCCCACGCAGCCCTCCAGGCTCACGCCCAGCAGTTTCTGGGCCTCCACCGCGAACTCCATCGGCAGCTCCTTGAGCACCTCGCGGCAGAAGCCGTTGACTATCATCGGCACCGCATCCTCCGCGCCGATGCCGCGCTGCCGGCAGTAGAACAGCTGCTCATCGCTGATCTTCGAGGTGGAGGCCTCGTGCTCGACCTGGGCGCTGGGGTTCTTCACCTCGACATAGGGGAAGGTGTGCGCGCCGCACTGGCTGCCCAGCAGCAGGGAGTCGCACTGTGTATGGTTGCGCGCGCCGGTCGCGCCTTTGAGGATCTTCACCAGGCCGCGGTAGGTGTTCTGCCCATGGCCGGCGGAGATCCCCTTGGAGAGGATGGTGCTGCGCGTGTGCCGCCCGATGTGAATCATCTTGGTGCCGGTGTCCGCCTGCTGGTAGTTGGCGGTCAAGGCCACCGAGTAGAACTCGCCGACCGAGTAGTCGCCTTGGAGGATTACCCCCGGGTACTTCCAGGTGATGGCCGAACCGGTCTCGACCTGGGTCCAGGAAATCTTCGAGTGGCTACCGGCACACTTGCCGCGCTTGGTGACGAAATTGAAGATGCCGCCGCGCCCTTCGGCGTCGCCCGGGTACCAGTTCTGCACGGTGGCGTACTTGATCTGGGCGTTATCCAGCGCGACCAACTCGACCACCGCCGCGTGCAGCTGGTTGTTGTCGCGCATCGGCGCGGTGCAACCCTCGAGATAGCTGACGTAGGCGCCCTCCTCGGCGACTATCAGCGTGCGCTCGAACTGGCCGGTATCGGCGGCGTTGATGCGGAAGTAGGTCGACAGTTCCATCGGGCAGCGCACGCCCTTGGGCACGTAGCAGAAGGAGCCGTCGGAAAACACCGCCGAGTTCAGCGTGGCGAAGAAGTTGTCGCTGTAAGGGACCACCGAGCCCAGGTATTTACGCACCAGCTCCGGATGGTTCTGCACGGCCTCAGAGAAGGAGCAGAAGATCACGCCGACCTCGGCGAGCTTGTGCTTGAAGGTGGTCGCCACCGAGACCGAGTCGACCACGGCGTCCACCGCGACGCCCGTCAGGCGCTCCTGCTCGGCCAGGGAGATACCGAGTTTGCCAAACATCTCGCGCATCTCGGGGTCGACCTCGTCGAGGCTCTTGGGCCCCGGGGTTTTCGGCTTGGGCGCCGAGTAATAGATGATGTCCTGGTAGTCGATGGGCGCGTAGTGGACGTTCTGCCAGGTCGGCTCGCGCATCGTCAGCCAGTGGCGGTAGGCCTTCAGGCGCCAGTCCAGCAGCCACTGCGGCTCGTTCTTCTTCGCCGAGATCAGGCGGATGACGTCCTCATTGAGCCCGCGCGGGGCGGCGTCGCTCTCGAAGTCGGAGACGAAGCCGTACTTGTAGGCGCGGCTGCTGAGTTCGCGGATCTTGGCGTTGTCGGTGCGCATCGCTTCCTCCTCGCCCTTCCGGCCGCCCACGCTCAGGTGGCGCGGTTGCGGCCCGAGCGATTATTCGGCGGACGATTCGATTGCTTATACATTACCCCCCAGCCCACATTTAGCAAGTATGTTCTTTACAAAGTATAGATACTAAGCAATTTCAATCGCCCGGGTAGGTCGCGGAGGTGCCGTCGACCGCGGTTTGTGTTGGCATTGCCCCGCGGGTAAACGGCACCCTCCGCAAGGGTGGCCGCAGGCGCCTACTTGCGGCTCTCATAGAGGGCCTTGGCAGCAGCTTCCCAGTTGGCTCCGTCAAATCGTCGAACGGGCAGGGACGAGAGATCGACCTCATCGATACAGCGAAGGTTGACTGCCCATTTGTTCGGATCTAGGCGCGGGCGGATGAACGGGTGGATGCCACAATGCCGGCAAAAGTAGTGCTTCGCGGTCATGCTGTTGAACTGATAGAGCGTCAGCTCGCTCTCGCCTTTGATGATGCGCAGATCCTGCTGCGACGCGAAATGCCACAGCGCTCCCCGGCGGCGGCACAGCGAGCAGTTACAGTCGCCAACGTACTCAAGCTTGGCTTGCAGCTCGAAGGTGACCTGACCACAGTGGCAGGAACCTTGATAGGTTTTTCTATCTTTCATACCGCCTCACTCAATATATCCATTGGCCAGTCGAACTGCTGGCAAAGCGCCTCGGTATGGGCGCTGTAGCTAACCAGGTCGACATAGTTGGCGTGACGATCCGACTCCACGAAGTGCTTACCGCCACGAGGATCGAATTCGTCCTGCTGCTTGTAAATCTCGAAGGCGCGCGCAGCCTTGGGTCGTCGCAGCCGGTCGTTCAGGTGGCTGGCCAATAGGTGGGCCATCTGCTCGATCAACGGGTAGATACCGGCGGCGACCTCGGCGGACCCGACGGTGAACAATTCGTGATGCGTGCGATTGAAGACGTTCATGTACTGCATCGTCCGCAGCCCTTTTAGCTGGAAGAGTGAATCGTCCAGGTAAGGCGCCTTGACCTGATAGCCGGTCGCGGCCAACAGCAGGTCCACCTCCAGGCGGCTGCCGTCCTTGAAGACCACGGTTTGACCATCGAGGCACTCGATGTCTGGCCGAATCTCTATGTCGCCGTGACCTAGGTGGTGCAGGAGTTGGGTGTTTAACAGTGGATGAGCCTGGCCGAATTCGTGATCCGGTTTCGGCATCCCGAACCGGCTGGTGTCGCCGGTGATGGCGAATATGCCGGCCCTCAAGTCCATGGCTTTTACCGCCGCCGGCAGGAGGTCCGGCCGGCGGAAGTGCACATCGACCGGCCAGCCGTACACATGCTTCGGCAGGAAGTGGTAACCCCGACGCACGCTGACCGCCGCGCTGGCGGCATGCCGCGCCGCGTCGCAGGCGATGTCGGCGCCCGAGTTGCCGAGCCCGACGATGAGAACGCGCTTGCCCTCGAACTCGGCCGGGCTGCGGTAGCTGACGGAGTGCCGTATTTCTCCGGTGAATGAGCCGGGCCACGTGGGGAGCGCCGCAAGCCAGGTGACCCCGTTGGCGCAGATTACCCCGCGATGCCACGCCGTCCGCCCGTCCTTCAGCGTCACTCTCCAGCGGCCGCCGATCGGTTCGATGCGCTCGACCTCTGCGTTGAAAACCATGTGTCGGCGCAGATTGAACGCTGTGGCGAACGCGCGCAGATAGCTCAGGATCTGGGTGTGATGGGGATAGTCGGCAAACTCCTCAGGCATGGGGAAGCCGGTGAAGCCCGATGTCCACTTCGAGGAGATGAAATGGGCCGATTGGTACATCGGCGAACCTGGGTTGTCGATATCCCAGATGCCGCCCACATCCGCATGCTTCTCGTAGACCACGTGTGGGATGTCGAAACGCGTTAGGGCTCTGGAGGTGGCCAGCCCCGAAGGGCCAGCTCCTACAACGCAGTACGAATCGGCGCTAAGGTCGTCGTCGGCATCGATGCCTTCGACTCCGGTGAAGAGTCCGACCATCTGTTGCTCCTCAATCCGCAACCAGTGCTTGGAGATGGGCGTAGCCCGAGGCCTTGGCAAGCTCGGGGAGCCTCCAGATAGCGCCGTTCGCGCCCCAGGTACCGTCGATCACGTCGTGCAACATAACCGAGGTTGCCAGCTGCCTTTTCTCGGTCGCCGGCAGGGCCTGTACAAACGCCTCGTGAACCAATTTGGCATAGCTGGCCCGCGCCGCATCGTCCACGACCCCCGCCGGCACGTAGATCATTGCGATGCACGGCAGGACCTGAGCGGTCATGTCGAGCGCGCCGCAGGTCAATGAGCCCGGTTCGACTTCGTCGACAACGACCCAGCAAAAGAAGCGCTTGTTCTGGTCTTGCGGAATCTGCTCGGCCGTTGCGGCGGCGTCGTTTAGCTTGCGCATGAGCGTGGCGCGGTGTTCGGCGGGGAATGAGCCTTGCGGAATCTTGACGAGAATGTTTGGCACTTTTCTCTTCCTGGTCAGTGAATCTGGGCTTGTATTGGAGCCCGCCTGGACCCAGGCTTACAGCGTCTGTTTTGACATCTTTCGAGCGCTTTCAGCCATGGTAGATTTCACCGTGTTGATTTTGTCCGGCGCCTATCCGTCGAGCGTGGCGGTGACGCTGGACATGCTCTCGGCCGCCGCGGCAATGGCCGAACGCCTCGGCGTGGCCAAGCCAAGTTGGCGCACCTACGCCATTGCTCAACCTGAGACCCGGCTCGGCAATGGTCTGAGCATTCAGGCGCAACCTTTGCCTAAGGAGGTGAGCGCGGATCGCTCTACCTGGATAGTGCCGGGACTTGGGCTCGAGAATCCTTCCGACGTAGCGAGTCGTCTCGCGCATCCCGATGCGCAGCGCGCAATCGAAGCCCTTGGGGTGCAGGGTCGCGCAGGAGGGGCCATTGCAGCCTCATGTTCGGCCGTTTTCCTGCTTCAGGCGGCAGGTCTCCTGGTTGGCAGGAAGGCGACTACCTCCTGGTGGTTGGCGCCAGCGCTGCAACGCTTGGAGCCACGCTGCACGGTCGATGCGGATCGCATGGTGGTAGCCGATGGAGCGCTCGTGACAGCGGGCGCCGCACTGGCGCAAACCGATCTGATGCTGCACCTGCTGCGCACCCGTTTCGGTGTGGCACTGGCGGATGCCGTGTCGCGAGTGTTGTTGATCGATGGGCGACAAAACCAAGCGCCATTCGTGCTGCCAACGATGTTCGCCAATGGCAATGAACTGATCGCGAAGCTGACTGCCCGGATCGATTCAGCCTTGCCGAACCTGCCTAGCATTAGCGAGCTGGCGGCGGAGCTGTGCGTCTCCGAGCGTACGCTTTCTCGCCATGTGCGAGCGGCTACAGGCCGGAGTACTTTGGCCTTGTTGCAAAGCGTTCGACTGAACAAGGCCCGGACTCTGCTGGAGACCAGCAAGCTAACCGTCGAACAGGTTGCCGAGCGTGTGGGTTACGGCGATGCCACAGCGCTCAGGCGAATGATGCGCAAGGTGGTTGGGGCGACGCCGAGGCAGTTTCGGCCTTCGACATTCGCCGCCTCGGACGGACGTAGCCGTGGGGCGACCGAGTCGAGCGAATGAGCTCTCCGACGTCGTGGTGGCGAGGTAGCCTGGATGCTCCGCAGTGGAAAACGCTGCGCGGTTTTCCACCCTACGCGGTGATTCTGATTGGCGCAGGGCAACGCTTTCTTGTCCACCGACATATGCGCATGCTCCGCAGCATCGACCCGCCTACAGCCGCAGCAGAATGTCCTCGCCGTCCACCCGCACCTCGAACTGCTCGACTCGATAGACCGGTTCAGTGAGGCATGCGCCGCTGGTCACGTCGAACTCGTAGGCATGCACCGGGCAGGTCACCACGCAGCCGCAGAGCGTGCCTTCGCCCAGCGGGCCGTCCTCGTGCGGGCAGTTGTTGTGGATGGCGTAGTACTGGCCGTCCACGTTGAACAGCGCGACGGGGGTCGCCCCCAGGGTCACGGTCTTGCCGCTACCCGGCTGGATGTCGCCGACGCGGGCGACCTTGACGAATTCACTCATGGCACTACTCCAGGGGCGACCGCCGCTCGCAGCTCCAGGCCGCGACCGCAGCACGCCGCAGCCGCCAGACTTAACAGCTAGACGCTCGCGCCTAGATTGTCAATAATGAACTTTCCTAAGTATGCAAAGGGAAGCTGCGATGCGCGCTGCCAGCCAGAATGCCGAGGCCCCCGGTTCCGGTCGGGATCGCGTGCTCTTCCTGCTCAAGCGGGACGGGCCCCAGGCCACGGCGCGAGTCGCGCAGCAGCTGGGGGTGACGGCCATGGCCGTGCGCCAGCACCTTGCCGTCCTCTCTGGCGAGGGCCTGGTCGAGTTCAGCGACGAGCAGCGCAAGATCGGCCGCCCCGCGCGCATCTGGCGCCTGACGCCCAAGGCCGATGCGCGCTTTCCGGATCAGCATGCGGGGCTGGCGGTCGACATGCTGCAGGTGGTGCAGAGCACCTTCGGCGATGAAGGCCTGGAACGCCTGACCGACGGCTGGACGCGCAAGCAGGTGGCCGCCTATCGCACGCAGATGCCGCACCAGGACCTGCCGCTCGACCAGCGAGTGGCCGCCCTGGTGAAGATCCGCTGCGCGGAAGGCTTTATGGCCGAGTGCCGGCCGGCCCAGGACGGGACCCTCGAACTGGTGGAAAACCACTGCGCGATCGCCAAGGCTGCGCACTTCTGCAGCCAACTCTGCGGCGGCGAGCTGAGGCTATTCCGTGAGGTACTCGGCGACGGCGTCACGGTCGAGCGCGTCGAGCACTTCCTCGCCGGCGACCGCCGCTGCACCTACCGCATACTCGCGACTCCAAGTGCCGAGCACTAAGCGGCCGCTAGGAGCCTGTCTGGTAATAATCGTTTTCCCGGTCGAGCCGCTGCCCGTCGGGGCGCCACCGGTTTTGTAGGAGCCAGCTTGCTGGCGATCCGCTAACAGGCACCGAAGATCGCCAGCAAGCGGGCTCCTACAGAGTGCTATCCGAACTATTTCGCCGGCATCAGTAATTCTGAGGCAGCACACTAGCCTCTCATCCCAAGCGCGCCTTGAGTTCCAGCACGGCCTCCCGCCCCGGCGCCAGGCACAGGCTGTCGGTGGCGCAACTGGCCGCCTGCACGCTGAGAAAGCCCAGGGTCTCGTTCCACCTGACATCGGTCAGGGGCCGGCTACCCGGGTGCCAGACCACAGTATTGGCGCCGCCGCTGGTATCGATCAGCAAACGCCGCTGCCAGGCCAGGTCCTGCAACTGCAGCATGCCGGCGTGGCGATAGATGCGGTGACAGCCATCCTCGCTGCGCAACTCGCCCTGCTGCAGGCACTCCGCTCGCTTGAGCAGGTCGTGACCCTGGGCGCCATCCAGGCCGAGCAGCGCCACCCGCACCACATCGCTGATGCGCCAGTAGGCATGCAGGGCATGGCTAAGCTGGCAGGGCTGACTGTCCTGATGGCTGCTGCTCAGGCGTAAAGCCATGCCATCGCCCAGCTCGGCTTCCAGGCATACCTGCCAATCCCACAGCTGCAGCTGCCAGCGCAGGCGCACGCTCTGCTCGTCCATTGTGCAGTCGAGCAGCTCCCAGTCGCTCAGCCGCGCCCAGCCATGAGACGGCCAGCCGCTCTCGCTGGGATGCCGACCGAACCAGGGCCAGCACACTGGCACTCCACCGCGAATCGCCCCACCCCGCGGCCAGTGGCTGGCACACCAGAGCCAGGGCCGTTGGCCACGGGGTTGAAAATGCAGAAGCTGCCCGCCCTGGCGGCTGAACACCGCCTGAAAGCGCGCATGCTCGATCAGCAGCAAGTCGCGCTGCTGATGCGTGACCCAGCGCATGCCGGGCTCGCCAGCAGGCGCAAACAACCCGGCCAGGGGATGCTCTGCAGCAGCCCCCGGCCGGGTTGCCTGTGCCGTCACCGGCTGCGGTTTAAGCAGCGGCATGCCGGCACCTATTGAATACGCTCAGCGACACCGAGCTATTTCCACCAGTATTCGAGTTGCACGCCGAAGTTGGAGCCATGCTGCGCGGTGGCGAAGGCGCCGCTATCGGACAGCGCCGAACCCGCCGCCATCTGGCTGGCTGCACGCTGCGCCGCCTCGTTCCAGCTGGCGTAGGTGTAATACAGGCGAATTTCCGGGCGACTCCAGAAACCGGGACCGGCCGGTGACCAGGTCGGCGCCACGGTGAACTTGCTCAGCTTGCGCGTACCGCCCACAGCATCGACCTGATCAAAGCCCAGCTCGCCGACCAGCTTGAACTGCTCGGTAAAGGCGTAACTGGTGCGCCCACCCACCGACAGCCAGTCCTGATCGCTGCCATCCGGGCGCACATCCTTCTGGTAGACGAACTGCGCCTGACCACCCCAGCGCGGGGTGGCCTGCCAGTCGAAGAACTCCACCAGGCGATAGCTGTGGTTGTCGCTATCCAGGCTCACGTCGCCGGTATACCCCAGGCCGGTGCCCGGCCCGCGGCCGTATTGCAGGGCCAGGGTGTTCACCCCGCCGAGAAACTCCGCCTGCTTGTGCTGCGCGGTAACCGACCAGCCGCTGTGGGCGTCCGTGCTATCGGGCTTGTCGATAAAGCTCAGGCCCAGCTCCAGCTCGCCGCCGGGATTGACCTGGAAGCCGGCGACGTTGAAGTCATGACGGTTGATATAGGGTTCCTGGAAGTAGCTGTCCTTGCGCGAGAAGGCGTAGCTGTATTTCAGCCCACCCAGCTCGAAGTCCTCGATGCCGGCGCCGGTGCCGCTCTGGTTCCAGTAGAAGAAGTCGGAGATATGGATGTCGTTACGCTTATAGAAACGCCGCCCGGCCCACAGCGAGCCGCCATTCAGCGCCGGCACTTTGCTCCACTCGGCGTACATCTGGTTCATCCGCGCGAAGCCGTAGTCGCCGGTGAATTTCGGCGTATGGCCATACTGGTTATACAGCTGCGCCATGCCCTCGACGCTGACCAGCGAGCCGTCGTCCAGGCTCAACAGGTCCTGACGCAGGTCCAGCTCGATGTACTGCTCGCACTCGTTACCCAGGCGATATTTGGACTGCGCACCGGGCAACTGGAAGCACGACTGGGTGCCGCCATTGACCGAACCGCCCGCGCCGCTGCGCACATAGCCGCTAAATTCCGCGGCATGGGCCTGGGGTAATGCCAGATATCCCAGGGTCAACGCCAGGCCGAGACTCGTTGCTGCTCTCATATCCACTCCTCTTGTTTTTATTGTTGTCATGCTCGTTGCACCCGCTCGGGGGCGGATAAGGCAGCCCCAGCAAGCCTGTGTTTATTGCCTTGCAGTCGCTAGCGGCGGATCAGCAGGCAACGCCGCTTTAGCGCCGTAGCCCGGATGCAATCCGGGAATGGTTTCGTCGTGTCGTGGTGTCCCCGGATTGCATCCGGGCTACGAATCCTCGGATAACCGCCGAAGCGCGGGTTCGGTGAAGTCCCCAGCTAGCCGAGCTTTAACTGAGTGACCTTGCGTTCGACCGGCTGCGACTTGCCCGGCAATAGGCGCTCACCGCTTTGCGCGTCGAACAGCAGCAGCTTGCTCGGATCGAACTGCAGCTCCAGGGTTTGCCCCACCTGCGGCGCGTCGTCCGGGGCCAGGCGGCAGCACACCTTGGTCTGGTTCAGGCAGACGAACACCAGGGTGTCCGGGCCGGTGGGTTCTATCACCTCGACCTCGGCGCGAATCGACGACTGATTGCGCGTTTCGGCCGTGGCCAGTTGGATCTGCTCGGGACGGATACCGAGGATCACCTCGCGGTTCTCGAAGCCCTCCCCCATAGCGCCCAGAGGCAGTTCGCAACGCGCCTGACCACTGTCGAGCAAGGCCAGCAACTGACCGTCGCGGCGTTGCAAACGCAGGGGAATAAAGTTCATCGGCGGCGAACCGATAAAGCTCGCCACGAACAGATTGGCCGGATCGTTGTAGATCTCCCGCGGGGTTCCGAACTGCTGGATGATGCCGTCCTTCATCACCGCCACCTTGTCGCCCAGGGTCATGGCCTCGATCTGGTCGTGGGTGACGTAGACGGTGGTGGTCTTCAGGCGCTGGTGCATCAGCTTGATTTCGGTGCGCATCTCCACCCGCAGCTTGGCGTCGAGGTTGGACAGCGGCTCATCGAACAGGTAGATCTTCGGCCGCCGCGCCAGCGCCCGGCCCATGGCCACGCGCTGCTGCTGGCCGCCGGACAGCTGGCCGGGTTTGCGCGCCAGCAGGTGCTCGATCTGCAGCAGCTTGGCCACCCGCGCCACTTCTGCCTCGATGGCCGCCGGGGCCATCTTGCGCATCTTCAGGCCGAAGGCGATGTTGTCCTTCACCGTCATGGTCGGGTACAGCGCATAGGACTGAAAGACCATGGCGATATCGCGGTCCTTGGGGCTCATGCCGCTGATGTCGGCACCGTCCACCAGAATCGCCCCGCCGCTGATATCTTCCAGGCCGGCGATGCAGTTCATCAATGTGGATTTGCCGCAGCCCGAGGGGCCGACCAGGATCAGGAACTCGCCGGAATCGATGGATATCTCGATATTTTTCAGGGTGTCCGCCAGGCCGCTGCCGTAGGACTTGTTGACGTTGCGCAGTTCGAGGGTTGCCATTTCATCTCTCCAATATCGTTGAAGTGTCGCGAGCGAAGGTCAGGCAAGGCGGAATCCGGCGAGGAAGCGGAGTTTAGGCCGCTAAATGAGCATGACTCGCTTCGCTCGCCCCTTCGGGCCGCACTGAAGTGCGTTAGCCGCAAGCGGCTTTCCGAGCCGGATTCCAACGCCGCATGACCGAGCGCAGCAGCTTTAACCTTTGACCGCGCCGGCGGTAAGGCCGCGCAGGAAATACTTACCGGCCAGCACGTAGACCACCAGGGTCGGCAGGCCGGCGATCATCGCGGCGGCCATATCGACGTTGTATTCCTTGGCCCCGGTGCTGGTGTTGACCAGGTTGTTCAGCGCCACCGTGATCGGCTGGGTATCGCCGCTGGCGAACACCACGCCGAAGAGGAAGTCGTTCCAGATTTGGGTGAACTGCCAGATCAGGCAGACCATGACGATGGGGATCGACATCGGCAGCAGAATCCGTCCGAAGATGGTGAAGAAGCCCGCGCCATCCAGGCGCGCGGCCCGCACCAGGGCGTCCGGAATGCTCACGTAGTAGTTGCGAAAGAACAGCGTGGTGAAGGCCAGGCCGTAGACCACATGGATCAGCACCAGGCCGCCGGTGGTGTTGGCCAGGCCGAGCTGGCCGAGGGTGAAGGACGCCGGCAGCAGCACCACCTGGAACGGCAGGAAGCAGCCGAACAGCAGCAGGCCGAAGAACAGCTGCGAGCCACGGAAGCGCCACATGGCCAACACATAGCCGTTCAGCGCGCCGAGCAAGGTGGAAATCAACACCGCCGGAATGGTGATCTTCACCGAGTTCCAGAAGTAGCCGCCGACACCGTCCCAGGCCTTGATCCAGCCGATGGCGGTGATCACATCCGGCCAGGACAGCAGGTTGCCGCTGCGGATATCCTCCGGGCTCTTGAAGCTGGTCAGCAGCATGATCAGCAGCGGAATCAGGTACACCGCGCAGGCCGCCAGCAGGGTTGCGTAGATGGCCACACGGCTAAGGCTAAAGACGGGCTTAGTCATGGCGTTTGCCTCGCAGTTCGGAGTACAGGTAGGGCACCAGGATCGCCAGCACCGCGCCGAGCATCAGCATCGCGCTGGCGGCGCCGAGGCCCATCTGGCCGCGGGTAAAGGTGTGGGCGTACATAAACATCGCCGGCAGATCGGAGGAGTAACCGGGGCCGCCGGCGGTCATCGAGGCCACCAGGTCGAAGCTCTTGATCGCGATATGCGCGAGGATCATCAGCGCGCTGAAGAACACCGGGCCCAGGCTCGGCAGCACGATGCGCAGGTAGATATTCGGCAGGCTGGCGCCGTCCACCTGGGCGGCGCGGATAATCGACTGATCCACCCCTCTCAACCCCGCCAAGAACAGCGCCATGACGAAGCCCGAAGACTGCCACACCGCGGCCATCACCAGGCAGTAGACCACCCGCTCCGGGTCCACCAGCCAGTCGAAGCGCAGGCCCTCCCAGCCCCAGTCGCGCAGCAGCTTGTCCAGGCCCAGGCCGGGGTTGAGCAGCCATTTCCAGGCGGTGCCTGTGACTATCATCGACAGCGCCATGGGGTAGAGAAAGATGGTGCGGATAAAACCTTCGCGGCGGATGCGCTGGTCCAGCAGCACCGCCAGCAGCACGCCGAGTACCAGGCTGATGCCGATAAACAGGCCGCCGAACACCAGCAGGTTCTTGCTCGCCACCCACCAGCGGTCGTTGTCCAGCAGGCGCTGGTACTGCTGCAGCCCGACCCAGGAATAGCTGGGCATAAAACGCGAGCCGGTGAACGACAGCAGGAAGGTCCACAGGATGTAGCCGTAGAAGCCGACCAGCACTATCAGCATGCTCGGTGCCAACACCAGCTTGGGCAGCCAGCGTTGCAGCGCATCCAGCGGTGAGGCCTTGGTAAAGACTGCTATTGAGCTCATGGGTAACTCCGTTGCTTGATACACCACCTGTAGGAGCCAGCTTGCTGGCGATCCATGGTCAGCGCGCTGATCGCCAGCAAGCTGGCTCCTACATAAAAACCGACACGGCCGATCCCGCGGCGCTTGCTTATAAAGCAGGCGCTGGGAGAAAACAGATTTGGAAACCGGCGGGTTGCACCCGCCCTACGACAGCCGCCGTTCAGCGGCGGCCGGGGCGGCCTGCCTTACTGCACCGCTTCGATGGCCGCGGCCAGCTGCTGGGCAGCCTTGTGCGGGTCGGCCTTGGGGTCGTTGAAGAAGTTGGTCACCACATCGAACACCGCGCCCTGCACATAGCTGGAGGCGGCCATGCCGTGGGCCAGGCTCGGCTGCAGGCCACCGCTGGCCGCGGCTGCCTTGAAGTCCTGCATCGAGGCCTGGGCGCAGGCGTCGAAGCTGCTCATGTCCTGATCCAGGCGCACCGGGATCGAGCCCTTGTTCTGGTTGAAGAACTGCTGGAACTCCGGCCCCATGATGATCCGCGCCAGGTCTTCCTGGGCCTTGCGGTTGTCCGCGTCGCTGAGCTTGAACATGGCCAGGGAGTCGATGTTGTAGGCGAAGCTGCCCTGGCTGCCGGGGAATGGCAGGCACTGGTAGTCCTTGCCGGCGACCTTGCCGGCGGCGGTCCATTCGCTCTTGGCCCAGTCGCCCATCACCTGCATGCCGGCCTTGCCGTTGATCACCAGGCCCGCGGCGGTGTTCCAGTCGCGCCCGGCGGCGTCGGCATCGATATAGCCGTGGAGTTTCTGCAGGGCGGCGAACACCTCGACCATCTTGGCCCCGGTCAGGGTCGCCTTGTCCTGCTCGACGAAGGCCTTGCGATAGCCCTCGGCGCCGAGAATGCTGAAGGCCAGGTCCTCGAACACTGTGCCGTCCTGCCAGGGCTGGCCGCCATGGGCCAGGGCAATAAAGCCGGCCGCCTTGAGCTTGTCGGCGGCGACGAAGAATTCGGCGAGGCTGGTCGGCGGGGTGGCGCCAGCCTTGGCGAACACTTCGGGGTTGATCCACAGCCAGTTGACCCGGTGCACGTTGATCGGCACCGCCACATAGTCGCCCTGGTACTTCATCACGTTGGCCACCTGCTCGGGCAGCAGGCTGTCCCACTGCTGCTCGGCGGCCACGCCATTGAGGTCGGCGAGCAAGCCCAGCTCGCCCCACTCCTGAATATCCGGACCCTTGATCTGCGCGGCGGCCGGCGGGTTGCCGGACACGGCGCGGGTCTTCAGCACGGTCATGGCCGCCTCGCCACCACCGCCGGCGACGGCGAAGTCCTTCCAGCTATGGCCCTTGGCTTCGACCAGTTTCTGCAGGGTATCGGCGGCGCGTTTTTCGCCGCCCGAGGTCCACCAGTGCAGCACCTCCACTTCACCGGCATGGGCAGCCAGTGGCAGCAGAGAGACCAGGGAGATAGCGGCAGTCAGGCGTGAGATCGCATTCATGAGCAGTACCTTTATTGTTGTTATTACCAGCAAGTCTGGTGCTTGCGCTGGAATCGAGTCTAACCACAGTCACCGCCGCCGCGGGTAACGAAGGGATGCGTAAAGGTCACGGGATGGTTACATAGGCGCGGTCCGTAGCCCGGATGCAATCCGGGATGGATTGGCTGGCAGGCCCAACGCCCCGGATTGCATCCGGGCTACAACGGCACCGGAGCAGGGCGGCGAACAGCGCCCAAACGGCGCTTTATTCGGCGAAACGCGGCAAGCATAGGGTCACCCGCAGGCCGCCCTCGCGCAGGTTGCGCAGGCTGACCTCGCCACCGTGGCTGTGGGCGATATTGCGCGCAATGCCCAGGCCCAGGCCGTAGCCCTGCTGCTGCCCGGCCAGGCGGAAATGCGGCTCGAACACCTGCTCCAGACGCTGCTCGGGCACCCCCGGGCCTTCGTCATCCACATGCAGGACAAAGGCGTCGATAGCGTCCTCGATATGCAGATGGGCGCGTTCGCCATATTTCAGCGCGTTGTCCACCAGGTTGCCGATGCAGCGCTTGAGCGCCAGGGGCTTGCCCGGGTAAGGCGCCAGCGCCTGGCCATCCAGGGTCACGCGGCCGTTGCCGAGCGGCGCCAGGTAGGGTTCGATCACGCAATTGAGCAGCTGGCTGAGGTCCACCGGCTCGATATTCTCGTGGATGTCGGTGTCCTTGACACATTGCAGCGCGCCCTTGACCAGCATCTCCAGCTCGTCCAGGTCGCGGCTGAACTTGGCCTGTACGGCTTCGTCGTCGAGCAGCTCGACGCGCAGGCGCAGACGGGTGATGGGCGTGCGCAGGTCATGGGAAATGGCGCTGAACAGCTGGCTGCGTTCGCGCAGGTAGCGGCCGATGCGCTCGCGCATGGCGTTAAAGGCGCGGCTGACCTCGACCACCTCGCTGCCGCCCGCCTCGGCCAGCGGCTCCACCTCGCTGCCCAGGGACATTTCCCGCGCCGCCACCGCCAGGCGCTTGAGCGGGCGGCTCTGCCAGTGCACCAGGATGCCGATAAACAGCAGCAGGAAACTGCTGGTGAGGATGATGAACCACAGCTGCTGGGCCGGCAGCCCTTGCTGCTCCAGGCCGACATAGGGCTCGGGCATCAGGGAGGCGAGATACAGCCATTCGCCCGGGGCGATCTGGATCTGCGTCACCAGCACCGGCGGATTGAGCGGCTCCAGGCTCAGGGCATAGTGGGCCCAGGAGCGCGGCAACTCGTCGAGTTTCAGGGCGCTGTTGAAGATGCGCAGGTCGTCCGGGCTGACGAACTGCACCAACAGGTCCAGGTCCTTGCCCAGGCGCTCGCGCAGGGTGGCGTCCACCGCATCCAGCACCGCGCGCTTGCGTGGGGTCTCTGGCAGCACCTGCATGCTGAGCGGCTTGTCGTTGAGGGACACGAAGAAACGCGTGCCGCCCATATTGCGCAGCTGGTCGAGAACCATGGGCCGATAGCCCAGGGGCAGCGAGCGGAAATAGCTGACGCTGGCGGCCATCGACTGCGCCAGGCTGCGCGAGCTGGTGAGCAGCCCTTCCATCTGGCTGGCGCGCAACTGCGAGACCCAGATCAGGCTGGACAGCCCCTGGGCCAGCAACACCACCAGCAGGGTCAGCAGCAACATGCGCCCGAGCAGCGAGCGCGGCAGCGCCAGCAGTTTGCGCCAGCTATGCATGGCTGTAGGGCGTCACCGCCGCCGCCAACTGGTAACCGCTGCCGCGCACGGTGCGGATCAGCCGCGCCGGCTTGCCGGTATCGCGCAGACGCTGACGCAGGCGGCTGACCGCCATATCGACTATGCGCTCCAGCGGCATCACCTCGCGGCCGCGGGTGGCGTTGCCTATGGTATCGCGGTCGAGAATCTGCTGCGGGTGATCGAGAAACAGCTTGAGCAGGGCGAAGTCGGCGCCGGAGAGAATCACCTCCTCGCCATCGGCATGAAACAGGCGGTGGCTGACCATATCCAGGCGCCACTCATCGAAGGCCAATACCTCGCCGCCGCGCTCCTGGGAAAAATGCGCGCGGCGCAGCAAGGCCTTGATCCGCGCCAGCAACTCGCGCGGGCTGAACGGCTTGCCCAGGTAATCGTCGGCGCCCAACTCCAGGCCTATCACCCGGTCGGTTTCATCGGAGCTGGCGGTGAGCATGATGATCGGTACCTGGGCGAAACGCTGGTGCTCGCGCACCCAACGGCACAGGCTGAAACCATCCTCATCGGGCAGCATCACATCGAGAATCACCAAATCCGCCAGCTCGGCACACAGCCCCTGGCGAAAGCCGGCGCCATCGCCGACGGTGCGCACCTGAAAGCCGGCGCGGCTCAGGTAGGTCTGCAGCAGTTCGCGAATTTCCTGGTCGTCATCGACCAGCAGAATCGACTTGCCGGGCTGGCTCATGGTCCGCCACCTTTCTTGTTATGACTCTGTAGCCCGGATGCAATCCGGGGGGCTCTATCAACGGCTGTCCCGGATTATATCCGGGCTACGGCAAACGCCTGCTGCAAGGCCACGCCCGCGCCCATCAAACCGGGATACTCGGCCGTCACCAGCCACACCGGGATGCCGGCAAGGTAATGACTCATGCAGCCCTTGTCACTGAAGCTGCGAGCAAAACCACTAGCCAGGAAGAGTTCGGCGAAGCGCGGCACTACGCCGCCGACTATATAGACGCCGCCGCGCGCGCCCAGGCTCAGCACGTTATTGCCGGCGGCGCGGCCCAGCCAGCAGCAGAACTGCTCCAGCACCGCCGCGGCCACGGGATCGCCGGCCAGCGCCGCCGCCGTGACCTCCGCCGGTGAATGCAGGCGCGGGGTCAGATCATCCAGGGCGCAGATGGCCTGATAGAGCAGCAGCAGGCCGCCGCCGCTGAGCACATCCTCGGCGCGCACATGACCGAGCTGGCGATACAGCTGCTGCCACAGCTCGGCCTCGCGCGGGCTGCCGATCGGCAAATCGACATGCCCGCCCTCGCCTGGCAAGGCCAGCCAGCGGCCATCGGCCAAAGCCAGCAAGGTGCCGACCCCCAGGCCGGTGCCCGGGCCTATCACCACCACCGGGCGCTCCGCCTCCGCCTCGCCGGGGCAGATGGCGATGCGCTCATCCTCGCGCAACCGGGTCATGCCCAGGGCCATGGCCGAGAAATCGTTGATCAGCAGCAATTCGCGCACTTGCAGCTCGCGGCAGAAGGCCGAACGGCTGATGCGCCAGTGGTTATTGGTGAAGCGGAACAGGTCGCCACTCACCGGCCCGGCGCAGGCCAGGCACACCGAATCCACCGCGCCCAGAGGCAGTTCCAGCTCGGCCAGGTAGGCGCGAATCGCCTGCTCCGGCCCCGGATAGTCGGCGGTGGCCAGCACCCGTACCGACTCCAGCCGCTCAGCGCGCCACAGGGCGAAGCGCGCGTTGGTGCCGCCGATATCGCCGACCAGGGCCAACTTCACTTGAGCGACTCCAGGCTGCTGGTAAAGGCACAGGCGCCCTGCTCCGCCGAACTGAAGGCCTGGCGCATAAAGGCGAACAGCTCGCGGCCGCAGCCCACAGCATTATCCAGGGTGCCGAGCGCAGGCGTGCGCGCCGCCAGCTCGGCGTCGCTGAGCAACACGCACAACTCGCCGGTGTGACCGTCGACGCGAATCAGGTCGCCGTCGCGCACCAACGCCAGCGGCCCGCCACCGAAGGCCTCGGGGCAGACGTGAATGGCCGCCGGAATCTTGCCCGAAGCGCCGGACATGCGCCCGTCGGTGACCAGCGCCACCTTGAAGCCGCGGTCCTGCAGCACGCCGAGGAAGGGTGTCATCTTGTGCAGCTCCGGCATGCCGTTGCTGCGCGGGCCCTGGAAGCGCATCACCGCGACGAAATCGCGCTCCAACTCGCCGGCCTTGAAGGCATCGGCCAGCTCCTGCTGATCCTCGAACACCCTTGCCGGGGCCTCGACCACTTGATGCTCCAGGGCCACGGCGGACACCTTCATCACCCCACGCCCCAGGTTGCCCTGCATCAGGCGCAGGCCGCCTTCCGCGGAGAACGGCCGCGCCACCGGGCGCAGCACGCTTTCGTCATGACTCTTGCGCGGGCCGTCGCGCCAGACCAGTTGACCGTCTTCGAGGAAGGGCTCGCGGGTGTAACGGCGCAAGCCAGGCCCGGCCACTGTGTTGACCTGGTCGTGCAGCAGCCCGGCATCCAGCAGCTCGCCTATCAGCAAGGCCATGCCGCCCGCGGCCTGGAAGTGATTGATATCGGATTGGCCGTTGGGATAGACGTGGGCCAGGGTCGGGGTCACGGCGGACAGGTCGGCCATGTCCTGCCAGGTCAGCTGAATCCCCGCGGCCTGGGCGATGGCCGGCATATGCAGGGTGTGGTTGGTGGAACCGCCGGTGGCGCTCAGGGCCACTATGGCGTTGACCAGGCAACGCTCGTCGACGATTTCGCCCAGCGGCATAAACTGCCCGCTCTGCTGGGTCAGACGGGTGACCTGCTGCGCCGCCTCGCGGGTCAGGGCATCGCGCAGCGGGGTGTTGGGGTTGACGAAGGAGGCGCCCGGCAGATGCAGGCCCATCACCTCCATCAGCAACTGGTTGGTGTTGGCGGTGCCATAGAAGGTGCAGGTGCCGGGGCTGTGGTAGGCGGCCATCTCGGCCTCCAGTAACTCGTCGCGGCTGGCCTTGCCCTCGGCGTAGCGCTGGCGCACATCGGCCTTTTCCTTGTTCGACAGCCCGGAAGGCATGGGCCCGGCCGGCACGAACAGGCTCGGCAGATGGCCGAAACGCAGGGCGCCCATCAGCAGGCCGGGCACTATCTTGTCGCAGATCCCCAGGTACAACGCGGCGTCGAACATGTTGTGCGACAGCGCCACGGCGGTGGCCATGGCGATCACCTCGCGACTGGCGATGCCCAGCTCCATGCCCGGTTCACCCTGGGTCACGCCGTCGCACATGGCCGGCACACCGCCGGCGAACTGACCGACCGAACCGACCTCGCGCAGAGCCTGCTTGAGCTGCTCCGGGTAGGGCTGATAGGGCTGGTGCGCCGAGAGCATGTCGTTATAAGCAGAAACAATCGCCACGTTGGCCGCATTCATCAGGCGCAGGGTCTGCTTGTCTGCGCTGCCGCAACCGGCCACGCCGTGGGCGAAGTTGGCGCACTGCAGCTTGCCGCGCTGCGGACCTGCGCTGGCCGCCCCACGAATCATCGCCAGATAGGGCTCGCGCGTGGCGCGGCTGCGGGCGATCAGACGGTCGGTTACCTCGATAACGCGGGGATGCATGGGCAGGACTCCTGGCAGGTGAATGGCAATATTTTGTGCTTCCTACAAAAATACTGCCACTTAAAACACTTGATTTCTACACTTACGGGCATAATCTTGTAATTCCAACAACAAAAATCAAGATCGGAGCTCGAGCATGACTATTCGCATCGCAATCAACGGCTTCGGCCGCATCGGCCGCAACGTGCTGCGCGCCCTCTACAGTCAAGACTATCGCCAACGGCTGCAGGTGGTGGCGATCAACGACCTCGGCGACAGCGCGATCAATGCCCATCTGCTCAAGTACGACAGCGTGCACGGCGTCTTTCCCGGCAGCGTCGAGCACGAACGCGAGAGCCTCTGCGTCAACGGCGACCGCATCGCCGTCAGCGCCATTCGCAACCCGGCCGAGCTGCCGTGGCAGGCGCTCAAGGTCGATGTGGTGTTCGAATGCACCGGGCTGTTCACCGAGCGCGACAAGGCCGCCGCCCACCTCAGCGCCGGGGCGCGCAAGGTGATCATCTCGGCGCCGGCCAAGGGTGCCGACGCCACCATAGTCTACGGCGTCAATCACGACATTCTGCGCCAGTCCATGCAGATAATCTCCAACGCCTCCTGCACCACCAACTGCCTGGCCCCGGTGGCCCAGGTGCTGCAGCGCGAGCTGGGCATCGAGCAGGGGCTGATGACCACCATCCACGCCTACACCAACGACCAGAACCTCTCCGACCTGTACCACGACGACCCCTACCGCGCCCGCTCGGCCACCCAGTCGATGATCCCGACCAAGACCGGCGCCGCCGAAGCGGTCGGCCTGGTGCTGCCGGAGTTGGCCGGCAAACTCACCGGCATGGCCGTGCGGGTGCCGGTGATCAATGTCTCCCTGGTCGACCTGTGCCTGCAGGTCAAGCGCGACACCAGCAGCGAGGAGATCAACGCCCTGCTCCTGGCCGCCAGCCAGAAATCCCCGGTGCTCGGCTACAACAGCCTGCCGCTGGTGTCCTGCGACTTCAACCACAACCCGCTGTCGTCGATCTTCGACGCCAACCACACCAAGGTCAGCGGCCGGCTGGTGAAAGTCATGGCCTGGTACGACAACGAATGGGGCTTCTCCAACAGGATGCTGGATAGCTGCCTGGCCCTGCATAACGCTGTTTGAAAGCGATCGCGGCGGCACGTTTATCTGTAGGAGCCAGCTTGCTGGCGATGCTTTTCACCGGCAATGGATCGCCAGTACCGTAGCCCGGATGCAATCCGGGACAGCGCCTCCCCGGATTGCATCCGGGCTACCCAGCTAAATCCAGGAACCCAGCATGAGCCGTATCAGCTTTACCAGCGCCACCCTGCCGGCGCGCAAGCGCATCGCCCTGGTGGCCCACGACCACTGCAAGGAGTTCCTCCTCGACTGGAGCGAACGCCAGCGCGACAAACTGGCCCGGCACCATCTGCTGGCCACCGGCACCACCGGCATGTTGCTCAACCGCCGCCTCGACCTGCCGATCGAAAGCATGATCAGCGGCCCCCTGGGCGGCGACCAGCAACTGGGCGCGCGTATCGCCGAGCGGCGGGTGGATATGCTGGTGTTCTTCTGGGACCCCTTCGAGCAGCAGCCCCACGACCCGGATATCAAGGCACTGCTGCGGGTCGCCGCGGTGTGGAATATCCCGGTGGCCTGCAACGAGAGCAGCGCCGACTATATGCTCGGCAGCGCGCTGCTGGACCAGGCCCACGACTACCGCATTCCCGATTACACCGCCTATCTGCATAACCGCAGCTAATAGCGGACACAGGCGCCAGCGCCAGCCTATTTATCGGCCTCCAGATGGCGCTGCTGGTACTGCCGGCCTCGGCCCTGAGGCTCTGCGGCGAACGCAGTCAGCAGGCCGTTGAAAAATGTCGGCGAGGCAGCCGAGACAAGGCATAAACGGCCGAAAAAGCGCAGTTTACTGGCTGTAAATGAGCATTTTGAGGCCGTTTTTAACGCAGTATCGGCAACGTAGGTAGTTTTTCAATGGCCTGTTAGAAGTCGACCCTGCCCCGGCCCGCCTTAATGGTCCCGCGCTTGCTCTTGCCTTCCAGGCGGCGCTTCTTCGAGCCCAGGGTCGGCTTGGTCGGGCGTCGGGCCTTCTCGGTCTTGCCGGCGCTGCGGATCAACTCGACCAGGCGCTCCAGGGCATCGCTGCGGTTCTGTTCCTGGGTGCGGTATTGCTGGGCCTTGATGATCACCACGCCCTCCAAGGTGATGCGGCTGTCGCGCAGCGCCAGCAGGCGTTCCTTGTAGAACGGCGGCAAGCTTGAGGCCTGACTGTCGAAGCGCAGGTGCACGGCGCTGGACACCTTGTTGACGTTCTGCCCGCCGGCGCCCTGGGCGCGAATGGCGGTCAGCTCGACTTCGTCGTCGGGCAGGTGGACGCTATGGGAAATCACCAGCATGGGCAGGGTCGGGATAAGCTCAAGGGCGCCCAGGATAACCCCATGCGCCCTCGCCTGCCCGTCTGCGGCATCAGAGCCAGCGGAAATCCTCGGTGCGCTCGGCCTGCTCCATGGCCGCCTTGAGCGCTGCTGGTGGCGGCGTGACCTTGCGGCTGTCCAGGCTAAACCAGGCGGCAGTGGTCTGCACCCGGGCGCACAGCTCGCCCTTGGGACCCTGCACCTCGTTGACCAGGATGAACTTTGCGCCATCCTCGGTCAGGCCGCCGACCTGCATGCGCACGCTGAATTTCTGCAGCAGGCGCAACTCCTTGCGGTACTCGACGCGGTCCTCGAACACCACCGGGCCCATCTTCGCCTCGGCAAAGGCCTGTGGGGTGAAGCCGGCCCCGGCCAGGAAGAGGAAACGCGTTTGCGCGGCATAATCCAGATAACGGGTGTTTTTCAGGTGGGCACTGGAATCCAGATCGGCCCAGGTCACCTGGAAATCGAAAGCGGTCATAACGACGCTCCTTGTGATTGATACCGCCATGCTAGGCCCGCCAGCGGCCATGCGGGAGGGACATATGGGACAAATAAAGGGGGCAAACCGGCGGAGCGCTGAAATCTTTAGTCGGAATTTAACCGCTGCCTTTCGGCCGGCTCGGCGCTAAGTTAAGACCACGGAATTGGCCAAGGGACGATAAATGGATTCGCTCACCCAGGCGGTACTCGGCGCCAGCATTCAGGGCGCACTGCTCGGCCGCTGGCAGAGGCGCAAGGCGCTGCTGTACGGCGCCCTGCTCGGCACAGTGCCCGACCTCGACGTGCTGATCGATTACGGCGACGCCGTGGCCAATATGACCCAGCACCGCGGCTTCAGCCATTCGCTGTTGGTGCTCAGCAGCCTGGCCGTGCTGCTGACCTGGGTGATACGACGATGGCAGCCCAACCCCGCGTATTCGACGCGACGCCTGTTTCTGGCGATCTGGCTGGTGCTGATCACCCACCCGCTGCTGGACGCCTTTACCAGTTACGGCACCCAGCTGTTCTGGCCGCTGATGCCGATTCCCACGACCTGGTCGAGCATCTTTATTATCGACCCGCTATATACCCTGCCGCTGCTGGTGGCGGTCATCGTCGGGCTACTGCGAGACCTACGCGAGCGCCCGCAATGGCTGGCGATTGCCGCCCTGTGCCTGTCCAGCCTGTACCTGGCCTTTACCGTCACCGGCAAGTGGATGGCCGAACAGCGAGTGGAACAACTGCTGGCCCAGCGCGGCATCCAGGCCGAACAGCTGTTCAGCACACCAACGCCATTCAACAGCCTGCTGTGGCGGGTAATAGTGCTGGATGGCGAGGACTACCACGAGGCCCTGGTCGGCTGGCTCGACCACAGCCCACCCCTGCTCGAACGTATTCCCCGCGGCGCCGCCCTGGCCAAGTCGCTGCGCAAGTCGCCACAGCATGCGCGCCTAAGCTGGTTTACCCACGGCGTGTTGCGCTACGACAAGATCGGCGAGCAGCTGATAGTCACCGACCTGCGCCTGGGCATGACCGGCTACCACCCCTTCCGCTTTATCTTCGCCGAACGCCGCGACGGCCGCTGGCAGCCGCTGCCGAAAATCGAACGCCTGCCCTTCACCCGAGGTGAACCCGAGCACCTGCTGGTGCTCTGGCAACGGATCTGGGACGAACGCGAGCCGGTGCAACTGCTGAGCTGGGCCCAAGCCCTGACCCACAAACCCTGATAGCGCGAAATGCCCTAGAACCTGCCTACGATCTGCTGCGCGTCGGCCATACCGCGTTAAAACTGGCCTCGGGATGCTCATTTACAACTCGTAAACTCCGCTCCCTAGGCCAGTTTTGCCTTGTCTGGCTCTAGCTCGCAAGATCGTAAACAGGTTCTAAAACCGGCACAGCACTAGTTGCCGAACGCTCAGGACTCGAACTGTCTGCCGTGGCTCAATGGGCGATGGCGAGCTTGCCGAAGTGCCGCCCGCCAGCACTGAGTTCGGCATAGGCGGCGCGGGTATCGTCGATGCTAAACACACGGTCGACCACCGGCACTATGCGGTGGGCGGTAATGGCGCGGGCCGCCTCCGCCAGGTCGGCCACGGAGCCAGTGCTATTGCCGACTATACGCAAGGCCTTGACTATGATCGGCAGCAGGTCGATCGAGGCGGCCGTGCCGCTGACAAAGCCGACCGTAAATACCGTACCGCCCATTGCCGCTGCGTTAAGCGCGCGCGCGAAGGTTGCCCCGCCAACCGTCTCCACCACCAAGTCGGCGCCGCGCCCCTCGGTGAGTTTCAGCACTTCCTCGTCCCAGGCAGGCGTGGCGCGGTAGTTGATCAGCTGATCGGCGCCGAGCTGGCGCGCACGCTCCAGCTTCTCGTCGGAGGACGACGCGAGTATCACCGTGGCGCCAGAGGCCTTGGCGAACTGCAAGGCAAAGATGCTGACCCCGCCGGTTCCCAGCAGCACCACCACCGAGCCGGGGCGCAGCTGGGCCGAACGCACGGCATTCCAGGCCGTCGTCGCGGCGATGGGCAACGCCGCGCCCTGAACGAAATCCAGGTGAGCCGGCAAGGCGACCAGGCTGGTGGCGGGAACGGCCACGTACTCGGCCAGCGAACCTGGCAGTGTGATGCCACGCATCGCGGCCACATTGCGCGGTGTCATGGCCCCGCCTTGCCAATTCGGCATAAAGTGCGGGATCACCCGCTCGCCAATGGCCAGGCCGCTGACGCCTTCGCCCAGCGCGACGACTTCACCCGCACCATCGGCAACCGGAATCATCGGAAAGGTCGCGCCAGGGAAGGCGCCCGTTGCGACGGCCACGTCCGCGAAATTCAACGTAGCGGCGCGCAGGCGCACCAGCACCTCGCCGTGACTGGCCTTGGCGTCGGGCAATTCAGTGCGGCGAAACGCGGTGAGGGAGTGAGCGGTGAGTTCAATGGCTTTCATGGTCTTTTCTCTCCAATAAAACAGCTGCCGGGTGAGGCCGCCAACTCGCTACATCACAGCGCCAGTGATGTAGCGCGCCAACGACTAGGCATCAGTTTTATTAAAAACAGACAATGGATAAACTGCGGTTCTATTTATTCATTTGAAAACATGGATTGCTAATGGACTTACTCGACAGCATGCAGGTGTACGTTCTGGCCGTCGAAAAGGGCAGCCTTAGCGCCGCCGCCACGGCTTACGGTATCTCGGCGACCATGGCGGGCAACCACCTGCGCACGCTGGAAAAACGCCTGGGCATGCAACTGCTCAACCGAACGACCCGGCGCCAGCACCTCACGACCTTCGGCGAGGACTACTACGGCCGCTGCAAGGAAATCCTCAGGCTGGTGGCCGAAACCGACGCACAGGCCCAGAGCCTGCAATTGGCGCCTGCGGGCAAGTTGCGCATCAGCGCACCCGTGACCTTCGGCACCGAGGCACTGATGCCCGCCTTGGCGCAATACCTCGAGCGCCACCCCCAGGTCAGCGTCGATCTGGTCTTGTCCGACCGGGTGGTGGATCTGCTGGAGGAAGGCTTCGAGGCGGCCATCCGCATCGGCGAATTACCGGATTCGACACTGATAGCCAAGTCGCTGGCGCCTTATCGGCTGATGATCTGCGCCTCCCCCGAGTACCTGGCGCGCCGGGGTACGCCGACCAAGCCGGAGGACCTGAGCCAGCATGAGTGCCTGGCTTTCTCGACCGCCGCGCTGAGCCACTGGCGCCTGAGCGACCAGGACGGCAGCTACCGCGTGCCGGTGTCGGGTCGCCTGCAGATCAATCAGGGGCAGGCGCTGCGTGTCGCGGCGCTAAAGGGCCTGGGTATAGTGCAGCAACCGGCGATTCTGCTGGAGGCCGATGTGCGGGCGGGTCGCCTGGTGCAACTGTTTCCCCAGCATGAACTCCCCAGCAAGCCGACGAGCGTGGTCTACCTGCCGGACCGCTATCGCTCGCCCAAGCTGCGCAGCTTCGTGGATTTTCTAGTGGAACGCTTCGGCTGATTGACTGCTGCCGGGCCTGCCGAAGGGGCATAAAAAAACAGGCTGACGTCCATGCATTAGCCTGTTTTTTTGTGTCCTGCCATCCATGGCAGCCAGCCTGCGGGCCGTCGCTAGGCGAGGTTAAAAGTTAACCCTGGCTGAGCACTCTGGCCCCGCCGAGCGCCAGCTTGAGGCGATAACAAACCCAGATAAACACAATCCACACCGGCATGGCGTAGACCGACACCTGGATGCCCGGGATCAGCAGCATCACGCCGAGGATAAACAGCACGAAGGCCAGGCAGATATAGTTACTGACTGGATACCAGAAGGCCTTGAAGCTCGGCTCCACGCCTTTGGCGACCATGGCCTTGCGGAACTTCAGGTGCGAGTAGCTGATCATCGCCCAGTTGATCACCAGGGACGCCACCACCAGCGACATCAGCAGCTCCAGGGCGGACTTCGGCGCCAGGTAGTTGACCAGCACGCAGAGCAGGGTCACCGCCGCCGACAGGCCGATGGCCAGCACCGGCACGCCGCGACTGTTGACCTTCATCAGCGCCTTGGGTGCATCGCCCTGCTCGGCCAGGCCGTAGAGCATGCGGCTGTTGCAGTACACGCCGCTGTTGTAGACCGACAGCGCGGCGGTGAGCACCACGAAGTTGAGGATATGCGCGGCGGTATCGCTGCCGATCAGCGAGAAGATCTGCACGAAGGGGCTGCTGCCATAGGCGTCGCCACCGGCGGTAAGGCTCTGCACCAGGCTGTCCCAGGGATAGAGCGAGAGCAGCACGGTCAGCGCGCCGATATAGAAAATCAGGATGCGGTAGACCACCTGGTTGATCGCCTTGGGGATCACCGTGCGCGGCTCGGAGGCTTCGGCGGCGGTGATACCGACCAGCTCCAGGCCGCCGAAGCTGAACATGATGATGGCCATCACCATCACCAGACCTTCGATCCCGTTGGGGAAGAAGCCGCCGTGGCTCCACAGATTGGCGACAGTCGCCTGCTCGCCGCCGGCGCCGCTGATCAGCAGGTAACAGCCGAGCACTATCATGCCGATGATCGCCACCACCTTGATGATGGCGAACCAGAATTCGGTCTCGCCGAAGGCTTTGACGTTGACCAGGTTGATCAGATTGATCAGCACGAAGAAGGCCGCCGCCGTGGCCCAGGTGGGGATCTCCGGGTACCAGTACTGCACGTACTTGCCCACCGCGGTGAGCTCGGCCATGCCCACCAGCACGTAGAGCACCCAGTAGTTCCAGCCGGACAGGAAGCCGGCGAAGGGCCCCCAGTAGCTGTGGGCGAAGTGGCTGAAGGAGCCGGCCACCGGCTCTTCGACAATCATCTCGCCGAGCTGGCGCATGATCAGAAAGGCGATAAAACCGCCTATGGCATAGCCGAGGATCATCGACGGCCCGGCGCTCTGCAACACCCCGGCGGAGCCGAGGAACAGGCCGGTGCCGATGGCGCCACCGAGGGCGATCAGCTGGATATGGCGATTCTTCAGGCCGCGGTTGAGCGGGCCGGTGTGCAGCTGTTCGGACATCAGCGGGCGCTCCTGGGCAGGCAGCGGAAGAGACGAATACGTGGCATAGGGGTCACCTGTCGGTCAGTGCCGTGACGGAAACCCGCGGGACTCGTGATCCTGCGGAACCTTAAGACCTGTTTACGATCTCGCGAGCTAGAGCCAGACAAGGAAAAAACAGCCGAGGAAGCGCAGTTTACGAGCGGTAAATGAGCATTCCGAGGCTGTTTTTAACGCTGGATGGCCGACGCGCAGCAGATCGTAAACAGGTTCTTAGGGGCTATTGGCCCGGGTGATGCCAAGGCGGCATCGGGTCACGGCAACGCCGGGCAGTATATACAGCCCGGCAATTGCCCGGCCAGCCAGACGACAGGCGCCCGCCCGCTGCTATAGCGGGCGAGCTAGTGAGGGCTTAACCGACCTCGTACGCGCTGGTGCTAGCGGCCGGCGCGGCCTGCTTGGCCAGTTTCAGCCGGTAGCAGCCCCACATCAGCAGCAGCCACACCGGGATGGCGTAGACCGACACCTGAATACCCGGAATCAGCAGCATCACGCCGAGGATAAACAGCACGAAGGCCAGGCACAGGTAGTTGCCGAAGGGATACCAGAAGGCCCGAAAGCCGGTGCGCACCCCATCGCGGTCCATCTGCTGGCGGAACTTCAGGTGCGAGTAGCTGATCATCGCCCAGTTGATCACCAGCGCGGCCACCACCAGGGACATCAGCAGCTCCAGGGCGTTTTGCGGCACCAGGTAGTTGACCAGCACGGCGAGCAAGGTCACCAACGCCGAGAGCACCAGGGCGCGCACCGGCACGCCGCGCTTGTCGACCTTGGCCAGGGCCTTGGGCGCATCACCCTGCTCGGCCAGGCCCAGCAACATGCGGCCGTTGCAGTAGGTGCCGCTGTTATAGACCGACAGCGCGGCGGTGAGCACCACGAAGTTGAGGATATGCGCGGCGGTATCGCTGCCCAGCATCGCGAACACCTGGACGAAGGGGCTGCCGCTGTAGGGATCGCCGGCGCTGTTGATGTTCTGCAGCAGGGCGTCCCAGGGGGTCAGGGAGAGCAGCACCAGCAGCGCGCCGACGTAGAAGATCAGGATGCGGTAGATCACCTGGTTGATCGCCTTGGGGATCACGGTCTTCGGCTTGTCGGCCTCGGCCGCGGTGAAACCGAGCATCTCCAGGCCGCCGAAGCTGAACATGATAAAGGCCATGGCCATCACCAGGCCGCCGATGCCGTTGGGGAAGAAGCCGCCATGCTGCCACAGGTTGCTCACCGTGGCCGTCTCGCCGCCGGCGCCGCTGAACAGCAGGTAGCAGCCCAGCACTATCATGCCGATGATCGCCACCACCTTGATCATGGCGAACCAGAACTCTGCCTCGCCGAACAGCTTGACGTTGGCCAGGTTGATCGCGTTGACCGCGACGAAGAACACCGCCGCGGTGGCCCAGGTCGGCACATCCGGCCACCAGTAATGGATGTACTTGCCGACCGCGGTCAGCTCCGACATGCCCACCAGGATATACAGCACCCAGCAGTTCCAGCCCGAGAGGAAACCGGCGAAGCCACCCCAGTACTTGTGGGCGAAATGGCTAAAGGAACCGGCTACCGGCTCCTCGACTATCATCTCGCCGAGCTGGCGCATGATCAGGAAGGCGATAAAGCCGCAGATGGCGTAACCGAGGATCATCGACGGCCCGGCGGATTTCAGCACCCCGGCCGAACCGAGGAACAGGCCGGTGCCGATGGCGCCACCGAGGGCGATCAGCTGGATATGGCGATTCTTCAGGCCGCGCTTGAGGCCGCCCGAGGGGAGGGTGTCATGTTGCATGGATGCGTCACCTTTTGTTTTTATCTGTGACGGAATAGAACCCGCCGCGCTTGTGGTGCGGCGGAATGGGCAAGGCATTCAGATCGGCTTAAAGCTACTGCGCTCGGCTATGCAGCGTTGAAATCAGCCTCGGACTGCTCATGTACAGACGTACACTGCGCGTCCTCGACTGATTTCGCCTTGCCTAGCCTTCGCTCGCGACGCTTTGCACCGACCTGAGGGAATCAGGGTCGCTCAACCCAGGCGGCGTGGCCGACTGGGACTACTGTGCGTCGGGCTGTACCTCCGGAGCGGCGTTCTTGAACGCATCGAGGGATTCGCAGCGCGCGCCCATGGCCAGGATGCGTGGGTAGGCATCGAGGTCAGCGTTAAAACGGCGCGCATTGTACAGCTGTGGAATCAGACAGGCTTCCAGGTAACCGGGGCGCTCGCCCAGCGACAGCCGCCCATCGAACAGCGCCAGGCCCTGCTCCACTGCGGCCAAGCCCGCGTGCAGCCAATGCTGGTACCAGGCATCTTTTCCCGCCTCGCTTACCCCAAGCGGGCCTGTGAGGTATTGCAGCACCCGCAGGTTGTTCAGCGGGTGCAGGTCGCAGGCGATATGCAGGGCCAGGGCGCGTACCTGGGCGCGTTGCGCCGGGTCGGACGGCAGCAACGCTGGCACCGGGAAGGCTTCGTCGAGGTATTCGAGAATGGCCAGCGACTGGGCGATGCGCACCCCGCCGCTGCCCTCATCCACCAGCAGCGGCACCAGTTGCTGCGGATTGAGCGCCTTGTACTCGGCCGAGTGCTGCTGGCCGCCCTCCTTGACCAGGTGCACCGACACCTGCTTATAGGCCAGGCCTTTCAGATTCAGGGCGATACGCACCCGGTAGGCGGCGCTGGAGCGCCAGTAGCTATAAAGAGTCAACATGCCACACCTCCCTGTAGGAGCCAGCTTGCTGGCGATCCGGTTTTTGCAAGAGCATCGCCAGCAAGCTGGCTCCTACAAAAATGCTGCTGCCCAGCTCAATGTTCATAACGCTCCACGGCCTGGTCGATGGCGCCGAATAGGCTGTGGCCAGCAGCGTCGAACATCTCGATACGCACCCGGTCGCCGAACTTGAGGAAGGGCGTCTTGGCCTCGCCCTGCTCGATGATTTCCAGCATGCGCTTCTCCGCCAGGCAGCTGGAGCCGGCGCTGCGGTCGTAATTGGATACGGTGCCCGAGCCGATGATAGTGCCGCTGCCCAGCGGCCGACTTTTGGCCGCATGGGCGACGAGCGTCGGGAAGTTGAAGGTCATGTCGGTGCCGGCATCCGGCTGGCCGAACAGCACGCCGTTGATATGCGAGACCAGCGGCCGATGCACCTTACCGCCCTGCCAGGCATCGCCCAGCTCATCCGGGGTGATGGCCACCGGCGAGAAGCTGGATGAGGGCTTGCTCTGGTAGAAACCGAAGCCCTTGGCCAGCTCGCCGGGGATCAGGTTACGCAGCGACACGTCGTTGACCAGCATCAGCAGCTGGATATGCGAGGCGGCCTCGGCCGGGGTGACGCCCATCGGCACGTCGTCGGTGATCACCGCGATCTCCGCTTCCAGGTCGATGCCCCAGGCCTCGTCGGCCATCTGGATCGGGCCGTGCGGCGGGATAAAGCTGTCGGCGCCGCCCTGGTACATCAGCGGGTCGTGCCAGAAGCTCTCCGGCATCTCGGCGCCGCGAGCCTTGCGCACCAGCTCCACATGATTGACGTAGGCGCTGCCGTCGGCCCAGTGATAGGCGCGCGGCAAGGGGCTGTGGCAGGCCGCCTGGTCGAAGGCGAAAGCGCCCTGCTCCAGACCATCGTTCAAACGCTGGTAGACCGCCTCCAGCTTGGGCTTGCTGACTGCCCAGTGATCCAGGGCCGCCTGCAGGGTGGCGGCGATCGCCGGGACTTTGGTGGCGCGGCGCAGGTCGCGGGAGACCACGACCAGCACGCCGTCACGGCCTTGATTCAGTGATGCGAGTTTCATAAGCAGCTTCCGTCAATGTGTAGGAGCCAGCTTGCTGGCGATCAGCGGATCAACAGCATCGCCAGCAAGCTGGCTCCTACAGGTTTGTTCAGTCTGGTTTCCCCGGCGCACGCCAGGAGTTCACGTATTCGGGGACATCCACGCCGGCCGCGGCTTCGCCGACTTCCAGGGCGCGGCGGGTATCGATCATCACCGCCACTTCATCGACGAAGCTGGCCGGCGCTTCCTGGCTCTTCTTCAGCGCCTTGGGGTGCGGGCCGTGGGGGAAGCCGCAGGGGTGCAGGGTAACCATGCCCTGCTCGATATTGTCGCGGCTGAAGAAGTTGCCGCGGTGGTAGAACAGCACTTCGTCGTAGTCGTCGTTGTTGTGATAGAAGGGCACCTTCAACGCACCCGGGTCGCTCTCCACCGGGCGCGGGGTGAAGGTACAGATGACGAAGCCATTGGCCACGAAGGTGGTGTGGGCCGACGGCGGCAGGTGGTAGCGGTGGCTCATCAGCGGGCGGATATCGCGCCAGTTGAGGCGCACCACCGTGTTGTCGCCGTGCCAGCCGACCACATCCAGCGGGATGAACGGATAGGTCACGGTGCTGATCTGGTTGCGCCGCTTGATCCGGATCTGCCAGGTGCTTTCGTCCTGCTGGGCCTTGAAGGCCTCATCCAGTTTCGGATGATCGAGCACCGCCGGGTCGAAGATCGCCTGCGGGCCGAGCAGGCCCTTGTCCGGCAGCTGATAGGCGCCGTCACTGCTCTCGATCAGCAGCATAAAGGTCGGCTCGCTGGCCTCGATGCGCCAGGCGGTGCCGCGCGGGATCAGCAGGTAATCGCCGTCGCGATACGTCAGATGGCCGAAGTCGCAGTAGAAGTGTCCCGCCCCTTCATGGATAAACAACAGATCGTCGCCATCGGCGTTGCGCGCCAGATGGCGCATGGCGCCGTGGGTTTTCCACAGGCGCAGTTTCACGTCGGCGTTATGCAGGCACAGCGGCGCTTCCAGCGGGCAGTCACGCTCACTGGCGATCTCGTTGAAATTGAAGGCGTGCGGGCGCAACGGCCCCTGCCAGTCGATCCAGCCGGTGGGCGGATGCTTGTGGTGCAGGTGCGCGGTGGGGCCGAAGAAACCTTCGCGGCCCATCTCGCGCTCGTAAGTGCCCGCGGGAAAGTCGCAGTGCGCCTGCCGCGAGCACTCGCCTTCACGCAGGGGAAAACTGATCCATTTACGACTCATGAAAATCTCCTCGAAAACGGCGACGGTCGTAGTTTCGTAGGGTGGGTTAGGCGCGCGTCCAGCGCTTTGCAATCACACTGCTGATTCTTGCGCGCCGTAACCCACCATTGCTGCGCCGGATCAGTGGGTTACGCGGCGCTTCAGTCCTGAGCCGGACCTAAGCCTTTTTGCACGCGCCGCCCACCCTACGGTTCTGGCTTATTCGGCCTTGATCACGCCGCGCTTGATCTGGTCTTCCTCGATGGACTCGAACAGCGCCTTGAAGTTGCCCTCGCCGAAGCCCTGGTTGCCCTTGCGCTGGATGATCTCGAAGAAGATCGGGCCAATCACAGTATTGGTGAAAATCTGCAGCAGGATGCCGTCATCCTCGGGCGCGCCGTCGATCAGGATGCTCAGCTCACGCAGCAACGCGGTGGGCTCGCCATGGCCGGCCACGCGGCTGTCGACCTTGTCGTAATAGGTATCCGGGGTATGCATAAAGTGCACGCCATTGGCGCGCAGCTTGCGCACCGTCGCGTAGATATCCTCGGTACTCAGGGCGATATGCTGAATGCCTTCGCCGTGGTACTCGCGGATAAATTCCTCGATCTGCGACTTGTCGTCGGCCGACTCGTTGATCGGGATGCGGATCTTGCCGCACGGCGCGGTCATGGCGCGGGACAGCAGGCCGGTGAGCTTGCCTTCGATATCGAAGTAGCGGATCTCGCGGAAACCGGCGATGCGCTCGTAGAAGCCCGACCACACATCCATCTGCCCGCGCTTGACGTTGTGGGTCAGGTGATCCAGCTCTTTCAGGCCGACCGCATTGTCGTTCGGCGTGCGCCCCGCGATGTACTCGAAGTCGACGTCGTAGATGCTCTTGTCGCTGTGATCACAGACATAACGATCCACCAGATAGAGCAAGGAGCCGCCGATGCCCTCGACGCAGGGGATATTCAGCTCGCCGAAGTTGGCGTGACTGCCCACCAGGGTTGCGCCCTGGGACTCGACATAGGCCGCGGCCTGGGCCGCGTTCTTCACCCGGAAGGCCATGGCGCAGGCGCTGGGGCCGTGCTTCAGGCCGAACTCGCGGACATGCCCGGTGGGGCTGCCGTTGAGCACGAAATTGATGTCGTTCTGCTGGAACAGCCAGACTTCCTTGGAGCGGTGCTTGGCGGTTTCGGTGAAGCCCATGGCGGTGAACAGCTCACGCAGCTGCTGGATGCCCTCGGGCGTCGGCGCGGTGTACTCGACGAACTCGAAACCGTCGGTACCTATGGGGTTGTGCTGCTCGATCTTGTTCACGGCGTTCATTGCGCCTCCTCGTTGTTGTGGGATGCCGTCCGGCGCGTGCCGCCGTGACGCTGTCGATACCCCCATAACAACCCGTGGCCGGGTCACGAACAAGCGCGGTAACAGGCCTGCGACCGGCTGCCGCCCGGCCAGGTCGGCAAGTTTTCCTTACAGCCCTGAAATCGCTGGAAAGCACCACCGTAACGGCTTGCCGCGCGTAACGCTTTCTTGCCAATGCGGCTCAGTAAGCTGCCAGCGCAGGCTGCTCGGCGCTCTAGATCGCTGGATCAGCCGCCGGCGAGCGCTCGTTCAGCGCCTCGACGACCCGACCCGCGTCGGCAAAGGGCTGCGGCCGGGCGATGACATAACCCTGGGCGTAGTCGACGCCGACCTCGCGCAGGGCCGCGAGAATTTCTTCGGACTCGACGAACTCGGCGATGGTCCGTTTGCCCATGACATGGCCGATATGGTTGATCACCTCGACCATGGCGCGGTCGATGGGGTCTTCCAGCATGTCGCGCACGAAACTGCCGTCGATCTTCAGGTAATCCACAGGCAGGTGCTTGAGGTACATAAAGGACGACATGCCGGCGCAGAAGTCGTCCAGGGAGAAGCGACAACCCAGGCCCTTCAACTCGCCGATAAAGCGGATGGCCTCGGCCAGGTTGGTGATGGCCGTGGTTTCGGTGATCTCGAAGCAGATCATCTGCGGCGGCACCGGCTGACTGGCGAACTGCTCGCGGATAAAACCGAGGAACTCGGCATCGCCGATGCTCGCCCCCGACAGGTTGATGGCGCAGGTGGCGCTGTCCGTCAGGGCGCCGCTGGCCAACTGGCGGGCCAAGGCCTGCAATGTGTTGCGCAGCACCCAGCGGTCGATCATATGCATCAGGCCGTAACGCTCGGCCGCCGGCAAAAAGCTGCCGGGGCCGATCAGCTGACCGTTCTCGTCCTGCAGACGCAGGAGAATCTCCATATGCTCGCTCTGCTGGCCGTCGCCCAGGGCGAGGATCTTCTGCGCATAGAGACAGAAGCGGTCCTCCTTCAACGCCGTATGGATACGCTGCACCCAGCTCATCTCGCCGACCCGCAGGGACAGCTCGGAGTCGTCCGGCTGGTAGGCGTGCACCCGGTTGCGGCCCTTCTCCTTGGCCGAGTAGCAGGCCATGTCGGCGGTGCGCAGCAACGCCTCCAGGCTGCTATGGCCTTGGGTGATCTGCACCAGGCCGATGCTCACGCTGATCGCAAAGGGCCGGCCGCCCCAGACGAAACGCAGGTCCTGCACCGACTTGCGCAGGGCCTCGGCGATCCGCTCGGCGGCCTCCGCCGGGCAGTTTTCCAACAGGATGCCGAACTCGTCGCCGCCCAGGCGCGCCAGAGTGTCGCCCTCGCGCAGGTGCTGCTGCAACTCGCCGCAGACCTGGCGCAGCAGCTCGTCGCCGGCGGCGTGGCCGCTGGTGTCGTTGACCAGCTTGAACTGATCCAGATCGAGGAACATCAGGGCATGGCGCCGGTGTTCGTGCTGCAGGCGCTCCAGCAACTGGGCCAGGCAGTATTCGAACTCGCGGCGGTTGACCAGGCCGGTCAGCGCATCGTGGCTGGCCTGCCAGGACAGGCTGGCGACGAACTGGCGCTCGCGGGTCATATCGTGCAGCACCATCACCGCGCCGCTTACCTGGCCGTCGCTGAGGATAGGCGTGCCGACCAGGTTAACCGCCACCGAACTACCATCCGCGCGCAGGATCAGCTTGCTGTGGTCGTACAGGCTCTGGCTGCCACCGGCCAGGATGGCCTGCAAAAACGGCTCACCGCCCTCGCTCGGCTGTTCGTCGACTATCGAGAACAGCGCATCGAAGGCCTGCCCCCGCGCCTGCTCGACCCGGCAGCCGATCAGCCGTTCCGCCGTGGGGTTCATATAGGCGATATGGCCACGCCGATCGAGGCTGATCACCGCATCGCCAATCGCCGCCAGGGTCACCTGGGCGCGCTGTTTCTCGCTTTCCAGGGCCTGGTCGGCCAGCTCGCGCTGGGTCAGCAGCTTGCGCGTGCGCAGCGCCGCCAGGCCGATCAACAGGGCGGCGGTCAGCAGATTGAGCACTATCAGCAGGCGCAGCACCACCCGCGAGGCCTCGCCCATAATGCTGGAGAACGCCTCGGCGGCGGGCGTGGCGCCGTTGTTGATCTGCTCGACCCGCGCCTGCCAGTCGACCCTCTGCCGCGCCGTGACTTGTCCGCGGCCGATGCTGGCATGCATCTCCTCCGCCAGCTCGGTCAGGGCGAAGATATGCCGATCGCCCAGGGTCCACTGTTCGATGGCCCGTTCCAGGTAACTGAAATGGCGGAAGTGGCGGAACAGCCAGAGCATCGCCTCGACATCGTCCGGGTGATTCTTGCCTTGCAGTATGCCCTTGCGCGCCACAGCCAGGTCTGGCGGTTCCTGGCTCATGGCCATGCGCAAGGCATGGTCGCCCAGGGGCACGGCGATCGCCTGCTGGTATTGGCGAAAATGCACGGGCGCCTGGTTCTGCGCGTAGAGATCGAGGTGATGGATGGCATCCTTGAGGCCTTTCGACCACAGGCTCTCGCCGCCCACATAGGCGCGCACGGCGGACATCAGATAGAGGCTGCCGCCGGCCAGCAGCGACTGCAGCAGAATCACCAGGGCAAAAGGCCACACCAGCCGCAGCAACTGGGAACTAATGCACGCCCGCCTGGCACCCGTCTCCGCACTTATCAATCCCTTTCTCCCGACAGTGCCGTGCAGTGGTGGCCCAACCGCGCGGCATAAGTGTCATTCCCTTGCGCCACAGCTCGGGGAGAGAACAGCGAGGCGCCCGCAACCTCGCCCAAGAGGCGCGGGCCTACCCGTCAGGTATAGATGGTTTTTTAACCAAACGACAGCTCAGTGCTAAAACCTGGCGCCAAGCGGTTAACGCCGACGAAATAGCGGCCGCGGCTCGATTGCCGAGCGGCCATGGAGCGCGCTGATACCGGCCAGCCCCTTAAGCGCATCCGCCGCCGACTTGCCTGCGCACACGGCGAAGGCATCGAAACCGCACTGGTGCATATGGCTGAGCTGGTCGCGGAACTGGACGACCCGCTCGCGCACCTGCACGTGGTCGTATTCGTCGCACTGATATATCCCGCCACCTTATCAACCACCCGCCCTGCTGGCCCAAGGGGAGTGACTATGGTGTGGCGGAGCGCGAACAGACTCAGATTGGTGGTGAGAATACGGAGCAGATGCTGCGATCAATCTTTAGGGCGCAGCAGAGCGGGCGTGCATATCGACAGTTTTCGGCCGATTCTGTTGAAAAAGTCGGCCATGGTTTGCGCATCAGAAAAAGTACGCGTCCGAGATTGAAATCTTTACTTTTGGCAGAGGCTTACGGACTCGGATTTCACGTAGCAGCGTGCAAAAAAGGCGTTTTCACCAGTCAATGATCAGACAATTTGGGCAGACCGACTTTTTCAACAGAATCGGCCAAAAGCAGCCGCTGGCGATAGAGTGCAGCAGCCCCAGCCAAGAATCGCCCCCCCCAGACGCGCCTACCAAACCAGGGCGAATTAGTCAGTAAAACATGCTCATTCCAGTTTCCAGTATGACGGTTTCTATTGCTTCAGAAGCGGCACCTTTGAAAACACTAACTTCATAGTCACAAAACTTACCTGAGGTCGGGATATAGGCTAAGCATTTTAGCGTAAGAGCTTCATTCGTTGGGTTGGATATTCGAAAACCCGCCGGGACGGATAATGACTTCAATTTGGCGCTATCAGAGGTTATATGTACATCTTCAAGCGTTGCTATAAGTTGCTCTTGCTCCTCTATGAACTGCTGATTCCGACCATAAAGTCCATGATTCCATGCAAGTCTTCCCGGCAGTATGATGCGCACGTAGAACGCGGCCATCAGGCCGTTTAAAGATGCTTCAAAGTAAATACCGTCAGCCAAATTCCCCTTAACACCCTGTCGCATACAAATCACTTCGTAATGGCCATCCCTTTCGTCACCCTCTAACTCCAGCTTGAAAGTTACGCTATCAAGTGGTTGCATACCTGGAACTGCCTTTATAAGGGTGGGAATACAGTCCTCTGTAGCTCCTTGCTTCAAGCGCTCTGCGAAATGTAATAGCTTCTGGAGCTGCTGATTCAGAACACTAGGATCAACAATTGACTCGATTCCTGAGATGACTGAATCAATTGTCTTAATGGTCGGTAGCGCCTTCCTGATTGCTTCTAGTGGCTGTTGAAGCTTTTCTCGTTCACTTCGTGCGGCCGCTAAAGCTTTTTCCTGATCGATAGCTTCTTGCTTGTCCTTAATTTTCGTTACTGCTGCGCTCGCAGCCTCGGCAGTAAGCACTGCGTCACGTTCTGCCAAGGTGGTTGCGAAATGCGAAAGGTCCAAATTAGCCTGCCGAATAGACGCTGTTTGCGCTGTTCTGTATTTCTCACTGAAATCGGTAATGATATCTTTCTGAATGACCCTAGGGGGGGTGATTAGGCGCCAAATCTCAGAGATGATAAGTAGCCGCCCCTGACTGGTATGCCGGATCTTGGCTACATTGGTAATTTCCTCCAGCATTCCTAGTGACATGAGCGCTAGAAGTCCTGCGCTGGAGAAAGCTGCTTCTGGCGGCAGCCAAAAAAGCAGGCCATAAAGACCACTGAAAGCAAAGATTAACCAGCTGATCACAATCAGTCCGCGATATACCAGAGAGCTAATTTTGGGTGGTTCTGGGGAAATTCGAACTGCTAACGCGCTCATTGGTTCAGAAGCCTTGAAGGCTTTATAGAAGCCATGTGTAAGCCCCCCTACTACTAATAGGGTGGCAACCCCCGCGGCTATTTGAAGTAGCTGTTCCATTCGTCATCCCCAAAGTTTTTTAGCACGATGAATAGAAACTTATCATGTTTTTACTACTGAATCGGCCGTAGTTTTCTAGACGAACCTGACTGTCCGCAATGGGTCGAAAGCAACCCACAAAGCCGACTCCAACTCCCCCAAGCATTCGCTGCACCGTCCATCCGCCAGCGCAGCACAAAACCAGGACAAAACTGCGTCCGGCGCGATCTGATCCGCTTTTTATTGATCAACCTGAATCTGTTATGTAATCGCTAACGCGTCGACCATTGCCCCATCTTAGAAGGCTTGATGAGGCAGTTGTCATGAGCGAGCGCATTCCCGCGCGGATCGTGGAATCCATCGACGTTACCCAGCCTGTGCGGCTGACGCCGTCCCAGGCTGGTGGGCCTATCCATACCCGCAGCTTTAGCGGGCGCTTTCGCAATCTGCGCCTGTACGGCGCCGGCCTGCTGTTTCTGCTGTTCTTCGGCACCGCCTGGCTGGACTGGGATGGCCGTCAGGCCGTGCTGTGGAATCTGGCCGAGCACCGCTACTACATCTTTGGCGCGACCTTCTGGCCGCAGGACTTTATCTTGCTCTCGGCGCTGTTGATCATCGCCGCCTTCGGCCTGTTTACCGCCACCGTGGTGGCCGGGCGCATCTGGTGCGGCTACACCTGCCCGCAAAGTGTGTGGACCTGGGTGTTTATGTGGGCGGAGCAGATCACCGAGGGCGAGCGCCACCAGCGGGTCAAGCTGGACGCCGCGCCCTGGTCACTCAACAAGCTGGCGCGACGCAGCGCCAAACACGGCATCTGGCTGGCGGTCAGCCTGCTCACCGCGCTGACCTTTATCGGCTACTTCACCCCGATCCGCGGCCTGGCCGAGGAACTGCTGGGTCTGCAACTGGAAGGCGCCGCGCTGTTCTGGCTGCTGTTCTTTACCGCCGCCACCTACCTCAACGCCGGCTGGCTGCGCGAGAAGGTCTGCGTGCATATGTGCCCCTACTCGCGCTTCCAGGCCGCCCTGTTCGACCAGGACACAATGCTGGTGGCCTATGACGCCGCCCGCGGCGAAGGCCGTGGCCCGCGCAAGAAAGACAGCGACCATAAGGCCGAGGGCCTCGGCGACTGCATCGACTGCCAGCTGTGTGTGCAGGTCTGCCCGACCGGTATCGATATCCGCGACGGCCTGCAGATCGACTGCATCGGCTGCGCCGCCTGCATCGACGCCTGCGACGGGGTGATGGACAAGATGGGCTACGCCCGTGGCCTGGTCGGCTATCACTCCGAGCGCGAGCTGCAGGGCGGCAAGAGCCGCCTGCTTCGCCCACGGCTGCTTGGCTATGGCGTGGCCCTGGCGCTGATGCTCGGCGCCTTTATCTGGGCCCTGAACGCCCGCTCGCTGCTGTCCATCGATGCGGCCAAGGACCGCACGATGTTCCGCGAGAACAGTGCCGGGCAGATCGAGAACAGCTATCGCCTCAAGCTGATCAACAAGACCCAGCAGCCCCAGCGCTATGGCCTGAAGCTGCTCGACAGCCCAGAGCTGCGCCTGGACGCGCCGCAACACCTGGCGCTGGCGCCGGGGGAAATCCTCGAGCTGCCGGTAACCCTGGTGCAGCTGATCGAGCAGCCTGCCGGCACCACCACGCCGGTGCGTTTCGAAGTCAGCAACCTAGCCGATGCCAGCCAGCGCGCGCAGACCAAGAGCATCTTTATCGCCCCGAGCCGGCGCTGACGAGCATGAGCCGGCAACTCGCCGTAGACTGTGGCCCATCACTGGCCGCAGCCCCGGACACGATGAAACGCTACGAGAAATTCGCCGAGCAGATAGCCGAATTGATCCGCTCCGGGATGCTCGCCCCCGGCGAGAAGGTGCCCTCGGTGCGCCACGCCAGCCGCACCTACGGCGTCAGTCCGTCCACCGTGTTCCAGGCCTATTACCTGCTGGAAGACCGCGGCCTGATTCAGGCGCGGGCGCGCTCCGGTTATTTCGTCCGTGAACTGGCTCGGCATTCCCTGGCCGAACCCGAGACCAGCACACAACCGACCCAGACCACCGAAGTGGACGTCAGCGAGCTGGTGTTCTCCGTGCTCGGCTCGCTCAAGGACCCAAACACCGTACCGTTCGGCTCGGCCTTCCCCAGCCCGCAGCTGTTCCCCCTGCCGCGTCTGGCGCGCTCCATGGCCCATGCCCTGCGCGACATGCCGGCGCACGCGGTGATAGCCGACATGACCAGCGGCAACCCCGACCTGCGCCGGCAGATCGCCCTGCGCTATATGGGCGCCGGCGTGCGCCTGTCGCTGGATGAGTTGGTTATCAGCAACGGCGCCCTGGAGGCGCTCAATCTGTGCCTGCAGTGTGTGACCAAGCCAGGGGATCTAGTGGCCATCGAGGCGCCGGCCTTCTACGCCTGTTTGCAGGTGCTGGAACGCTTGCAGCTCAAGGCCGTGGAAATCCCGGTCAACCCGCGTGAAGGCATCGACCTCGGCGTGCTGGCCGAGCGCCTGGCAAGTCTTTCGATCAAGGCCTGCTGGTTTATGAGCAGCCTGCAGAACCCCCTGGGCGCCAGCCTCAGCGAGGCGAAGAAAGCAGAGCTGTACCAGCTGCTGCACCGCCATCAGGTGCCGCTGATCGAGGACGATGTGTACGCCGAGTTGTACTACGGCAGCCAGCCGCCCAAGCCGGTAAAGAGCTACGACCGTGATGGCCTGGTGATGCACTGCGGTTCGTTTTCCAAGAGCCTGGCGCCGGGCTACCGGGTTGGCTGGGTGGCCGGCGGACGTTATGCCGAGCAGATCAGCCGGCTCAAGCTGATGACCACCATCTCGCCCTCGGTGCCGGCCCAGGCCGCCATCGCCGACTACCTGCAGCACGGCAGTTACGACCGCCATCTGCGCAAGCTGCGCATCGCCCTGGAGACCCAGCAGGAGGCCATGCTCGCCTCCGCCGCGCGGCATTTCCCGGCCGGCACGCGGGTAACGCGGCCCAGCGGCGGTTATTTCCTCTGGTTTGAGTTCCCCGAGCGGGTCGATTCGCTGCAGCTGTTCCAGCTCGCCCTGGCCCAGGGCATCAGCCTGGCACCGGGGCCGATCTTCTCCGCCACCCGGGGTTTTCGCAATTGCGCACGGCTCAATCATGGCCATCCCTGGGATGCGCAGAGCGAGCAGGCGATGGAAGTGCTGGGGCGAATTCTCGCCAGCTTCTAGAAAGGCCGTGCCATGCGCCGCGGCGCTGCTAGCATGCAGTGCATAGCAACAGCAGCACAGGGTGAACGGCATGAGCGACGACAGCCAAAGCAACGGCGGCGCAAGCGTAGCCGCCGAGGCCATGGACGACCTGCAGCGCATCGAACTACTGGAGAAAGCCGGCAAACTCAATCGCCTGCTGATCTATGCCCTCGCCGGTGGGCTGGCCCTGGTGCTGCTGGCTGGGCTATTGATCGCCCTGCTCGGCTCAGGCGATGCGAAAAAAGCCGAGAAACCGCACGCAAGCGAAGCCAACACGCTAGCGCTGCAGAAGGAAGTCGGCGCCCTGCAGCTGCAGCTCGCTAGCCTGCAGAAGCAGCTGCAGGATCAGCAGAAGCTCCTGCTTCTGCAACAGAAGACCGCGCTCACCCCCGCCCCGGCACCCGCCGCGCCACAGACCAGCAACAAAGATAAAGAAACCCAGCAGATGGTGGCGCGCACCCTGATCGGCCAGGAGCGCAGCTATCAGAGCTCCATCGCCGCCCTTAAGCTGGGCATGCGCGACCTGGCCGGGATGATTGCCGGCTCGCGCAGCTGGCTGGAAGACTATGAAGCAGAGCTGAACAAGCCCCTGGCCGAGAGCCAGGCGCGGATCAAGGCGCTGCAGCGCTGGTCGGAAGGCAAGCCTCCCTCA
>NZ_JAUYNP010000298.1 GCF_030696055.1 Pseudomonas sp. | reverse complement strand
GAAATCCACCAGATCATCGACACGGTGCAAACCGGCGCGGCCAATGCCGTGCGCGCCATCGAAAGCGGTCAGCAACGCAGCGAAGCCGGGGTCACCCAGGTCACCGAAGCCGGCGCCACCCTGCAGCTGATCACCGGCGCCGTGGAGGCCATTCGCGATATGAACCGGCAGATCGCCACCGCCGCCGAGGAGCAGACCTCTGTGGCCGAAGACATCTCGCGCAACCTCACCGAAATCACCGCCATCGCCAGTTCCAACCAGGAGAACGTCGAGCGCACCCAGGCCGCCAGCCTGAACCTGCAAGGCCTCTCCAGCGAACTCGGCAAGGTCACCCAGCGCCTCGGTTCCTAAGCTCCGCCCAGCCTGCCAATCGCCGATCGACAGGCAGGCTGTTTAGCTCGCGCACAGGCTTATAAAACGCGGCAAAAGGCCAGCAACCACCCGTAAACAGCCCGGATAACTGACCACTGAGTCAGCTCGCAACACCCACTCACAAAGCCCAAATGCGAATCTTTGACAGGCCACCGAGGCTGGGACTATGGTGCCTGTCTTGCCTATTCCCAGGCCCCATTTGCCCTGCCAAGGAACCGGAATATGTTACTGCGCCGCATGCTGATCATGCTGGGCGTTGTGCTCCTCGTGGTACTCGCCCTCGCCGCCGTCAAAGGCTTTTCTTTCTACCAACAAATCCAGATGTTCTCGGCTCCGCAGCCGGCCATCCGCGTGTCCGCGGCCACAGCCGTCGAACAGCCCTGGCAGGGTCGCCTGCCGGCCATCGGCACGCTTAAAGCCATCCAGGGCGTCGACCTGACCGTGGAAGTCGGCGGCACGGTGCAGCAGGTGCTGTTTCGCTCCGGCGAACAGGTCAGCCTCAGCCAGCCGCTGATCCAGATGGACAGCGATGTCGAGCAGGCCGGCCTGGGCACTGCACAGGCCGAACTGGGCCTGGCGCGGGTCGAGTTCGAGCGTGGGCGCAGCCTGGTCAACCGCCAGAGCATCTCGAAAAGCGAGTTCGACCGACTCGAAGCCGGCCTGCAGAAAGCCAACGCCAGCGTCGCCCAGTTGCAAGCGCAGCTGGCCAAGAAACGCATCCTCGCGCCCTTCGCCGGCACCATAGGGATTCGTCAGGTGGACGTCGGCGACTACCTGTCGTCCGGCACCACCATCGCCACCCTGCAGGACCTGTCCAAGCTGCATGTCGATTTCTTCCTGCCGGAGCAGGCCGTGCCCAAGCTGGCCCTAGGCGAGCGCGTGCGCCTGAGCGTCGCCGCCTACCCGGACGAGCAGTTCGAGGGCGAGATCAGCGCGATCAATCCCAAGGTCGAAGACAGCACCCGTAACGTGCAGGTGCGCGCCATGCTGGACAACCCGGACAACAAGCTGCTGCCCGGCATGTTCGCCAACCTGCAGGTGTTGCTACCGGAAACCCCACTGCAGGTGCTGGTACCGGAAACCGCCATCACCTACACCCTCTACGGCAACTCGGTGTACCTGATAGTGGAGAAAAAAGACGAAGAGGGTCAGCCAGTCAAAGACGCCAAGGGCCAGGCCGAGCTGCTGGTCGAACGGCGTTCTGTCGAAACCGGCGAACGCCGCGACGGCCAGGTGGTGATCCTCAAGGGCCTCAAGGCCGGTGAGCAGGTGGTCAGCGCCGGCCAACTGAAACTGGATAACGGCGCCCATATCACGATTGCCGCCGAGCCGGCCATTGCAGAAAACAGCCAGACCAGCGTCGAGCAATAACCGACGCCGGTGTAAAGGAACCTATCTATGGCTTTTACCGATCCCTTTATCCGTCGCCCGGTGCTGGCCACTGTGGTCAGCCTGCTGATCATCCTGCTCGGCTTGCAGGCGTTCAGCAAACTGACCATCCGCCAGTACCCGCAGATGGAAAACGCCCTGATCACCGTGACCACGGCTTATCCCGGCGCCAACGCCGAGACCATTCAGGGCTATATCACCCAGCCGCTGCAACAGAGCCTGGCCAGCGCCGAAGGCATCGACTACATGACCTCGGTAAGCCGACAGAACCTGTCGATCGTCTCGATCTACGCGCGCATCGGCGCCGACAGCGACCGCTTGTTCACCGAGCTGCTGGCCAAGGCCAACGAGGTGAAGAACCAGTTGCCCCAAGACGCCCAGGACCCGGTGCTGAGCAAGGAAGCGGCCGACTCCTCGGCGCTGATGTATATCAGCTTCTACAGCGATGAACTGAGCAACCCGCAGATCACCGACTACCTGTCGCGGGTGATCCAGCCCAAGCTGGCCACCCTGCCCGGCATGGCCGAGGCCGAGATTCTCGGCAACCAGGTGTTCGCCATGCGCCTGTGGCTCGACCCGGTGAAGATGGCCGCCTATGGCGTGACCGCCGCCGACGTCAACGACGCCGTGCGCGACTACAACTTCCTCGCCGCCGCCGGCGAGATGAAGGGCGAGTATGTGGTCACCAGCATCAACGCCGAGACCGACCTGAAATCCCCCGAGGCCTTCGCCGCCATCCCGCTGAAGACGGTCGGCGATAGCCGCGTGCTGATCCGCGACGTGGCACGGGTGGAGATGGGCGCCGAGAACTACGACTCGCTGAGTTCCTTCGACGGCATCCCGTCCGTGTATATCGCCATCAAGGGCACCCCCAGCGCCAACCCACTGGAGGTGATCAAGGAGGTGCGCGGCCTGCTGCCGGAGCTGGAGGCGCAGCTGCCGCCGAACCTCAAGGTGTCCATCGCCTACGACGCCACCCGCTTTATCCAGGCCTCCATCGACGAAGTGGTGAAGACCCTGGCCGAGGCGGTGCTGATCGTCATAGTGGTGGTGTTCCTGTTCCTCGGCGCGCTGCGCTCGGTGCTGATCCCGGTGATCACCATCCCGCTGTCGATGATCGGCGTGCTGTTCTTTATGCAGCTGATGGGTTACTCGATCAATCTGCTGACCCTGCTGGCCATGGTGCTGGCCATCGGCCTGGTGGTGGATGATGCGATAGTGGTGGTGGAAAACATCCACCGCCATATAGAGGAAGGCAAGACGCCGTTCGACGCGGCCCTCG
>NZ_JAUYNP010000224.1 GCF_030696055.1 Pseudomonas sp. | reverse complement strand
CCTGGGCATCAACCTGATCGACACCGCCCCGGCCTACGGCAACAGCGAAAGCCGCCTCGGCCCGCTGCTGCACGGCCAGCGCCAGCACTGGGTAATAGTCAGCAAGGTCGGCGAAGAGTTCGAGGACGGTCAGTCGCGCTTCGATTTCAGCCCGGAACACACGCGCTTCTCGGTGGAGCGCAGCCTCAAGCGCCTGCAGACCGACTATATCGACCTGGTGCTGGTGCATTCCGACGGCAACGACGTTGCCATCCTGCGCGATAGCGGCGTCTACGAGACCCTCGCCGAGCTCAAGCGCGAAGGCAAAATCCGTGCTTTCGGACTCTCCGGCAAAACCGTGGAAGGCGGCCTGCTGGCCCTCGAGCGCGGCGACTGCGCCATGGTCACCTACAACCTCAATGAGCAGAGCGAGCTGCCGGTACTGGACTACGCCGAGCGGCACGGCAAGGGCATCCTGATCAAGAAGGCCCTGGCCAGCGGCCATGCCTGCCTGGCCCCCGGTGAAGATCCGGTGCGCGCCAGCTTCGAGCTGATCTTCGCCCACCCGGCGGTGACCAGCGCGATTGTCGGCACCATCAATCCCGAGCACCTGGCGCATAACGTCGCCACCGCGGCGGCTGTCCTGCAGGATATTGCCTAGCCCACCTCTGCCCGGCCGCCGTGCCAAGACCCGATCTCCGGTCTGCCCAGCCTGCTGACGAAGAGGAGCCCAGATGCCGCGTACCCTGACCCACAAGGACCCCAGCTGCTTCAAGACCCTGCAGCTGTTTGTCGAGGCCACGCCCGACGGCTTGTGCTACCAGGGCCTGGGCAGACCGCTGAGCTTCGCCCAGATGCTGGAAAAGCGCCGGCCGGTGAAGGTCGCCGACAGCCAGCGCTTCGCCGTGGAGCTGGCCAATCTGGGCGTATCGGTGCGCCTGACCCTTAGCTGGCAGGGCCGTGACTACTGGATACTGGTGCGGCAACGGCGCGCCGATCGTGGCGATGTGGTGCTCAAGCTGATCTCCGGCTATGTGCCGGCCCACGAACTCAATCTGCCACTGCTCACCGCCATCCAGGAAGTCGCCGAAGAGTGCCTGCTGGAAACCCCGGAAGGCTGGCTGGGCGGACGCTTCGGCGATACCTGGCTACCAACCCCCTATCAGGCCAGCCTGCGCTACCGGGAGACCGCGCACTTTCGCCTGAGCCCGCTATCCGGCGCGGCGCGCCCGGTGCAATGCGGCAACCTCAAGTTGCTGGAGCGCCCGCGCGCCTACGTGCATCTGCCGACCGCCTCGCTGCAGCTGGTGTATGACCTGCACCTGCAGCTGCCCAAGGAGATCAAGCAGCTGAGCCTGCTGCATGTCGATGAGCATCTGGAAGACGGTCAACTGGTCGCCCGTCTCAATCGCACGCGCCCCGACCTGTTTCTGCTACCGCTCCAGCAGGGCCACCCCACGGCCGAACTGCTCACCCTCAAGCACGGTCAGCTGCTGCCGGCCAGCACCCGCGGCCTGTGGCTGGCGGAAAGCTTCGCGCCCCAGGACGGCTGGCTGGTGCGCGAAGAACGCATCCGCTGGAAAGACTGGCTAAGCCAGCAACACCTGCAGCCGCAGCCGCAGGCACAAAAAAATTCCGGGAGAACTTTTTGACGTCGCCTCGCGACGGCTCGAAAGGTGGCCGCCAGGGATGGCAGGACACAAAAAAGCCCCGCCAAGGCGGGGCAAAAAGGGACAGCTTAAAAACCGTCTGAGCAGGGCGGCGCGCCCGCTACTTTAACTCGCTGGAACTCTTGCCCAGCAGGCGCCGCGCCACTATCAGCAGCTGGATCTGCTGAGTGCCTTCGAATATGTCGAGAATCTTCGAGTCGCGCGCCCACTTCTCCAGCAGTTCGTCTTCGCCATAACCCAGGGCGCCGGCCAGCTCGACGCATTTCAGGCACACCTCATTGGCCACCCGCCCTGCCTTGGCCTTGGCGATCGAGGCCTCCTTGGAGTTGGGCAGCTGGTTGTCGGCCATCCAGGCGGCCTTCAGGGTCAGCAGGCGCGCGGCTTCCCATTCGGCTTCCAGGCGATACAGGGTCGCCTCGGCATGCGTGACGCTGAGCAGCGGTTTGCGGTAATCCAGCTTGCAGTGCTTGTGCAGCAGCTCGCGGGTGCGATCCAGCGAGGCCTTGGCCACCCCCACCGCCATGCCGGCCACCAGCGGACGGGTGTTGTCGAAGGTTTCCATGACCCCGGCAAAGCCCTTCTGCACATCGATTTCCGGGTTACCCAGCAGGTTGGCGGCCGGCACCCGGCAATCGCTGAAACTGATGGAGGCGGTGTCCGAGGCCTTGATCCCAAGCTTCTTCTCCAGGCGGGTGACGCTCATGCCCGGGGTACCGTGCTCGACCACGAAGGACTTGATCGCCGCGCGGCCCAGGCTCTTGTCCAGGGTGGCCCAGACCACCACCGCATCGGCTCGCTCGCCTGAGGTGACGAAGATCTTCTCGCCATTCAGCACATAGTGATCGCCATCCTTGACCGCCGTGGTGCGGATCGCCGCCGAGTCGGAACCGCAACCAGGCTCGGTGATTGCCATGGCCGCCCAGGTGCCACCGAAGCGCTTGAGCTGCTCGTCATTGGCTACTGCGGCTATGGCCGCATTGCCCAGGCCCTGACGCGGCATGGCCAGCAGCAGGCCGACATCACCCCAGCACAGCTCCATCACGCCCAGCAGCGCCGACAGGTTGCCGCCATTCTTCACCCCTTCCTGCTGCTCGCGGGCCGCCCCACGCTTGCTCGCCGAGGTGGCGCCGATGGCGTCCGGCGAACCGGCGTTCATCCCGTCGAGCAAGGCGGCCAGCAGATCCAGCTCCTTGGGATAGGCATGCTCGGCCTTGTCGTACTTGCGCGAGATCGGGCGGAAATAGTGCTCCGCCACCTGATGGGCCTGCTTGACCAGGCCACGGAATTTCTTTGGGGTTTCTAAGTTCATGCATCCTCCTCGAAGTGGAATTCAGCGCATCGTGAGCGCCGGACGGGCAAGGCGGAAGTGGGCGAGAAAGCGCAGTTTACAAACGTAAATGAGCATTTCGAGCCCACTTCCAACGCAGCCCGTACCAGCGCAACAGCGCTGAAACCACTTCACAGTTGCAGGCCGCCGGCCATCACGGCCAGCGCGCGCAAATCGCGGTACCAGCGCTCGGCCGGATGTTCTTTGGTGAAGCCATGGCCACCGAGCAGCTGCACCGCATCGGTGCCGATCTGCATGGCCTTGTCGCTGCACAGCAGGCGCGCCAGGTAGGCCTCGCGCTGGAAACTCAGACCCTGCTCGGCGCGGGCGCAGGCGCGCCAGACCATCAGGCGCATGGCATCCAGCTCCACCGCCATATCCGCGACCATAAAGGCCACGCCCTGGCGATGGCTGATCGGTTCGCCGAAGGCCAGGCGCTCGTTGCAGTAGCCGATCACATAATCCAGCGCCGCCTGCGCCGTACCCACCGCCAGGGCGCACCAGGCCAGGCCGGCATAATCGAGAAAGCTCTGGTAGTCGAACCGCTCGCCAGCCAGACGCGCGTCCAGCGGCACCTTGACGTTCTTCAGCACGACCCGCGCGGTGCTGGCGGCCTTAAGCCCCATGGCCGGCTCGGGGCTGCGTTGCAGCCCCTTGGCGCCGGCTGCGACGATAAACAGGCCAGGGCCGTCCGCCGCCCCGGCGGCGATGATCAGCTGCCCAGCATCCAGGCCGCGTAGCACCAGACACTTCTCACCGCTGAGCAGGTAATGCTTGCCGCGCTTTTTCGCCTGGGTGACCAGCTGCTGAGGATCGAACAACGGCGTCGGCTCATTCACCGCTATGGCCATCAGCGGCGCGAGGTCTGCGCCGACAAAGGCCGGCAGCCAATGCGCCTGCTGCGCAGGCGAGCCCCAACGGCGGATGCAGTTGGCCGCCGACAGCGGCACCAGCAAGGCCGCCGCCAGGGACAGATCGCCCTGGCCCAGGGCCTCGGCGATCAGCGCATTGCTGAGGGTGGTGCGCTCCGCCGCCATGCCGCCCAGGGCTTCGCTGACGCCGTAATGGGTCAGGCCCAGCTCGTGGGCCTGGTTGAGCAAGGCCGCCGGCAGCGCCGCCTGCTCGTCGGCGGCGTGGGCCAGCGGGCGCAGCACTTCACTGGCGAAGCCTTCGAGCATCGCCACCAGCATCTGCTGTTCGTCGCTCAATGTCAGATCGAACAGCGCATCGGGATCGGCCGCACGCGGCGTTTGACTGGTCTGGCCGGCACGCTGAGCGGCGGCCCGGAAGCTGGCGCGGCTGCCGCTATAGATAAGCCTTTCGACGGGTTTGCGCAGTTTCAGACGATCCGGCCAGTCGGCCTGGGCGAATCGATTCAACATGGCCAGGGCGCGGCCCTGGATATCGGCGGTCATGACATCTCGCTCCATACGGGGGATGCCATGGATGATGCGCGCGCCCCGGGCGGGCGCCTATGACCCGGCAGACAGCGGCGACTGGCAGGGCGGCCAGTCGCCGGCCGGATAGCCGGCCCGATGGGCGGGACGGCGGATTACGCCGCCCTGCGGCTAATCCATCTTACGGATCTTCTCGACTATGGCGGTGGTCGAGCTGTTTTCCACCAGGCCTAGCACCCGTACTTCGCCGCCATAGGCGGTGACTATGTCCCCCCCCACTACACCTTCGATGCCGTAGTCACCGCCCTTGACCAGCACGTCCGGTTTGATTGCGCGCAGCAGATTTTCCGGGGTGTCTTCGCTAAAGCTCACCACCCAGTCCACCGCGCCGAGGCCGGCCAGCACGGCCATGCGCCGATCCACCGAGTTGATCGGCCGGCCCGGGCCCTTCAAGCGGCTGACCGAGGCGTCGTCGTTGACCGCCAGCACCAGGCGATCGCCCTGGGCGCGGGCCTGTTCCAGATAGGTGACATGACCGGCATGCAGGATGTCGAAGCAGCCGTTGGTGAAGACTATCTTCTCGCCATGGGCGCGGGCATCCTCGATGGTGGTAAGCAGCTGATCGCGGCTCAGCACGCCGCGCTCGGAGCCGGCTTCGCGCTGAATGGCGCGGCGCAGTTCGGGCGCACTGATTGCCGCGGTCCCCAGCTTGCCCACCACTATGCCGGCGGCAAGGTTGGCCAGGGCCACCGCGTGCGGCAGCTCCTCACCCGCCGCCAGGCTGGCGGCCAGGGTGGAAATCACCGTGTCGCCGGCACCGGTGACGTCGAACACTTCGCGGGCGCGGGCCGGCAGGTGCAGCGCTGGCTGCTGCGGGCGCAGCAGGGTCATGCCGTGCTCGCCGCGGGTCACCAGCAGCGCGCCCAACTCCAGCTCGCTCATCAGCGCCGCGCCCTTGGCCACCAGTTCGGCCTCGTCGCGGCAATGGCCGACTATGGTTTCGAACTCGTGCAGATTGGGGGTGATCAGGCTGGCGCCGCGGTAGATGGAGAAGTCCTTGCCCTTGGGGTCGGCCAGCACCGCGATACCCTTGCTGCGCGCCAGTTGCACCAGAGCCTGGTGGTTCTGCAGCGCGCCCTTGCCGTAGTCGGACAGCACCAGCACCTTGATGCCAACCAGCAGCGCCTCGACGCTGGCCGCCAGGGCCACCGTATCGGTGGCGAAGGGCTCTTCGAAGTCCATGCGCAGCAACTGCTGGTGCCGGCTCATCACCCGCAGCTTGACTATGGTCGGCTGATGCTTGACCCGCTGAAAGTGCGCCCGCACTCCAACTGCCTGCAGGCTGTTGCTCAGGCTCTCGGCGGCTTCATCCTCGCCGGTGACGCCGACCAATACCGCCGGTGCGCCGAGGGCGGCAATGTTCAACGCCACGTTGGCGGCACCACCCGGACGGTCCTCGATATGATCGACCTTGACCACAGGCACCGGCGCTTCCGGAGAAATCCGCGAGGTACCACCATGCCAATAACGGTCGAGCATGACATCGCCCACCACCAAAACGGCGGCCTGGTCGAAACGTGGCATGGACAATTTCATAAAGACTCCAGAAGCGGCTAAAGCAAATCGGCGCGGATCATAACATTTGTCGGCCAACACTCGGGCTAGCCGCCGAGCGTACGCACCCAGAACAGCTCGTGACGACGCACTGCCTTGCGGAAGAACTCGTCCGCACCGGTCGCCGGCCAACGCCTTCCGGCGAGCCAGCGCTGGATCAGCCGGCGCAGGCGTTTCTTCAGCGGCAGCGGGCCTTGCAGATCGTGCTGCATGGCCAGGGCCATGGCCTTGTCCAACTGCACCGCGGCGCTCAGGCTCGGGCTCCACAAGCCGTCCGTCGGCAGCGGTTCGATGGCCGGCGGCAGGGCGATGCCCATGCCGGCCGGGCCCATTGGCCAGCGGTCATTGTCGTGCAGGTGGTTGGCATACAGCAGCAAGGTGGTCGGCTTCCAGCTGCTGAGCTGGATCGCCTCGAGCAGCGCCTGGGTGCTGGCGATATGGTCGCTGTGCGGGTCCAGCTCGGGATGGGGGGTGACCACGACCTCGGGACGGAAATGCTCCAGCGCCGCCACCAGATCGGCGAGCAGATTGCGCCAGCTCGGCAGCCCATCCTTGTCGCCCGGCAACTGCAGCGGGTTATGCCCACGCACGCTACGAATATCGCCTTCCATGGACTCACGGGAGGCGAAGGCCAATTCGGGTTGCGCCGCCATAGCCGGCAATTGCAGGCAGTAGTAGCCAAGCTGGACGCAGCGCACTTGCGTCACGCCGCCCCACAGCGGCACGGCCAGGCTGTCCCAGGCGCGCAGACGGCCTTTTAGCCGCGCGGCCTCGACAGCGTCGAGGCCCAGCGCGCGATAGGACTCGGCTTCGATCTCGCCCTGGGTCAGGGTGATGATACTGACCTCGGCCGCCTGGCTATACAGACCGAAAGCGGCCAGCTCGGCGTCATCGGCATGGGGGGCGATAATCATCAGCGATTGGCGACTGTAATCGGGGTTGCTCAGCGCATAGAGGCTGGCCAGCGGCTCAAGCGAACAGAAGCGTCCACGCAGGCGCAGCTGCCCAGCGGCCAGGGCCGTGGCCGCGACCTGTCCAGATAGATTCAGGTAGCGCTGCCCATTCACGCCGCGCTCGAAATCCTGGCGGTCATCGCCGATCAATACATGGGGATCGAGCCAGCGCCCCAGCCAGCTGGCTTTTATGCGTATCCGCAGAATCAGGGTATCGGCCGCGCCGCAATCGCCCTCGACCAGCACGCGCCCCTGCTCGATACGCACGGCCATGGGCTGCACTGCAGGGGGGAAGGCGTAACGGTAGTCATCGCCCGGGGCATAGAACAGGTGATCGGCGAACCAGGCTTCATGGCCGATCCAGCCCAGCACCAGCAGGACCGGCAGCCACCACCAGGCCACCCATGCCCCCAGCGGCACCAGCACGAGCAACGCCGCCAACATGGCGAGGCGCTTATGCCGGCGGTGGCGTTTGAGAAGGGCTTGTTTGCGTGCTGTCATAGTCAGACCTGATAGACCGGCACCCGGTTGCACCAGCGATCCTTGTATTCACGGTCGGCGCGACCGAAGGAATAGCGCAGCGGCTTGCCTATAGCCCGGGCTTCGGCCCAGGCGTTCTGGGTATTCACAAAACTGAGCACGCTGCCGGGGCTGAACTCGCGGTTCTGCGGGTCGACGCCGCCGTTGATATATTCCAGGCTGACCCACTGCGGCGCCTCGACCCGGTAGAGCACCTGAATGGCTACGGGCTCGTCGTTCAGGTAGATCAGCGAGCCGGTCATAAAGTCGCGCAGCAAGGCGAAGACCTCGGCCAGATGCGCCTTGCCCGTGGCCTCGAAACCCCAGCGGCGCTGGAACAGCTCGGCATAGATAACCGCCTGCTCGGCGGCGCTCAGCTCCAACATGGGCCGAATTACCCCTCCCGCCTCTTCCAGCAGACGCTGCTCGCGGCGCTGGTTATAGCGGAACTTCTTGCTGTATTCCTCAGGCTCCCGGGCCAGGGCCAGTCCCTCCGGCTGCTCGCGCAGCGTCGCGATATGCGGGGCATTGAGCGCAGACAGATAACGCGCCTTATGCCGCAACTGCACCCGGGCGGCGGCGGCCAGGGGCAGAATGCTCTCGGCATTACCGAGGTCATACAGGCCGCGCTTGCCCTGTTGCTTCAGCACATCCTTGGACAACGCCAGGTGCCGGCCCCAGGTCGGTATGGCCGCCTGCAACCCGCCATTGTGCAACCAGCCCAGATAGCGCACAGGCAGCCCCGCCAGGCCAGCCAGACGCTCGACGACCTCGGGGTGGGTGGCGACGCTGCCACCAAACTCTTGCCAAGCCTGGGCATAGGTGGCCGCTTCGATGGGCTGCCAACCGCGTTCACGCCAGGCGCGTAAATGACTGAGCATCAGGCGTCCTGCTCCACCACGACGCCTGTACCGACCTCTTCGAACTGTTTTGCGTGCAGGCGTGCGTAGTAGCCGTTCTGCGCCAGCAGCTCGGCATGGTTGCCGCGCTCGACGATCTGCCCCTGATCCATCACCAGGATCAGGTCGGCCTTCTCGATGGTGGTCAGGCGGTGGGCGATGACCAGGGTGGTACGGCCCTTCATCACCTCGTCCAACGCGGCCTGGATATGCCGTTCGGACTCGGTATCCAGCGCCGAGGTGGCCTCGTCGAGGATCAACAGCGGCGCATTCTTTAGCAGCGCTCTCGCGATAGCTAAGCGTTGGCGCTGACCACCGGAAAGCAGCACACCGTTCTCGCCGACCAGGGTGTCGTAGCCCTGCGGCATTTTCTCGATAAACTCGGCGGCGTAGGCGGCTTCGGACGCCTTGCGCACATCCTCGGGCGGCGAGCCGGCCAGGTCACCGTAGGCGATATTGTTGGCCACCGTATCGTTGAACAGGGTGACGTGCTGGGTGACCAAGGCAATGTGCTGGCGTAGGTTGCGCAGCTTGTACTCTTCAACATCCACACCATCGAGCAGGATCTGCCCGTGCTCATGGTGATAAAAACGCGGAATCAGGCTGGCCAGGGTCGACTTGCCGCTACCGGAGCGGCCGACCAGGGCGACCATCTGCCCCGGTTCGGCGACGAAGGAGATGTCGTTGAGCACCGGTTTTTCGGCGCCAGGATACTGGAAGCTCAGGTTACGCACTTCGAGCCGACCGCTGATCCGCGCGCGCGCCTCGGTACCGGTGTCGATTTCTTGTTCTTCGTCGAGCTGCTCGAAGATGCTATCGGCCCCAGCCAGCCCCTTCTGGATGTTCGAGCTGACTTCGGAAAGCTGACGGATTGACTTTGGTAGCAACGCAGCCAGGGTGATATATGCCACCAGATCGCCCGCGGACGCATCGCCGCGCATGAACAGCACCAAGAACAACAGCACGGCCATGCCGCTGTAGATCACCAGCTGCAACGACGGAGTGTAGAGCGCATTGCTCTTGACCATGCGCAGCTGCTTGCGCCGGTTGTCATCGGTGACTGCCAGAAAACGCGCACGCTCGTACTCTTCACCACCGAAGCTACGGACAACCCGATAACCCTGGATGGTTTCCGAGGCCACATGGGTGACATCACCCATAGCCGCCTGGATCTTCTTGCTCTGCTTGCGGAATTTCTTGCTGGCGCTACTGACCATCAGCGCGATCAGCGGCAGTATCGCCAGCATCACCAGGGTCAGCCTCCAGTTCATCCACAGCAGGGAGGCGAACAGGAAGATCACCGTCATACCTTCGCGCACCACCACCTTGATCGCATCGGTGGCAGCCCCCGTGACCATGGTGACGTTGTAGGTGATACGGGAAATCAGATGGCCGGAGTTGTGGTTGTCGAAATAGCGGTTGGGCAGAGTCAACAGGTTGTTGAACAGCGCTACGCGCAGATCGTGCACCAGTCCTAAGGAGACCCGCGCCAGGAAGTAGTTGCCGAGGAAAGAACCGATTCCCTGCCACAAGGCGATCAAGACGATCAACAATGGCACCATCTGCACGAGGTTGAGTTCGACCAGAAACGGCACCTCGCCAAGATATGGGACCCCGGCAAAAAAGCTGGCCTCGGGGTTCTCCAGACCATCGACGAAATACTTGAGCATGTAGCCAAACATTGGCTGGGTAGAGGCGAAAATCAGGAAGCCCACAATACTGGTCGCAAACAATCCCCAATAGGGAACAACGTACTTCAGCAACCGCAGATAGACCCGAAAGCTGGATTGCTGGGTAGAATTGGCCATTCGGCAAGCCCCATACGACTGGCTAGAGAAATAAGATGCGGATTGTAACAGCGAACGAATTACAAAATTGGCTAAGCCAAGGCGAGGTGCTGGAAAAAGACAGCCATGGTCCCAAGGTGGTTAGGGTGAGCGACGGCAAGCTGCTGAAAATATTCCGTAGCCGCCGCCTCCCGCTACTCGCCCGCTTGCGCCCCGAGGCGCTGCGCTTCAGCGATCGCGCCAGTCGCTTGCAGGCCATGCGTATCCAGACGCCACATATTTGCGAAACCTGCTGGATAGACCGCGACAAATTGATTAGTGCCTGTCTCTATGAACCGCTGGCAGGTATGCCGCTGGACAAACTGTTCCGCGACTCCCGCGCTGAATTCGACGCTCTACTGCCACAGCTGGCGGCCTATATTCGCTTGCTGCATCTACAGGGGATCTACTTTCGCTCGCTGCATCTGGGCAACATCCTGCACACCCCGGATGGAGGTTTTGGCCTGATCGATTTTCTCGACATTCGCTTTAAGGGCCGCCCATTGGGCCGCTTGCTGATCCGCCGAAACCTTCAACACCTGCGCAACTATTTGCAACGACGCAAGGTGCAGAACTTTCCCTGGGACGAACTGATGCGCTGCTACGAAGAAGCCAGCAAAGTATCCAGCTGATCCAAGTTCAGCTTGGGTACGACGCTCGACGGTAGCCGACTTTCCAGTGACAGGTTGTAGACACGAAAATTCGGATTGACCACGCGCTGCGCCATCCTCTCAAAGCACGGCAAGATGTAATCCTCGTAATCGCCATCCAGACGACTAGGCACGGCGTCACCGCCCTGCTCGTAGAAACGCCCCTTGCTGGGGTCCAAGTCCATGCCCACCACAAACACTTGGCTGAACCCCGGCCCCACGTGACAACAAAAACGATCGCGCTCTGGCGACAAAACTCATACAGCAATTCCTTGCTCCACCGCGTTGTATCAGCAGAGCCTTTTCACCATACATATTCGTATCTACGCGTTGCTACTCACCCTAAGGAATATGACTGGTGATAACGCCTTTGCTCACGCGCC
>NZ_JAUYNP010000284.1 GCF_030696055.1 Pseudomonas sp. | reverse complement strand
GGTTGGATTCTCGAGCTCGACCGCGGCGCCGGCATTCCGTACGAAGGCAACTACTCCGGCTGGCTGGAGGCCAAATCGGATCGTCTGGCCCAGGAATCCAAGCAGCAGTCGGCCCATGAAAAGGCCATGAAGGAAGAGCTGGAGTGGGTGCGTAAAGGCGCCAAGGCCCGCCAGTCCAAGTCCAAGGCGCGCCTGCAGCGTTTCGAGGAAATGCAGTCGCAGGAATTCCAGAAGCGCAGCGAGACCAACGAAATCTATATCCCGGTCGGCCCGCGTCTGGGCGACAAGGTCATCGACTTCGTCAGCGTCGGCAAGGGTTACGGCGACCGCGCGCTGATCGACAACCTGTCGTTCAGCATGCCGAAAGGCGCCATAGTCGGGGTCATCGGCGGTAACGGCGCCGGTAAGTCGACCCTGTTCCGCATGCTGATGGGCAAGGAGCAGCCGGACTCGGGCAACATCGAGATAGGCGAAACCGTGCAGCTGGCCTGCGTCGACCAGAGCCGCGAAGACCTGGACGGCAGCAAGACCGTATGGGAAGCCGTGTCCGGCGGCTCCGACATGATCCGCATCGGCAACTACGAGGTGCCGTCGCGCACTTATGTGGGCCGCTTCAACTTCAAGGGCGGCGACCAGCAGAAGTTCGTCAAGGACCTCTCCGGCGGTGAACGTGGCCGTCTGCACTTGGCCCTGACCCTGAAAGAGGGCGCCAACGTGCTGCTGCTGGACGAACCGTCCAACGACCTCGACGTGGAAACCCTGCGCTCCCTGGAAGAAGCGCTGCTCGACTTCCCCGGCGCCGCCATTGTGATCTCTCACGATCGCTGGTTCCTCGATCGCGTGGCGACCCACATCCTGGCGTACGAGGACGACTCGCATATCGAGTTCTTCGAAGGCAACTACAGCGAGTACGAAGCCGAGCGCAAGAAACGCCTCGGCGAGGCGGCCTCCCAGCCGCACCGCGTGCGTTATAAGAAGCTGGCGTAGTAATAAACGCTGGAATAAAAACGGGGCCGCAAGGCCTAATGCCGATCAGTTAAGCCCTCTTACTTGACCTTTGGCCGCAAGAAATCAAAATCCGATGCCAGTATTGGCATCGGATTTTTTATGCGTCTCGCTCGGGCACTGGAACTCACCCACAACCTCGCCTCCACTCCCAACTC
>NZ_JAUYNP010000281.1 GCF_030696055.1 Pseudomonas sp. | reverse complement strand
GCGGATGCAGTGGTTGAACTGCTCGGTATTACTGAAGATCAACCCCGGCGCGATGCTGATGCCCTGCTGCAGGGCGCGCAGGTGCAGGTCCTTGGTATTGACCCGCGCCGGCAGGCTGACCCAGAGGATAAAGCCGCCCTTAGGCCGGCTCATCTGGGTGCCTTCGGGGAAGTACTGCTGCACCGCCAGCTGGAAGGCGCTGAGGTTCTTGCGGTATTCCTGGCGGATATAACGCAGGTGGCGGTCGTAGCCGCCGTTCTCCAGGTACGCGGCCACCGCCATCTGGGTCACGCTGCACGCCGAGTGGGTGCTGAAGGTCTGCAGGCGCTGGATCTCGTCCTGGTACTTGCCGGCGATGATCCAGCCGATGCGCACCCCGGGCGACAGGGTCTTGGAGAAGCTCGAGCAGTACACCACCCGGCCGCCGCGGTCATAGGACTTGAGCGCCTTGGTCGGCCCCGACTCGAACATCAGCTCGCCGTAGATATCGTCCTCGATGATCTGGATATCGTAATCGCCGGCCAGGCGCAGCAACTGACGCTGGCGCTCCTCCGGAATGCTGCCGCCCAGGGGATTGCTCAGGCGTGCAGTCAGCACCATGGCCTTGATCGGCCATTGGTTGGCGGCCAGTTGCAGGGCCTCCAGGCTGATGCCGGTGGTGGGATCGCTGGGGATTTCGATGACTTTCAGGCCGAGCAGATCGGCCAGTTGCAGCAGGCCGTAATAGGTCGGCGACTCGGCGGCGATCAGATCGCCGGGCTTGGTCAGCACCCGCAGGCTCATCTGCAGGGCATCGACGCAGCCGTGGGTGATCACCACCTCGGAGGGGTCGACCACCACCCCGGCATCGCGCATGCGGATCGCCACCTGCCGACGTAGCGGCTCGAAACCCGGACTGAACATATAGCTGAAGGCCCGCGCGCTATGGAAGCGAGTGACCTTGGCCAGTTGCTGATGCAGGGCGCGCACCGGCAAGTAGTCGACATGGGGTACCGCGGCGCCCAAGGGGAACACCCCTTCGCGGCGCGACTCGGTGAGTACCTGATTGATGATGCTGCTGCGGGTGACCAGGCTGGGTCGCTCGACCCGGGCGATATCCGGGGTCGGCGCGGTCAACGCCGGAGTCTGGTGCACATAGAAGCCGGACTGCGGCCGCGCGCGGATCAGGCCTTGGTCTTCCAGGTTGGCGTAGGCCTGCAACACGGTGGCATGACTGACGCTGAGCTGCGCGCTCATCTTGCGCACCGAGGGCACCCGCTCGCCCGGCTGGTAGACGCCGCGGCGGATATCTTCCGCCAGTTGCTGGGCGATACGCTGATAGAGCAACAGATTGGTCATGGCTGCATTCCCGCATTACTGAACCGTAACAGTAAACCGGCCTCTTTGAATTGCACCGGTACAGCTCACTAAATTGTGGGCGATACAGTGTCACTTCGCCAGGACTGTAGCGGTTCAATCAAGCGCCGGGCTGCTTGTCACAAGCACCGCGTCGAACGTAGCCCGGATGCAATCCGGGAGGGTCGTCGATAGTGCCCCGGATTTTATCCGGGCTACAAAAAATGGCCGGGAGCCATTTTTGACGTCGCGCAGCGACGGCCTGAAGGGTGGCCGCCAAGGATGGCAAGCCACAAAAAATGCCGTTCACTTGGCTTAAGTGAACGGCATTACCGGCAAGCCGGGGCCTTTGACGCTGTTCCGATCAGCGTTCGGAGCCTAAATGGCCCTGCTCATCGGAGAAGACAATCTCGACCCGGCGATTCTGCGCCCGACCTTTTTCCGAGGCATTTTCCGTCACCGGGAAGCTGTCGCCATGACCTTGCACCTCGATGCGCTTGGCCTCGATACCCAGGTCGATCAATACATCCGCCACGGTCTGCGCGCGGGCGCGGGATAGTTCGAGGTTTTCCTGCACTTCGCCGCGGCTGTCGGTATAGCCCTCGATGCGTACCACCCGGCGCGGGTTGAGCTGCAGGAACTGCACCAGTTTCAGCACGGTGCGGTTGGCCGAGGCCTTGAGGTCGGCGCGCCCGGCATCGAACAGCACATCGCCCAGGGTCATCACCAGGCCGCGCTCGCTCTGGGTGGTGGCCAGGCTGACCATCTGTTCTTCCAGCCAGTTGCTTTGCTCCTGCACGCTGAGCAACTTGGCCTCACGCAACGCCAGCTGAAGACGCTGTCGCTCCAGCTCGAGCTTGACCGCCCGCTCCTGATGCAGGTTCAACGCACTCTTCTGCCCGGCAATCTCGCTGTATTGCTGGCTCAGGTAAGCGTAGTGCGCCACATCATCGGCGCTGCCCCAATAGCTCGACAGGCGCTCGGCCCGGGCCAGCGATTCGCCCGCGCGGATCAGGTCCTTGGCCGCGCTGCGCAGCACATCGGGGTCTTCTTTGACCTTCTGGTAACTGGCCTGGGCCGCCACCAACGCCTGTTCGCTGTCGGAATGGGAGGCGCAAGCGGTCAGGGTGGCCGCCGTTATAGCCAACAGAAGCAGCTTCAGGGAGTGTTTCATTGCAAGCCTCCCAGCTGGCGGCGCAGGCGGTTGATGCGGTTGCTCAATTCGGCCAGCTGTTCCTGGCTTTTCGCCGTCAGGTGCTGGGCCTCGGCCAAACGCGCATCCAGTTCGGCCTGTTCGGCATAGATACGTGCCTGCTTGTAGTCCGCGTCCTGCATGGCCGCTTGCGCCCGGGCATACTTCTCCTCGGCTTGGCGCAACGGCGCGGATTGCTCTGCCGTCACCCCCAGAGCCTGGGCCTGGGTCAATGCCTGCTCGGTCAGGCGTAATTGCTCGGTGGGCACCGGATCGCTGGCGCAGGCACTGAACAGCAGCGCCAGCACGATGGCGCAAAGAGGTCGATAGATCACAAGATTTCCCTACTGTTTGACATCGCCGACAGGCGTTAACTGTTGCTCTTTCCAACGCTGCAAATTGCGTTGCAGCAAGGTTTCAGGCACACCGGCGGCAACCGCCTCGAGCATTTTCTTCGCCAACATGCCGCGCAGCCAAGGGTCGTTGCAGGCCGAGTTATGCGACAACGTGAGGTGCAAACCCTCGCTGGAAATCGGCGGCTCCAGCGCTATCAGGTCATCCTGCATGGCCAGGGTATCGGCCAGCGCCTGCCCAGGATAACGCTCGTAGAGCACATAGTCGGTCTGGCCGAGCAGCAGCTTCTGCAAGGCCTGGGTCAGGCTGGCATTCCCTTCCAGGCTCAGGTTGCTCTTGGCATAGGCATCGAAGGGCGCACCGAAACTGCTATTGAGCAGGGTATCGCCCTTGTGTCCGGGTAGATCCTGCCAACCGCTGTAGGGGAACTCCGCGCCGCTGCGCACCCACACCACGCTGGGGCTGAAATACAGCGCAGGGTGCACATAGTCCATCACCTCGAGGCCCGGCGCGGTCAGTGGGGCCCCGGCCAGCAGATCGATCCGGCCAGTGCGCACCTCATCCTGGGCCTGCGCCCAGGGGCCGCTATAGGCGATATCCACCACCAGTCCCAGCTCTTTAGCCAGGTGTTGGAGCAGGTCGGCGTTGGCGCCTATCAGTTGCTGCGGGTTCTGCGGATCACGCCATAGATAAGGCGGATAGTCGGGGTTGCCGGTCGCCACCAGGCGCTCGCATTTGCCGGCGGCAGCGGCCAACCCCGGCAGCGCCAGCAGACCGAGCGTCAACAGCAAAGACTTCAATAAACCAGGCTCTAACATTGGCAACTTCTCGACTTAACCTTCGATGGGCATCTATGGCCAGGCACTGGAAGACGGGGGCTTCGTGCTAGCTTAATACGCGCCCATAATTATTCGCGATAAAGACTCGTCATGAAAAAACTCATTTCCGCTTTGATCCTGCTGCTGGTCGCTGCAGCGGCCCTGATCTACCTGTCGCCAGCCGCCCTGTTGACCAGCATGCAGCTGGTGGAGCGGCAACGAGCCGGTCTGAGCCTCAAGCAGATCAGGGTTGGCGATCTTAGCATTCATTACTACGAGGGCGGCCCGAGCGATGCACAAAGCATATTGATGGTTCACGGTTTTGCCGCCAACAAGGATAACTGGCTGCGCTTCGCGCGTTTTTTCAGCCAGGACTACCGGGTGATCGCCATCGACCTGCCGGGCTTCGGCGCCAGTAGCTGGCCCACTGGCAGCTACGATGTCGGCACCCAGACCGAGCGCCTGGCCAGCGTGGTGCAGGCCTTGCAGATCGACAAGCTGCACCTGATCGGCAACTCCATGGGTGGGCATATCAGCGCGTTGTATGCGGCGCGCTACCCCGACCAAGTGCTGTCGGTGGCCTTGCTGGATAACGCCGGCATCAGCTCGCCGCAACCCAGCGAGCTGCGGCAGCTACTCGAACGCGGCGCGGCCAACCCGCTGGTGGTCAAACGGCCCGAGGATTTCCAACGCTTGCTCGAATTCGTCTTTGTCGAGCCGCCGGCACTGCCCGAGTCGCTCAAAGGTTATTTCGCCGAGCAGGCGATCAACAACAGTGCCCACTATGAGCAGGTATTCAGTCATCTGCTTGAGCGCTATATTCCGCTGGAACCCGAGCTGGGCAAGATTCAGGCGCCCACCTTGGTGATCTGGGGCGCCGAGGATCGTGCCCTGCATGTGTCCAGCACCGAGGTGATGCGAGCGCTGCTGCGCAAGCCAACAGTGGTCGTCATGCCGGCCACCGGCCACGCGCCCATGATCGAACGCCCGGAGCAAACCGCGCAGCATTACCGAGCCTTTCTGGATACCAACCGCAGCTAAGCCCGAAAACAAAAAATGGCCGGGAGCCATTTTTGACGTCGCGCAGCGACGGCCCGCAGGGTGGCCGCCAAGGATGGCAGGCCACAAAAACGCCAGGAGCGTTTTTGCGCGCAAGCCCCGAAGGGGTGAAGCACATGGATGTGCTGAACACAAAAAACCCGCTCGATGAGCGGTTTTTTTGTTGGGAGCAGAAGACTGGGTTAAACCAGTTTTTCAAACTCGGGGATGGCTTCGAACAGGTCAGCCACCAGGCCGTAATCGGCCACCTGGAAGATCGGCGCTTCTTCGTCCTTGTTGATCGCAACGATCACCTTGGAATCTTTCATGCCGGCCAGGTGCTGGATAGCGCCAGAGATACCGACGGCGATATACAGCTGCGGAGCAACGATCTTGCCGGTCTGACCGACCTGCATGTCGTTGGGGACGAAACCTGCGTCGACCGCGGCGCGGGAAGCGCCAACGGCTGCGCCGAGTTTGTCGGCCAGGGCGTACAGGTGCTTGAAGTTGTCGCCGTTCTGCATGCCGCGTCCGCCGGAGATGACGATCTTGGCAGCGGTCAGTTCTGGACGATCGGACTTGGCCAGTTCTTCGCCGACGAAAGCCGACTTGCCCGCGTCGCCGCCAGCAGCAACGGCTTCAACGGCAGCGGAGCCGCCTTCGGCAGCCACCGGGTCGAAACCGGTGCTACGCACGGTGATCACTTTCACGGCAGCACTGGACTGCACGGTAGCGATGGCGTTACCGGCATAGATCGGACGCTTGAAGGTATCAGCGCTTTCAACCGCGATGATTTCCGAGATCTGATCCACGTCCAGCTGAGCGGCTACGCGCGGCAGGATGTTCTTACCGTTGCTGGTGGCGGCAGCCAGGATGTGGCTGTAGCCCTTGCCCAGCTCGGCAACCAGCGGCGCGACGTTTTCCGGCAGCTGGTGGGCGAAAGCGGCGTTGTCGGCAACCAGTACCTTGGCCACGCCAGCGATCTTGGCAGCGGCTTCGGCAACAGCGCCGCAAGCGCTACCGGCAACCAGCACGTGAATGTCGCCACCGATTTTCGCAGCGGCAGCTACGGTGTTCAGCGTGGCAGGAGCCAGAGCGGCATTGGTGTGTTCAGCGATAACCAGGATAGCCATTTAGATTACCTTCGCTTCGTTCTTCAGTTTCTCGACCAGTTCAGCCACGGACTTGACCTTGATGCCGGCGCTGCGGGTAGCAGGCGCTACGACATTCAGGGTCTTGACGGTGGAAGCGGTGGAAACGCCCAGGACGCCCGGGGTAACGGTTTCCAGCGGCTTTTTCTTGGCCTTCATGATGTTCGGCAGCGACGCGTAGCGCGGCTCGTTGAGGCGCAGGTCGGTAGTCACGATAGCCGGCAGGTTCAACGCAACGGTCTGCAGACCGCCGTCGATTTCGCGGGTCACATTGACCTTGTCGCCAGCCACTTCGACTTTGGAAGCGAAGGTGCCTTGGCCGAAACCAGTCAGGGCGCCCAGCATCTGGCCAGTCTGGTTGTTATCGCTGTCGATCGCCTGCTTACCCAGGATCACCAACTGCGGCTGTTCTTTATCGACCACTGCCTTGAGCAGTTTGGCCACAGCCAGAGAGTTCAGCTCATCGTTGGATTCAACCAGGATGGCACGGTCAGCGCCGAGAGCCAGAGCGGTACGCAGCTGCTCTTGAGCAGTGGCGGGACCGATGGTTACGACGACGATTTCGCTCGCCACGCCTTTTTCTTTCAGGCGTACAGCTTCTTCCACGGCGATTTCGCAGAAGGGGTTCATCGACATCTTGACGTTGGCAAGATCAACGCCGCTGTTGTCCGCTTTGACGCGAACTTTGACGTTGTAGTCGACCACTCGTTTGACAGCTACAAGAACCTTCATGGATTCCTCGTTACTCTCCGGTGAATAAGAATGTCGCCAAAAGCGAACATGGCGGGGGCTGCAGACCGGCCGGAACCGGGGATCAACCTATAACGGCGGACCCAAAAGCGCCCGTATCTTGACCGCACCACCTGGCCTGGTCAATACAGCGAGACGGCCAATCGTCCGCGCTGATGTAGTAAGATTCTAGCAGCCCTACAGAAAATTCAAACAAACGTTTGTATTGGCCCATTCCCGGGGCCTGGATATAATGCGCCAGCATCGCTCAAGGAACGAGCCTGCCCGCCAAATAAAATTAGAGAGCCTTGAGTAGGAGATAGCCTGTGGAACGCGAATTTATGGAGTTCGACGTCGTCATCGTCGGCGCCGGCCCTGCTGGTTTGTCCGCCGCCTGCCGACTGAAGCAGAAAGCCGCCGAAGCC
>NZ_JAUYNP010000222.1 GCF_030696055.1 Pseudomonas sp. | reverse complement strand
ACAAGGCAAAAACAGGCGAGGAAGCGGAGTTTACGAGCTGTAAATGAGCATTCCGAGCCTGTTTTTAACGCCGTATCGGCAACGCAGGTAGTTTTTCAACGGCCTGCTAACCTGTTCTATCCTTTTGCCGCGCCGCTGCAGGCCTGGCTCAACTGGGCGGCGGGATTGATGCTGCTGGTCCATATGGGTGAAGCGCTGCTGTTCCAGGCGCGCTTGCAGGCCCGGCCACAACCCTGGCTGGAGCGTATGCAGGTGCTGCTGTTCGGCTTTCTGCATCTGCGCGGTTTGCCCAAGGCCTGAGCCAGGGCTTGCTGGCCTCCTCAATAGTGGCCGCCGCTCAGATAGCAGGCGGCGCGCCAGCGATATCGTCATAACCCTTCCTAGACTCGGCAGCGGCGCCCTAACGGGGCGTTACACCTGGGCCATCCTAGGAGCCTGTCCGAGAATAGCAATTGGCTGCAAATTGTAGGTTGGCGCTGAGGAACGAAGCCCAACAAGGTCAGCATGTTGGGCTTCGCGGAGCTCAGCCCAACCTACAAAAATCTGCATTCTCGGACAAGCTCCTAGGGGCTGTTCTCTTCTATAGAGCTCTGCGTTGCTGAGCTATGCGCCTGCGCGGCGATTGTGTTTTGCCCGTGCGGCACGCACCATGGCGGCCGTCGTATGCAGGGAAGTCATAGGGTGCAGATGGGTCGTCGCGAAGTTCTGCGTGCATACCTGGATAAAGTCTGGTCGGTGGCTGCGCTGTTGCTGGTCCTTTTGGCGGGGGGAAGCTTGCAGGCCGATTGGGATTTCAGCCAGATCAGCAAGCGGGCCGAACAGCTGTATGGGCCCCTGGGCGATGGCCGTGGGCGGATCAACGATTGGCAGCGCCTGCTGCAGGAGCAGGGCGGGGCGAAGGAGCTCGCGCAGCTTAGGGCGGTCAATAGGTTCTTCAATCTGCGCCTGCGCTTTCGCGACGATAGCCAGACCTGGAAGGTGCGCGATTACTGGGCCACACCGGTCGAGGCGCTGTTTCGCGGGGCCGCCGATTGCGAGGATTACGCCATCGCCAAGTACTTCAGTCTGCGTCAGCTCGGGGTCTCGAGCGCCAAGCTGCGCATCACCTACGTCAAGGCTTTGCGACTGAACCAGGCGCATATGGTGCTGACCTATTACGCCCATCCGCAGGCCATGCCGCTGGTGCTGGATAACCTGATCGATGCCATCGAACCGGCCAGCCAGCGTCGCGATTTGCTGCCGGTTTACTCCTTTAATGCCGAAGGCTTGTGGCTGCCGGGGACCGGCAAACAGGTGGGCGACAGTAAAAAGCTGTCGCGTTGGCAGGATTTGTTAAAGAAAATGCGCGCCGAGGGTTTCCCTTGAGGCCGGTTCGAAGGAGCCATTGATGTCATTGTTCAAGCAGCTATTTATCGCCATCTGCGTGCTGATGCTGGTGAATTTCACCGGCAGCTTCCTGGTCAGCGTGGAGAGCTCCCGCGAGCAGCAGGTCAATCAGCTGCGCGCCCACGCCCAGGATGCCGCCACGGCCCTGGGCCTGTCGCTGAGCCCGCACGTTAAGGACGTGGCGATGATCGAACTGATGGTCAGCTCGATCTTCGACAGCGGCTATTTCGAGAGCATCCGCGTGGTCGATCCGGCCAGTGGCGCGTTGCTGGTCGAACGCAGCGGCGTGCCGGTCACCGGTGAGGCGCCGCAGTGGTTTGCCGAGCTGGTCGATCTGGCCCCGGCGCGCGGCGATGCCATCGTCAGCGATGGCTGGCGCCAGGCCGCCCAGGTGCAAGTGGTCAGCCATCCGCTGTTCGCCATCGGCAAGCTCTGGCAAAGCACCTTGGGCAATCTGCTCTGGTTGGCCCTCAGTGGTGTGCTGTGTATTGCACTGGGGGTATTACTGCTTAAGCGCCAGCTGCGTCCGCTGGACTATATGGTCGAGCAATCCAATGCCATCGCCCGGCGTGAGTTCCTCAGCCTGCCCGAGTTGCCCAAGACCCCGGAGTTCCGCCGGGTGGTGAATGCCATGAACCAGATGGTCGGCAAGCTCAAGGCGCTGTTCGCCGAAGAGGCCGCGCGCAGCGAGGTGCTGCGTGCCGAGGCCTATCAGGACAGCCTGAGCGGTCTGGCCAACCGGCGCTATTTCGACCTGCAACTGCATGCCCGCCTGAGTGTCGAGGAGCAGGCCTGCAGCGGCTTTCTGCTATTGCTGCGGGTCAACGACCTGGCCGGGCTCAACCAGCGCCTCGGTGGCCAGCGCACCGACCAGCTGCTCAAGGCCATTGCCGAGCAACTGCAGCAGCTCAGCCAGGGGCGCTTTGTCCTGGCGCGTAATCGCGGTGGCGAATTCGCCGTGTTGGCGGCGGGGCTGCAGCGCAGCGAAGCCCAGCAGTTGGCGGAAAATCTCGAGCGCGCCCTGCTCAGCCTGCAGCAGACCGGGGCCAGCGATTGCCTGCCGGTGGCGCATATCGGCCTGACGGCCTTCGCCCCGGGCGATGTCAGTGAAGATCTCTATCGCGCCCTGGATGCCGCCCTGACCCAGGCCGCGAGTCAGGCGCAGCCAAGCTGGGCCTTTAGCCAACAGGCCGAACATGCGCAGGCCGTGGATGAACGGCAGAACTGGTACCGCCTGCTGGATCGGGCGCTGGAGCAGGGGCGCTTCCAACTGTTCTTCCAGCCCGTGGTGGCCGCCGCTGAGCCCCAGCGGGTGTTGCACCACAAGGTGCTGGCGCGCTTGCTCGATGAGCAGGGCGCGCTGGTGGCGGCGGGGCGTTTCCTGCCGTGGCTGGAGCGTTTCGGTTGGTCGGCACGGCTCGACCTGGCCATGCTCGGCTGGGTATTGGCGCAGATGGATAAACACACGGCGAAGGTGGCGCTCAGCCTCTCCGGCAGCACAGTGAATGAGCCGCAGGCGCTGGCCAGGCTCTATGCGTTGTTGCAGCAATACCCGCACCTGGGGCCGCGCCTGACCCTGGAGCTGGATGAAGATCAGCTGCCCGAACAGAATGCCCTGGAGGCCTTGACCCAGCGTCTGCGTGCCTTGGGCTTCGGCCTGGGCCTGCAGCACTTTGGCGGGCGCTTCAGCATGATCGGCAACCTGGCCAAACTCGGCCTGGCTTACCTCAAGGTGGATGGCAGCTATATCCGCGCCATCGACCAGGAAAACGACAAGCGCCTGTTTATCGAGGCCATGCAGCGCGCGGCCAATAGCATCGACTTGCCCTTGATCGCCGAGCGGGTGGAGACGCAAGGGGAGTGGCAGGTGTTGCGTGCCATGGGCATCGAGGGCGTGCAGGGCCGCCTGTTCGGCGAACCGGGACCTTGGGCGTAAAGCTGCGCGCTGGGATGCACGCAAGGTTGTAGGAGCCAGCTTGCTGGCGATCAAGCGAGGGCCAGATCGCCAGCAAGCTGGCTCCTACAGGGTTCTCGTTAGCAGAGAAGGGCTTGGGAGAGGCTGCTAGAACCTGTTCAATGTCTCGCGAGCTAGAGCCATGCAAGGCGCTACGTTAGTAACAGCCTATGGCTGGTCAAAACAGGCGAGGAAGCGGAGTGTACGAGCTGTACATGAGCATTACTCGTTTCACTCGCCCTTCGGATCGCGCTGAAGCGCGTTAGCCGCAAGCGGCTTGCTGAGCCTGTTTTTAACGCAGCAGGGCCGACGCGCAGCAGGCTTTGAACAGGTTCTTAGATCAGCTCCGACTCGTCGTCATTGATCAACCGGTGCAAGCCCCCCAAGGCATCCCGCGCCTTGCTGCGGCCGACCAGTTTGCTCTGCGCCGCTTCCGGCAAGTCGGTGATGCGCACCACGCCTTTGCGGATCAGCACGGTGATCAAGTCTTCCAGTACCCGGATCATGTCCAGGTCGCTTTGCTTGAGTTGCAACAGGCTGCTTTCGGCCGTCTGGTTGGCGTACCAGGCCTGGGCCTCCTGACTGTCCGCCGCCAACTCGCCATCCATGCCGGCAAAAGGCGCCGCCTCGACCCGTTGCAGATTGCCCCACTCATCACGCTTCACATACAACATCGACCACTCCTTGCTTGTGGCTGTCCTGAATCGAAAAAACCCGCTCCCTTATGGTAGCGGGGTTCTGTTGATCAGATATGGTCGGTCTTGACCAGCGGATCGGCACCGGCGATCAACGAGTTGACCAGATCAGATTGACTCAGGTTGCCCGGGTTCAGGTTGACCGGCGCACCACCGTTCTCCAGCTTGATGCTGACATCGGCATTGCTGCCATCGACATTAAGTACGCCGGTGCTGCTGATCAGCAGGGTCGAGGTGGCGGTATCGACTCGCAGGTACTGGGTGATGTCGCTGCTGTTTTCCTCGCCTTGCAGCAAGTCACTCAGGTCGATGCGGTCGCCTTCGCTGAAGTTGAGGTCCTTGATCACATCGTTGCCGGTATTGCCAGCTTGCCAGACGAAGCTGTCCGCGCCACTGCCGCCAAAGAGAATGTCGTCGCCCGCGCCGCCGATCAGGATGTCGTCGCCGGTTCCGCCGTCCAGCTTGTCGTTGCCCGCGCCACCGTTGATGTTATCGCTGCCTGCGCCACCGCTGATGTAGTCATTGCCGGCACCCCCGGTGAAAGTCGAATTACCCGACCCGCCGATAATGGTTTTGGCTGTGCTCGAGCCGCCGTCGCTGACCTCAAGGGTCAGGGTCGGGGCGAAACCGCTGGGCAGCGCCGAACTGGTGGTCAGGTAGATCTTGTCCGTTCCCGATGTGGTTGTCGCGGTGCTCAGCAGAGAGGTGAAGGCGCTCAAGTCATACTCACCCTGAGCGTTGGGCGTTATCTCCTGATAGGTGCCGTTGGCGCCAACCACGCTGATGGTCGAGCCCGCGGGGAGTTCACTTAGCGTCAGGCTGGTAAAGCTCTCCACCGTGCCGACCTGATCCTGCACCACGGCATAGAGATCCACCGGGTAGCTATAGCTGGTTTGGCCGGACTGGTTGGCATCTACTGCGATGTACTCGATCTGGAAGCCGTTGTTGTTTTGCCCGGCGGAGAAGGTATTGCTGGAGTCCTGGGCAATCGACAGGCTCTGCATATCCGAGCTGATGGAATAGGTCACGTTCGCCAAGGTATTGCCGCCCTGGTTGAACAGGTCGCCGTCGATGATCGACACCACGGTTGCCTTGGTGATGGTCCCGCTAACGCCGCTGTAGGACACCGACCAGGTGCCGCCCGAGTTGACCGTGGCGTTCAGCGTCAGCGTACTTGTAGTGCCGCCGTTAAGCACCTCCAGTACCAGGCTGACCTTGGCATTGGAGGACGAAACGGTGCCTCCCGAGGAGGTGATAGCTCCGGAAATGCTTCCGCTTCCGTTGGGAAGGTCGCCCACTTCGAGTCCGCTACGGACCAGCACTGTGTCGTCGCCCGCGTTCTTGAGCTGCAGGGCCATGTACTGCATGCCGGAGGGGAAGTTGAAGGTGATGGCTTCGCTGCCCTCGATCCGCTGGGCTTCCGTACCGTTGTCACCAGCTCCGTTGACCCCTACGTCATTGCCGTTCGACCAGTTGAAGGTGCCGTTACCACCAGTGGATACGGTGATGCCGTTGCCGTAGGTGTAGCTGGGCAAACCATGCAGATTGCTGCTGTTGGTGAAGTTGATGGTGTTGGTCAGCGGGGAGCCGATCACCAGGGAGACGTCACTGCCCGGAACCGCATCGGCCACCGGGGTAATGCTGATGGTGCTGGTGTCGCTATCGCTCCGCGCACCGCCGGCTCCGCTGTTGCCGAGGTCGTTGCTGGTCATGCTCAGGGTGACAGCGCCGCTGGCATTGGCTACCGGCACGTAAGTCGGTTGGGTGGCTGGTGCCGCCAGGTAGGCGTTGATATCGGCGAGCGTACCGCTCAGCACCAGGGTCCCGCTACCCGAGCCGGTCACAGTGACACCGCTGGCAGTGGCCGCGCTGATAGTGCCGCTGGCAACTGCCAGGGTCACCGAGATAGCACCCGAGGTCGCGTCGGCGTCAGTCACCGACAAGCCACTCAACTTGAGCGGAGTGTCTTCGTTGACGATATAACTCGGCAGGCTATTCACCGGCGCATCGTTGATCGGGTTGACACCGACGGAGACGCTGACCGGGTTGGAGGTCGCACCGCTGGCATCCTTGATGGTGTAGGTGAAGCTGTCGGCGGTGGTCTCGCTACCGTTGTGCTGGTAGCTGACGGTACCGTTGGCATTGACGGTGAGCGTACCGTTGACTGGGCCAGTAACGATGCTGATGCTGCTCAGGTCCAGGCCATCGTCGGCATCGCTGTCGTTGCCAGCCAGGTTGATGATGACGGACGCACCTTCATTGACTACGGCGGAATCAGTGCGGGCCACCGGCACATCGTTGGTCCCGGTGATGGTCAGGGTGGCGGTGTTCGGCACGCTGGTGGTGCCATCGGACACGCTGTAGCTGACGGTGATCACGCGAGTTTCACCGGCACTGAGGAAGTTGAATGCATTGGGGTCGACAGTCAGGGTTCGACCATCGGCCGCGAGGCTGAGCGCGCCGTTCGGCAGGATGCCGCTGTTGATGGTGGCGCTATAGCCGGTGACGCTGAGGCTGGTGCCCGTGTCGACATCCTGCGCATTGGCTGCGCTTAGCAGGTCGAGGCTGAAGCTGGCATCGTCCTCGCTGTTGGTGCGGCTGATGGCGCTGACGGTGGGCGCGTCGTTGGTGCCGGTGAGGGTGATGGTGACATCGTGGGACGTGGTTCCGCCGTGACCGTCAGCGACGCTGATGCGGTAGATCAGGGTCAGTACCTGGCCGGCGGCCAGGTTGTCCAGTGCCGCGTTGTCGACGTTGTAGCTCCAGTCGATGCGGCCACTGCCGTCGCCTGTGCTGGCATCGCCGATGCTGGCGGTCAGGGTGCCGCGTGCGGCCGCGCCGCTGCCGAGGGAGTCGACACTGGACAGCAGGGTGCTGCTGACGCTGTGGCCATCGAGCAGATCGACATCGCTGAACAGCAGGCTGCCACTGGCATTCAGGCTGCCGGTGTTTTCACCCGCGCTGCCATCGATACGCTCGCTGAGGTCTGTCGCGGTGATGGCGTGGGGCAGGGATACCTGCAGTTCGTAGGTGCCACCGGTGGGGATGCTGGTGTTGGGGAAGCGACCCACGGCGATGTAATAGGTGCCGGGTTGGCTGAAGCTGTAGCTCAGGAACGAATCATAATTATGAATGCTGCCGCCGCCGCCGAGGCCGATGCTGGCGTCATCGTTTTGGGCGAGAAGGGTGCCCGCGGCATCGTAGAGGTTGAGCCAGGGGTCGAAGCTGACGCCCTGGTTCATGCCGTAGTCGATATCGAAGGTGGCGGTGCCGGCTTGGGTGACAGTGAAGGCGTAATAGTCGAAGGCGTTATTGCCAATGGCGCTGATCGAAACGAAAGGCACGCTTCCCGCATTGGCGACATCGGGGTCAGTGCCCAAGACGAACTGGCCGTCTAGGTCAATGGCATTGGCGATGCTGTGATTGTCCATCCCCTGGGGTTTGCTGATGGAGCCCTGGCCGTTGACATTGGTGTAGGCGGTTTGGATCAGCGGCGCATCGTTAGTGCCGGTGATGGTGATGGTGGCGGTTTGTGGAGTGACGCCGCCGTTGCCGTCGATCACGTCATAGCTGACGACGATGTCGCGGGTTTCGCCGGCGGCCAGGCTCTGGAAGTCGGCGTGGGCCGGGTCGACGCTGAGGGTGGCGCCATTGAGGCTCAGGCCATTGACCAGACCCTGCACGTTGCTGACCGACAGCACCGCGCCGTTGTCGACATCGGCCGCGCCGGCGAGCAGGTCAAGGTCGAAGCCGGCGGTGTCTTCGTTGGCTGCTGCAGTCAGGGCCGAGTTGAGGGTCGGAGCATCGTTGCTGCCGGTGAGGGTGATGACCACGTCATGCGCGGTGCCATCGGCGCTGAGCACGCTAAAGGTTTCCACCTTGGTCTCGCCATCGGCGAGGTATTGCACGTCGGCGTTGGCAACGTTGTAGGTCCAGACGCCGGCGCTGGTGATGCTCAGGCTGCCGAGGGCGCCCGGGCTGGCGGTGATGCCGGTGGTTTGGAAGCTGGCTTGGCCGCTGTCGGCGTCGCTGATGCTCAGGCTGCCGCTGTCGCTGAGGGTCGGAGTGGTCGCGTCTTCGCTGACCGCGCCGCTGGCGTCGCCGGCGATGCT
>NZ_JAUYNP010000259.1 GCF_030696055.1 Pseudomonas sp. | reverse complement strand
AGAGCCAGACAAGGCAAAAACAGCCGAGGAAGCGCAGTTTACGAGCTGTAAATGAGCATTCCGAGGCTGTTTTTAACGCCGGATGGCCGACGCGCAGCAGATCGTAAACAGGTTCTTAGGCCATGCGAGGACGATGCCATGCACATACTTCTGACTGGCGGTACCGGCTTGATGGGCCGCGCGCTGTGTCGCCATTGGGCGCAGCAGGGGCACCAGCTGACGGTATGGAGTCGCCGCCCGCAGCAGGTTGCCGCTTTATGCGGCGCCGGGGTGCGCGGCATTGGCCGTCTCGAGGAGTTGCCCGAGGAGCCGCTGGACGCCGTGGTCAATCTGGCCGGCGCGCCCATTGCCGACTGGCCCTGGACGCGCAAGCGCAAGGCCTTGCTGTGGGCCAGCCGCATCAGCCTGACCGAGCAGTTGCTGGCCTGGCTGGAGGCGCGCGCGCAGAAACCACGGGTGCTGTTGTCCGGCTCGGCGGTGGGCTGGTATGGCGATGGCGGCGAGCGCGAGCTGCATGAGGATTCGCCACCGGTCAGCAAGGATTTCGCCGCGCAACTCTGTGGCGCCTGGGAAGAAACCGCCCAGCGCGCCGAAGACTTGGGTATTCGTGTGGTGCTGCTACGCACCGGGCTGGTGCTGGCCAAGGACGGCGGCATGCTCAAGCGCTTGCTGCCGCCATTCAAGCTGGGCTTGGGCGGCCCCCTGGGCAGCGGCCGGCAATGGATGCCGTGGATTCATCTGGCCGATCAAATCGCCCTGATCGACTTTCTCTTGCAGCACGAGCAAGCCAGCGGTCCTTATAATGCCTGCGCGCCGCAGCCGGTACGCAACCGCCAGTTCAGCCAGGCCCTTGGGCGCGCGCTGGGGCGCCCGGCCATAGTGCCGGCCCCGGCCTTTGTCCTGCGCCTGGCTTTGGGCGAACTGTCCGGGCTGCTGTTGGGGGGGCAGCGCGCCCTGCCGACACGCTTGAGCGCCGCCGGTTTTCGTTTTCGTTTCACTGATCTGGATGCGGCCCTCGAGGACATTTTGGGTCGCCACTGACTAGGATTGCTTATGACCGATCACGCCCTGTTGCTGGTCAATCTGGGTTCCCCAGCGTCGACCGAAGTGGCTGATGTACGGCGTTACCTCAATCAATTCCTGATGGACCCCTATGTGGTCGATCTGCCCTGGCCGCTGCGTCGGCTGTTGGTCTCGCTGATCCTGATCAAGCGCCCGGCGGCCTCGGCCCACGCCTATGCCTCGATCTGGTGGGAGCAGGGCTCGCCCCTGGTGGTGCTGAGCAAGCGCCTGCAGCAGGCGATGCAGGCTGCGTGGACCCAGGGGCCGGTGGAGTTGGCCATGCGTTATGGCGAGCCATCCCTGCAGACCGTGCTGAGCCGCCTGGCCGCCCAGGGCATCCAGCAGGTGACGCTGGCGCCGCTCTACCCGCAGTTTGCCGACAGCACCACCACCACCGTGATAGAGGAAGCCAGGCGGGTGGTGCGCGAGCAGCAGTTGCCGCTGCGTTTCTCGGTGCTGCCACCCTTCTACGACCAACCCGAATACCTGGATGCCCTGGTCGACAGCGCCAGGCCTTACCTCGAGCAGGATTTCGACCATCTGCTGCTGAGTTTTCATGGCCTGCCTGAGCGCCATCTGCACAAGCTCGACCCGAGCCAGCATTGCCTGAAAGGCGCCGATTGCTGCCGCACGGCTTCGCCCGAGGTGCTCGCTCGCTGTTATCGCGCCCAGTGCCTGCGCAGCGCCGAGGCCTTCGCCGCGCGCCTGGGCTTGCGTGCGGAGCAATGGTCGGTGTCCTTCCAGTCGCGCCTGGGTCGGGCCAAGTGGATCGAGCCCTACACCGAGTCGCGCCTGGATGAGCTGGGCAAACAGGGGGTGAAGAAACTCCTAGTCATGTGCCCGGCCTTTGTCGCCGACTGCATCGAAACCCTGGAGGAAATCGGCGACCGCGGTCGCGAACAGTTCCGCGCGGCCGGTGGCGAAAGCCTGCAGCTGGTGCCTTGCCTGAATGATCACCCGAGCTGGGTGGCGGCGCTGAAGAGCCTGTGCGAACGCGCGCCGTTACTGCTGTGACGGTTAAGCCATTCGCTCGAAAGGATGCCTCGCATTCGCGAAGCTGATAAGCCCTTGGGGCGATACTCAGCGCCCTGTCTATCGGCCTAAGCTGGCAGTCCTTTCAACCGTCGCGCACCGCTAGGAACCGCGGTGCCGAGGAGACTGCCAGTGCCCAACAAGAATAACGGCTACCCCTCCAGTGCCCGCGCCTGGGCCACAGTCGCCATCCTGATGCTGGCCTATGTGCTGTCCTTTATCGACCGGCAGATTCTCAACCTGCTGGTGGGGCCGATCCGCCGCGATCTGATGATCAGCGACACCCAGATGAGCCTGCTGATGGGCCTGTCCTTCGCCCTGTTCTACACCCTCTGCGGCATTCCCCTGGGGCGTTTGGCCGACACCAGGAACCGGCGCTGGCTGATCGCCATCGGCGTGTTGTTCTGGAGTGCGGCCACCGCCGCCTGTGGCATGGCCAGGCTGTACTGGCAGTTCCTGATCTGCCGTATCGGCGTGGGCGTGGGCGAGGCGGCCTTGTCACCGGCGGCCTATTCGCTGATCGCCGACAGCTTCCCGGCCGAGCGCCGCGCCACCGCCATCAGCGTGTATTCCATGGGGGTCTACCTGGGTTCGGGCCT
>NZ_JAUYNP010000250.1 GCF_030696055.1 Pseudomonas sp. | reverse complement strand
CCATCTCGCCCTGATAGCCGGCCTCCAGCCAGCGCTGCAGATGGGCCTCGTGCTCGCCCAGCTGCAGGCCGGCGATGCCGACCTGTTGAAAGCCCAGCTCGCGGCCCCAGTCTTTGATCGACTGGGCGAGGGCGGCGAGATCGAGAGGGGAGCTGGACATGTGGATCGGGCAACCTGGGCTGAGGTGCGTATAATTCTGCCAGACATCGGAGCCCACGCATGCCGCATTCTCCCGAGATTCTTCCCTTGGCCCTCTATAGCGCCGCGCAAGTGCGCGAACTGGATGCCCGGCTGATCGCCGCCGGCACCCCGGGCTTCGAGCTGATGAGCCGTGCCGCCCATGCCATCTGGCGCGCCTTGCGCCGCCGCTGGCCGGATGCGGGCGCGGTGACTGTGCTGGCCGGGCGTGGCAATAACGCCGGCGACGGCTACCTGGTGGCGGCGCTGGCCTTGCGCGCCGGCTGGCGGGTGCGGCTGCTAGCGGTGGGGGATCCGGCGCTGCTGCAGGGCGATGCTGCCCTGGCGCGCGATGAGGCGCGGGCGGCTGGGGTGGCTATTCAAGCCTGGAGCGAATGCGCCGAGCTGAGTGGCGTGGTGGTCGACGCGTTGCTCGGCACCGGCCTCAGCGGGGCTGTGCGCGAGCCCTATGCCCAGGCGATTCGCCTGCTCAATGCCAGCTGCCTGCCGGTGCTGGCGGTGGATATTCCCTCGGGGCTGTGCGCCGACACCGGCCAGGTGCTGGGCGTGGCGGTGCGGGCGCAGCTGACGGTGACCCTGATCGGCCTGAAGCTGGGCTTGTTTACCGGCGCGGCGGCCGATTGGGTCGGCGAGTTGCAGTTCGATGACTTGCAGGCCGCTGCGGACGTAGTCGCTGAGCAAGCGTTTAGCGCGCAGCGCCTGGCCGGCAGCAAGCTGCCGCGCCTGTCACCGCGTTCGCGCAATGTACATAAGGGCCAATTGGGTCATGTGCTGGTGGTCGCTGGCGATCGCGGTTTCGCCGGCGCCGGTTTGCTCGCGGCGCAAAGCGCGCTGCGCGCCGGAGCCGGCTTGGTGACCCTGGCCACCCGCGCCGAGCATCTGGCCGCCGCCCAGGCGCGCTTGCCCGAGGTGATGGCGGCAGGGGTGGCGTCGGCCAATCAGCTACTGGCGCTGGGCGCCAATGCCAATGTCTGGGTCGTCGGACCGGGTCTGGGCCAGGCCGCCTGGGGGCGCAGTTTACTCTCGGTGGCAGCCGCCAGCAGCGCGCCCCAGATATGGGACGCCGACGCGCTGAACCTGCTGGCCCTGGGGGGCGTGAATCTGCCTGCCGGCAGCGTGATCACGCCTCATCCCGGCGAGGCGGCGCGCCTGCTTGGCATCAGTACGGCCGCGGTGCAGGCGGATCGTCTTGCTGCTGCGCGGGCCTTGGCTATGCGCTATCAGGCGGTCTGTGTGCTGAAGGGTGCCGGCACCTTGATTGCCGATCCGGCCGGGCAGCTGCTGTTGTGTGATCGTGGCCATCCGGCCATGGCCGGCGCCGGCCTGGGCGATGTGTTGGCGGGGCTGATCGGCGCGCTGCTGGCCCAGGGGCTGGCGCCCATGGCGGCGGCCAGCCTGGCGGTGTATCTGCATGCCTGTGCGGGCGAGCGCCTGGCCCGGCTGGGCTGCGGCCTGGCGGCCAGCGATCTGTGTGGGGTTATTCGTCAATTATTGCAGGAGCAGTCCGAGTGTCTGAGTTAGAACTGTTGGCCGCCGATGAGCAGGCGATGCTGGCGCTGGGGGCGCGCATAGCCGAGGCGACCGGCGGTAGTGGGGTGATCTATCTGCATGGCGACCTGGGGGCCGGCAAGACCACCCTGTCACGCGGCATCATTCGCGGCCTGGGCCATATCGGCGCGGTGAAAAGCCCGACCTTTACCCTGGTCGAACCCTATGAAGTCGGCGATCTACGGGCTTTTCACTTCGATCTCTACCGGCTGGTGGATGCCGAGGAACTGGAGTATCTGGGGATTCGCGACTATTTCGAGGGTGATGCCCTGTGCCTGGTCGAGTGGCCGCAGCGCGGTGCCGGCGTTTTGCCAAAGGCTGACCTGGACATTACCATTAGCCCGCTAGCGGCCGGCCGCGTCCTGCATCTGCAGGCGCACAGCGCCCGCGGCAATTCCTGGTGTGCCGCTTTGGCCGTCGGGACATGATCAAACAATGGGGTTGGCTATGCGCATAGGCGCGCGTTTTATCGCAGTTGGGGTGGCATTGCTTGGCTTGGTCGCCGATGTATGGGCCGCTTCGGATGTGCGCAGCGTCAGGTTGTGGCGTGCGCCGGATAACACCCGCCTGGTATTCGACCTGTCCGGTCCGGTGCAGCACAGCGTGTTCCTGCTGTCCGCGCCCAATCGCATCGTCATCGATGTCAGTGGGGCTAAGCTGGCGACCCAGTTCGATCAGCTGGCCTTGAGCAATACCCCTATCACCAGCGTGCGCTCGGCGCAGCGCACCCCGGAAGATCTGCGGGTGGTGATCGACCTGTCGGCCCCGGTGACACCGAAGAGCTTCACCTTGGCGCCCAACCAGCAGTACGGTCACCGCCTGGTGGTCGACCTGTTCGATCAGGAGGCCGGTGCCGCGCCCAACCTGCCGAGCAGCACGGTGGCGACTGCGCCGCAGGTGCCGGTGACCACGATCCAGGCGCCGCCCAAGCTGCCCCCCGTGCCCAACGGCAAGCGCGATATAGTGATCGCCATCGACGCCGGCCACGGTGGTGAGGACCCGGGGGCGCTGTCGGCGGGCAAGGGTCAGTACGAGAAGAATGTGACCCTGGCCATCGCTAAGGAGTTGCAACGCCAGATCAACAGCGAGAAGGGCTTCCGCGGTGAGCTGGTGCGTACCGGCGACTACTTTATCCCGCTGCGCAAGCGCACCGAGATCGCGCGCAAGAAGGGCGCAGACCTGTTCGTCTCCATCCATGCCGATGCCGCGCCGCGCGCCGCGGCCTTCGGTGCGTCGGTCTACGCCCTGTCCGATCGCGGCGCCACCTCGGAAACCGCCCGTTGGCTGGCGGATTCGGAAAATCAGTCGGACCTGATCGGTGGTGCCGGCAACGTCAGCCTGGACGATAAGGACCGCATGCTCGCCGGGGTGTTGCTCGACCTGTCGATGACCGCCTCGCTGTCATCCAGCCTGAATGTCGGCAACAAGGTGCTGGGCAATATGGGCCGGGTGACGCCGCTGCATAAGCGCCGCGTCGAGCAGGCCGGCTTTATGGTGCTGAAGTCGCCGGATATTCCCTCGATTCTGGTCGAAACGGGCTTTATCTCTAACCCCAATGAAGCCCGCAAGCTGTCCTCGGCCGGCCATCAGCAGGCCTTGGCCCGCTCCATTCTCACCGGCGTGCGGCAGTTCTTTCACGAAAACCCGCCGCCGGGCAGCTATGTGGCCTGGCTGCGCGATAGCGGCAAGATCACCCTCGGCCCGCGCGAGCATGTGGTCAGCTCGGGCGAAAGCCTGGCGCTGATCGCTCAGCGCTACCAGGTCAACCTGGCCACCCTGCGCAATGCCAATGGGCTGAAAACCGATGCGCTGAAGATCGGTCAGCGCCTGCAGGTGCCGGCGACCGCTCTGGCGGCGCAACCATGAGCAGCCATGAGCCCGGGATAAAAGAACTGGCGCGTATCCAGCTGCTGAGCCCGCGCCTGGCCAACCAGATCGCCGCCGGCGAGGTGGTCGAGCGGCCGGCCTCGGTGATCAAGGAACTGCTGGAAAACAGCCTGGACTCCGGGGCCAAGCGCATCGAGGTGGATGTCGAGCAAGGCGGGGTCAAGCTGCTGCGGGTGCGCGATGACGGTGGCGGCATCTCCCCCGACGATCTGCCGCTGGCCTTGGCGCGGCATGCCACCAGCAAGATTCGCGAGCTGGAAGACCTCGAACAGGTCATGAGCCTGGGCTTTCGCGGCGAGGCCCTGGCCTCGATCAGCTCGGTGGCGCGCCTGTGCCTCACCTCGCGCACCGCCGATGCCGAGCAGGCCTGGCAGGTGGAGACCGAGGGCCGCGACATGCAGCCGCGGGTGCAGCCGGCGGCCCATCCAGTCGGCACCTCGGTGGAAGTGCGCGACCTGTTCTTCAATACCCCGGCGCGGCGTAAGTTTCTCAAGACCGAGAAAACCGAATTCGACCACCTGCAAGAAGTGATCAAGCGCCTGGCCCTGGCGCGTTTCGATGTGGCCTTCCATCTGCGCCACAACGGCAAGACGGTGCTCGGCCTGCACGAGGCGCCCGATGAGATCAGCCGCGCGCGCCGGGTGGCTTCGGTCTGCGGCCCGGCCTTTCTCGAACAGGCGTTGCCCATCGATATAGAGCGCAATGGTCTGCATCTGTGGGGCTGGGTCGGCTTGCCGACCTTCTCGCGCAGTCAGGCGGATTTGCAGTACTTCTATGTAAACGGGCGCATGGTGCGCGACAAGCTGGTCGCCCACGCGGTGCGCCAGGCCTACCGCGATGTGCTGTTCAACGGCCGCCATCCGACCTTCGTGTTGTTCCTGGAAATCGACCCTTCGGTGGTCGACGTCAATGTGCACCCGACCAAGCATGAAGTGCGCTTTCGCGATGGGCGCATGGTGCATGACTTCCTCTACGGCACCCTGCACCGCGCGCTGGGCGAGGTGCGCCCGGAGGATCAATTGGCGGCGCCGGCCGGCATCAACGAGATGGTTCGGCCAACCGGCCAGGCCGCCGGGGAGTTCGGCCCCCAGGGCGAGATAGGCTTGGCCGCCAGCTTGCTGGAGTCCGCGCCCAGTGCCTCGGTCTGGCGTTCTCCGGGTGCGGGTTATCAGGGCGCGCGCCCCGAGGCGGCATTGCCTGCCGCCGAGGCGCAAGGCGCCTACCGCGAGTTCTTCGCCCCGCTGGTGCCTGCCGTCGCTGCGCCGAGCCTGCCGGTGGCCCAGGGCGATATCCCGCCCCTGGGTTATGCCATTGCCCAGCTGAAGGGCATCTATATCCTCGCCGAGAACGTCCAGGGCCTGGTGGTGGTGGACATGCACGCGGCCCATGAGCGCATCACCTATGAACGGCTGAAGGTGGCTATGGCCAGCGAAGGCCTGCGCGGTCAGCCGTTGCTGGTGCCGGAGTCTATAGCGGTAAGCCAGCGCGAGGCCGATTGCGCCGAAGAGCATGGCGAATGGTTCCAGCGTCTGGGCTTCGAGTTGCAGCGGTTGGGTCCGGAAACTTTGGCGATCCGGCAGATTCCGGCGCTGCTCAAGCAGGCCGAAGCCACTCGCCTGGTGCAGGATGTACTCGCCGATCTGCTGGAATACGGCACCACCGACCGCATTCAGGCCCACCTGAACGAGCTGCTCGGCACCATGGCCTGCCATGGCGCGGTGCGCGCCAATCGCCGCCTGAGCCTGCCGGAAATGAATGCCCTGCTGCGCGATATGGAGCACACCGAGCGCAGCGGCCAGTGCAACCATGGGCGCCCGACCTGGACCCAGCTGGGCATGGATGACCTGGATAAGCTGTTTCTGCGCGGCCGTTAAACGGCCCGCGGCTACCCTTTAGAGACCTCTTAAGCATGTCCGAGCGCCTGCCTCCGGCGATTTTCCTGATGGGGCCAACCGCCGCTGGCAAGACCGATCTGGCCCTTGAGCTGGCGCGGGTGTTGCCTTGCGAGCTGATCAGCGTCGACTCGGCGCTGATCTATCGCGGCATGGATATAGGCACGGCCAAGCCGGATAAGTCCGTGCTGGCCGAGTTTCCCCATCGTCTAGTCGATATTCGCGACCCCGCCGAGAGTTACTCGGCAGCCGAGTTTCGTGCCGATGCCCTGGCGGCCATGGCTGACATCAGCGGGCGCGGCCGCATCCCGCTGCTGGTCGGCGGCACCATGTTGTATTACAAGGCATTGCTGGAAGGCTTGGCGGATATGCCGGCGGCCGACCCGCAGGTACGGGCGGAGCTGGAGGCGCGCGCCCAGGTCGAGGGCTGGCAGGCGCTGCACGACGAATTGCGCGCGGTAGACCCTGAGTCCGCCGCGCGCATTCACCCCAATGACCCACAGCGCCTGATTCGGGCGCTGGAGGTTTACCGCGTCAGCGGCCAGAGCATGACGGTCCATCGCCAGCGCCAGGCCGCAGAAAATACTGCCGGCGGCGCCTCGGTGGGGGGGCAATTCCCCTATACTGTCGCGCAATTGGCCATAGCGCCGGCCCAGCGTCAGTTGTTGCACGAGCGCATTGCGCGGCGATTTCGCCTGATGTTGGAACAGGGCTTGATCGACGAGGTCGAAGGCCTCCGACAGAGAAGTGACTTGCATGCCGGCTTGCCGTCTATACGAGCTGTAGGTTATCGCCAAGTCTGGGATTACCTGGAGGGCAACCTGAGCAAGGTGCAGATGGAAGAGGGCGGCATTATTGCCACTCGCCAGCTGGCCAAGCGGCAGTTCACCTGGTTGCGGGGTTGGGATGATGTGCAGTGGCTGGATAGTCTGGCCTGTGACAATCTGCCGCGCGCCTTGAAATACCTGGCGGCGGTCTCCATATTGACCTGAGACCTTGCCGTTAGCCGTCTATCCTTGGGGGTGGGGCGGTTCTAAGCCGTTTACGGGTTTTACTAAAAATTATTGAAAATTGATCCTTAAAGGAGTGCGGCACATGTCAAAAGGGCATTCGCTACAAGACCCTTACCTGAATACCCTGCGTAAGGAACGCGTCCCTGTTTCCATCTACCTGGTCAACGGCATCAAGCTGCAGGGCCAGATCGAGTCTTTCGACCAGTTCGTGATTCTGTTGAAGAACACCGTCAGCCAAATGGTCTACAAGCACGCTATTTCCACCGTGGTGCCGAGCCGCCCGGTGCGTCTGCCGAGTGCGACCGAAACCGAGCAGGCCGAAGCCGAAGCTGAACCTGGCAACGCTTGATCTAGGAGGCTGCATTGTTCTTCGAGCGCCATGAAGGTGGGGAACGGGCTCTCCTGGTTCACCTGGACGGTCAAGATTCCGCGGCGCGTGAAGATCCGCAAGAATTCCAGGAATTGGCCCTTTCGGCTGGCGCCGAAACGGTGGCCTTCTGTACCGTGCCGAGCAATCGGCTGACCGCCAAATACCTGATCGGCAGTGGCAAGGTTGAAGAGTTGCGGGATCAGGTCAAGGCCACCGCCGCCGATCTGGTCATCTTCAACTATGTGCTCACGCCCAGCCAGGAGCGCAACCTCGAGCGCGTGTTTGAGTGTCGAGTATTGGACCGTACCGGTCTGATTCTCGACATCTTCGCTCAGCGCGCGCGTACCCATGAAGGCAAGCTGCAGGTCGAACTGGCTCAGCTCGATCACCTGAGCACGCGTCTGGTGCGCGGCTGGACGCACTTGGAACGGCAGAAGGGCGGTATCGGTCTGCGCGGCCCAGGGGAAACCCAGTTGGAAACCGACCGCCGCCTGTTGCGCGTGCGCATTCGCCAGATCAAGCAGAAGCTCGAGAAGGTGCGCAGTCAGCGTGAGCAGGCGCGGCGTGGACGTCAGCGCGCGGATATTCCCTCGGTGTCGTTGGTCGGCTATACCAACGCCGGCAAATCGACCCTGTTCAATGCCCTGACCGAGTCCGATGTGTACGTCGCCGATCAGCTGTTCGCCACCCTGGATCCGACCTTGCGCCGTCTGGAGTTGGATGATCTGGGGCCGATAGTGCTGGCCGATACCGTGGGCTTTATTCGCCATCTGCCACATAAATTGGTCGAAGCCTTTCGCGCGACGCTCGAGGAGTCGAGCAACTCCGACTTGCTCCTGCATGTGATCGATTCCCACGAGCCCGAGCGCGATCAGCAGATTGAGCAGGTCATGGCGGTGCTGGACGAAATCGGCGCGCATGAGCTGCCGCTGCTCGAGGTCTACAACAAGCTGGATCTGCTCGAGGGGGTTGAACCGCAAATTCAGCGCAATGCCGAGGGCAAGCCGCAGCGGGTCTGGCTGTCGGCCCGCGATGGGCGCGGTCTGCCCCTGTTGAAGCAAGCCATTGCCGAGTTGCTGGGCGATGACTTATTCGTCGCGACCTTGCAGTTGCCGCAGCGTCTGGCGCGCCTGCGGGCACAGTTTTTCGCCTTGGGTGCGGTGCAAAGCGAGGCGCATGCCGAGGATGGCAGCAGCTTGTTGAGCGTGCGCCTGCCACGGGTTGAGTTGAATCGACTGCTCAGTCGTGAAGGGCTGAAGCCGCTGGAATTTATTGAACAACACACTTTGCAATAAAGCCTGCGGCAGTGTTTTGCCGCAGGCTGCGTGCATTCGGTAGCATTGGCGGGCGCGCCGTGGGCGCGTCTTGGCTTTATCAGATGGAGAGCGCTATGGCTTGGAATGAGCCGGGTGGCAACTCGAACAATCAGGATCCCTGGGGTGGCCGCAAAGGCGGTGACCGCAAGGGGCCGCCGGATCTCGACGAAGCCTTCCGCAAGCTGCAGGAGAGCCTCAATGGGCTGTTCGGTGGCAAGAAACGTGGCGGTGACGCCGATGCTGGCAACGGCGGTGGCTTCAGTCTGCTGCTGGTGGGCTTGGCATTGCTGGCAGTGGTTTGGCTGTACAGCGCCATCTATGTGGTCGATGAGCAGGAGCAGGCGGTGGTGCTGCGTTTCGGCAAGTATTACGAAACCGTAGGGCCGGGCCTGAACATCTACTTCCCGCCGATCGATCGCAAGTTCCAGGAAAACGTCACCCGTGAGCGTGCTTACAGCAAGCAGGGGCAGATGTTGACCGAGGACGAGAACATCATCGAAGTGCCGCTGACCGTGCAGTACAAGATCAGCAACCTGAAGGATTTCGTGCTCAACGTCGATCAGCCGGAAGTCAGCCTGCAGCATGCCACCGACAGTGCGGTGCGCCATGTGGTGGGTTCTACCGAGATGGATCAGGCGCTGACCGAAGGCCGCGAGCTGATGGCCAGCCAGGTGCTCGATCGCTTGCGTGGTTTTATGGAGAGCTATAAGACCGGCATCACCGTGACCCAGGTCAACTTGCAGAGCGCCGCGGCGCCGAGCGAGGTGCAGGAAGCCTTCGATGACGTGATCCGCGCCCGTGAAGACGAGCAGCGCGAGAAGAACATGGCCGAGACCTATGCCAATGGCGTGGTGCCGGAAGCCCGTGGTCAGTCGCAGCGCTTGATCGAGGATGCCAGTGGCTACCGCGATGAAGTGGTTTCCCGCGCCCAGGGTGAGGCGGATCGCTTCACCGCCCTGGTTGCCGAGTACCGCAAGGCCCCGGAAGTGACCCGTGAGCGTCTGTACCTGGACACCATGCAGGAGCTGATGAGCAACACCAGCAAGGTGCTGGTGACCGGCGACAAGGGGCAGAACAACCTGCTCTATCTGCCGCTGGATAAAATGATCGACGGCCGTGGTGCGTCTGCGCCCAGTGCGGTATCGGGGGCTGCGGCCAGCGATGTGAGCTCGCGTGTGAGCATCGATCCGCGTCAGGTTGAGCTGCGTACAAGGGAGAGCCGCTGATGAGCAATAAATCGCTGATCGCCCTGATTGTTGGCGTGGTGCTGGCGCTGGTCGCGTGGAACAGCTTCTATATCGTGGCGCAAACCGAGCGGGCGGTACTGCTGCAGTTCGGTCGTATCGTCCAGCCGGACGTGCAGCCCGGTGTGCATGTGAAGATTCCTTACGTCAACCAGGTGCGCAAGTTCGATGCGCGTCTGCTGACTTTGGACTCCAGCAGTTCGCGCTTCCTCACCCTGGAGAAGAAGGCGTTGATGGTCGATGCGTTCGCCAAGTGGCGAGTGCTGGATGCCGAGCGTTACTACACCGCGACTTCGGGTATCAAGCAGACGGCCGACGAGCGTCTGGCTCGTCGTCTGGAGGCTTCGCTGCGTGACCAGTTCGGGAAGCGCACCTTGCATGAGTCGGTGTCGGGCGAGCGGGATGCCTTGATGGCCGATGTGACCGCGGCGCTGAATCGCGCGGCCAAGCAAGAGCTGGGTATCGAGGTGGTGGACGTGCGGGTCAAGTCCATCGATCTGCCGAAGGAAGTCAATCGCAGCGTATTCGACCGCATGGGTTCCGAGCGTGAGCGTGAAGCCCGCGAGCATCGCGCCAAGGGCAAGGAGCTGGCCGAGGGTATTCGGGCCGATGCCGATCGTCAGCGCCGTGTGCTGCTGGCCGATGCCTACCGTCAGGCTGAAGAGCTGCGCGGTGATGGTGATGCTCAGGCGGCGGCGATCTACTCCAAGGCCTATGGCATGGATCAGGAGTTCTACTCCTTCTACCGCAGCCTGCGGGCCTATCGCGAGAGTTTCGCCGATAAGCGCGATGTGCTGGTGCTGGATCCGAAGAGCGACTTCTTCCGTTATCTGGAGACGTCCAAGCCCTAAGCTCTCACCCCGGTGGCCTGCCGCCGGGGTGATCCTTATGGAAAACGTGGTATCATGCGGCAGCCGGGAAAATCCCGGCTTTTTTGCGTCTGTGGGAATCATGTGGCAGGAACTGGGCATCGCGTTGTGTCTATTGTTGGTGCTGGAAGGCATCCTGCCCTTTCTCTGTCCGCGCCAATGGCGTGGAGCGCTCGCACAGTTGATACGGCTGTCGGATCGACAGCTGCGTCTGATGGGGTTGGCCAGCATGCTGCTGGGCACAACTTTCCTTTATTGGCTTCACTGAAGGCTGGTGCCGCCCGGTTCAAGAGGGGAATGGCGAAATGGCAAGGGTAGACCGCTGGCTCCTGCCAGATGGCATCGAAGAAGTACTGCCGCCGCACGCGGCGCGCATCGAAGTGGCGCGCCGCCAGGTGCTGGATCTGTTCCAGCGCTGGGGCTATGAATTCGTGGTAACGCCGCATATCGAGTACCTGGAGTCGCTGCTCACCGGCGCGGGCCAGGACCTCGACCTGCGCACCTTCAAGGTGACCGATCCGCTGTCCGGTCGGCAGATGGGCTTTCGCGCCGACATCACGCCGCAAGTGGCGCGCATCGATGCGCATACCCTGCGCCGCGAAGGGCCGAGCCGGCTGTGCTACGCCGGCAGCGTGGTGCACGCTCAGCCGCGCGCGCTGACCACCTCGCGCAGTCCGATCCAGTTGGGCGCCGAGCTGTATGGCGATGCCAGCCCGGCCAGCGATGTGGAAGTGATCAGCCTGCTGGTCAACACCCTCGAGCTGGCCGCGGTGCCGGATGTGCATATGGACCTTGGCCATGTCGGTATCTACCGCGGCCTGGCCCGCGCCGCCGAATTGTCCGGCGAGGTCGAGCAACAGCTGTTCGATGCGCTGCAACGCAAGGCCGTGGATGAAGTGGCCGAACTGACCGAGGCGCTGCCCGATGAGCTGCGCAAGATGTTGCGCGCGCTCAGCGAGCTGTGTGGCGGTCGTGAGGTGCTGGATCTGGCCCAGGCTTGCCTGGTCGAGGCCCCGGATGAGGTGCATGCCGCGCTGGACGAGCTGATGGCAATTGCCGACGCGCTGAGCTTGCGCTACCCGGAATTGCCGCTGTACTTCGATCTGGGTGAGCTGCGCGGCTATCACTACCACACCGGTGTGGTGTTCGCCGCCTTCGTCCCGGGGCTTGGCTATGCCATCGCCCAGGGCGGCCGCTATGACGATATCGGCGCCGACTTCGGTCGTGCCCGCCCTGCTACTGGGTTTTCCACCGATTTGAAGACCCTGGTCAGCCTGGGGCAGATGCAGCTGGACGAGATGTCGGCGAGTGTCTGGGCTCCGGATAACCATGATGTGTTTTTGTGGCAGGCGATTCAGCGCTTGCGCCAGGACGGTCAGCGCGTGGTCCAGGCTCTGCCTGGGCAAACGGTTGCTGATGCCGGTGCGGCGGGTTGTGATCGCCAGCTGCTGTTGCGTGACGGCCGTTGGCAGTTGGCGGCACTGGCGTCCTGAGGGGCGGCCAGGCTGCTCGTCCTGAAATGTTTCCGTCGACTGTGGTCGACATCAAGTTTGCGCGAAGAGGGCAAGTGTTATGGGTAAGAATGTCGTAGTCCTGGGCACCCAGTGGGGCGATGAGGGCAAGGGCAAGATCGTCGACCTGCTGACCGAACAGGCTGCAGCTGTTGTGCGTTACCAGGGCGGCCATAACGCGGGCCATACCCTGGTGATCGACGGCGAGAAAACCGTTCTGCACCTGATCCCTTCGGGCATCCTGCGGGAAAACGTGCAGTGCCTGATCGGCAACGGCGTGGTGGTCGCTCCCGATGCGTTGATGCGCGAGATCATCAAGCTGGAAGAAAAGGGCGTGCCGGTGCGCGAGCGCCTGCGTATCAGCCCGTCCTGCCCGCTGATCCTGCCGTACCATGTGGCTCTGGATCAGGCCCGTGAGAAAGCCCGTGGCGACGCCAAGATCGGCACCACCGGTCGCGGCATCGGCCCGGCCTACGAAGACAAGGTGGCTCGCCGCGGTCTGCGCATCGGCGATCTGTTTCACCGCGAGCGCTTCGCCGCCAAGCTCGGCGAGCTCTTGGATTACCACAACTTCGTGCTGGTCAATTACTACAAAGAGCCGGCCATCGACTTCCAGAAGACTCTGGATGAGTGCATGGAATACGCCGAGCTGCTCAAGCCGATGATGGCGGACGTCACCGCGGTGCTGCACGAGATGCGCCGCGAGTCCAAGGACATCATGTTCGAGGGCGCCCAGGGTTCGCTGCTGGATATCGACCACGGCACCTACCCCTACGTGACCAGCTCCAACACCACCGCCGGCGGTATCGCCACGGGTTCGGGTTTCGGTCCCATGTACCTGGATTACATCCTCGGCATCACCAAGGCCTACACCACCCGCGTCGGTTCCGGTCCTTTCCCCACCGAGCTGTTCGATGACACCGGCGCCTTCCTGGCCAAGCGTGGCCATGAGTTCGGTTCCACCACCGGTCGCGCCCGTCGTTGCGGCTGGTTCGATGCGGTGATCCTGCGTCGCGCCATCGAGATCAACAGCATCTCCGGCCTGTGCCTGACCAAGCTCGACGTGCTCGACGGTCTGGAAAGCATCCGCATCTGCGTCGGTTACCAGGATCAGCACGGCGAAGTGCTGGTCGATGCGCCGACTGACGCCGACAGCTACCTGGGCCTGCAGCCGGTCTACGAAGACATGCCAGGCTGGAGCGAGTCGACTCTGGGGGCCAAGACCCTGGAAGAACTGCCGGCCAATGCGCGTGCCTATATCGCGCGGGTGCAGGCGTTGGTTGGCGCACCTATCGATATCATTTCCACCGGCCCGGACCGTAATGAGACCATAGTCTTGCGTCATCCGTTCGCCTGATAGTCGCTGGTTGTGCAACAAAGGGTCGCCATGGGCGGCCCTTTGTCGTTTCTGCTGTTACAGTTTTATCTGCAGTGGTCGATCCATGGGTATCGGTCGTTCTCATTTCTGAAGGGGTAGAGCCTTGTTCTCTTTACTGCATAGCCGCTTGTTGCGTCCGGTGTTTATCGCCTTGGGAGTCGCCATGCTGGTACAGGTGCTCTTGGCGGTCTGGTTGACCCGCACCACTGTCGATGACCTGGTGGCCGACCTGGCGACGCGCATGCAGGACGACAGTCAGCGCCTGGGAGCGGAGTTGGGCGCGGCCGAGCGCGAGGTGGTGCAGGGCTTGCAGGCGTTGTCGGCGAATACCCGTAAAAGCCTCGGCGCGGCCTTGTCCGAGCGCCTGCAGGCCGAGCGCGAGCAGCTGCGCGGCGTGCTGGAGCAGAATCTCAAGCAGTCCGGCAGCGCCATGGCGCAGCTGCTGGCCGGTGTCGCGCCCAAGGCCATCTGGGACAAGGATGTGCCGGCATTGACCGAATTCGTGCGCATCGCCCAGCGCGATCCGGCGGTGTTGTTCGCCGTCTATTACGACGCCGCCGGAGAGCGCTTGACCCGCAGCTTCAATCGCAGCGACTCGCGAATCAGGGCCCTGGTCGCGGCCGGGCAGGGCGATAAGCCGCTGGACAAGCTGATCGAGGCGGCGTCCCGTGATCCGCAGGTCTATATGGTGGAGCTGGACATCAATCCCATGGGTGCGCAGATCGGCAAGATCCAGCTGGGCCTGTCCAAGGCGGCGGTGGAGCAGGAGTTGCAGGCACTGGATCAGCGTTTCGCCGCCCTGGTGGAGAATGCCGGCGAGTTGGTGGACAGCAGTCTGGCTGGCGCGGCCCGCGACAGCACCCAGGCGCTGCAGCGGCGCTTGAGCGAGGCGCAGCAGGCCGCCGAGGGCATGGCGAAGAACAGTCTGGGTTCGGTGCAGGTCGCCGCCGACAACCTGCGCTGGCGTATCGCCGTGGGCCTGCTGGTGGTGGGTTTCCTGACCCTGCTGGTGGTGGCGTTGGTGCTGGGTTGGCGGGTATTGAGTCGCCTGCAGCTGCTGATCGCGGCCTTGCACGATCTGGCGGCGGGCGAGGGCGATCTGACCCGGCGTGTCGAGCTGGACAGTCAGGATGAGGTGGGCGATATGGCGGCGGCGGTCAATCAGTTCCTCGCCAAGCTGCAGCCCATAGTGCGCGAGGCGGGCGAGGTGGCGGTGCGTACCGGGCAGGAGATCGCCAGCCTGGCGTCGCGTAGCGCGGCGGCGGAGGCGGCGGCCGGGCGCCAGCGTGACGAGGTGGCGGGCAGCCTGCAGGCCTTGGCGCAGATGGCGGGCGAGGCGCAGGCGGAGAGCCAGGCCATGCAGGAGGCGCTGCGCCGGGTGGCGGCGATCCGCCAGGCGACCCAGGACAATGCGGCCATCGCGGCCCGGGTCGGCGGGGCGATCGAGGAACTGGTGCTGCGGGTGGGCGACGGTGCGGCGGTGATCGAGCGATTGGCCAAGCAGAGCGAGCAGATCGAGGTGGTGCTGACGGTGATCCACGGCATCGCCGAGCAGACCAATCTGCTGGCCTTGAATGCGGCCATCGAGGCGGCGCGGGCGGGGGAGAGCGGGCGCGGTTTCGCCGTGGTGGCCGACGAGGTGCGGGCGTTGGCGAGCAAGACCCAGCAATCGACCGGCGATATTCAGGCGCATATCGGCGCCTTGCAGAAAGGCGCGCGGGAAGCGGTTGGCGCCATAGGTCAGGCGGGGTTGCAGGCGGATCAGGGGCTGGCCGCGTTGCGTGAGAGCGCCAAGGTGCAGCAGTCGGTGCAGTCGGCGGTCGAGGAGGTGCATGGGGCGATCAATGCGGCGACTGAGGCGGCGGCCCACCAGGCCGAGGGGGCCGATGCCGTGCGTGGGCGGGTCGAGGTGATTCATGCCGAGGCCCAGCGTGCGGCCGAGGCGGTCGCGGCTACGGCGGATAGCGGGCGGGTGCTGGATGGTTTGGCGCGGCAGCTAAAGGCCAGTCTGGGCCAGTTCCGCGTTTAGCGGTGCGGGCTGAATACCTGCCGGGCCAGCTCCGGCAGGTGGCTAGGCCAAATCGCAGGTAATAAAAAACCGAGCGCTTGGCTCGGCTTTTTGAATTGGTGCCCAGGAGAAGACTCGAACTTCCACGACCGTAAGGTCACCAGCACCTGAAGCTGGCGTGTCTACCAATTTCACCACCTGGGCATTGCAGCAAGCTTAACCGTTGCCGGTACGGAGCGTTGCGTCCGTTTATA
>NZ_JAUYNP010000246.1 GCF_030696055.1 Pseudomonas sp. | reverse complement strand
GGCGGCGCGCAGCATAGGCCTGGTCAACCGCACCTTCGCCGATGCCGACGCCCTGCTCGATGGTGTCATGGGTATCGCCCGGGAGATCGCCAGCAAGTCGCCTGTGGCGATACGCGGCACCAAGGAAATGATTCGCTATATGCGCGACCACCGGGTCGACGATGGCCTCGAGTACATCGCCACCTGGAACGCCGCCATGCTGCAGTCGGTTGACCTGCGCGTGGCCATGGCGGCGCATATGAGCAAGCAGAAGCCGGAGTTCGCCGACTGATGCCGTCCTTCGATCTGTTTTCACCCGCCACGCGGGAGGCGCAATAACCCATGGTCTCTGGAGCCACGTCGCTTAATTTGGTGCGCGATGAACTGTTCACCACCATGGAGGAGGCTGAGTCGAGCCTTGAGCAATTTATCGCCGATCGACACAACGGCAGCCTGCTGCAACAAGCCGTAGAAAACCTGCATCAAGTGCGCGGCACCCTCAACCTGATCGAGTTGGCCGGCGCCGAAATGCTGGCTCAGGAAGTGCTGGACCAGGCCACCGACATTCCCGCCGGCGCAGGCGAGGAGCGTGATGTCCAGCTCTCGGCCCTGAGCAATGCCCTGCATGTGCTGCGTCGTTATCTGGAAAACCTCGAAGCGAACCGTCAGGAGATGCCGGAGTTGCTGTTGCCGGCGATCAACGATCTGCGTCTGGCCGGGCGCCAGCCGGCGTTGCCGGAAAGCTTCTTTTTCAGTGTGCGCCTGGATCAGGCGCGCCCTCACAGCGCGGCTGCCGCGCTGGATGCCGCGGCTAAGGAGAGTGAAGGGCGGCGCCTGCGCCATATGTATCAAGTCGGCTTGCTCGGCTTTATCAGGGAGCAGAACGCCCAGGCTAGTTTGAAATTGATGGGCCGGGCGCTGACGCGCCTGGACAGCCTGTTTGCCAACGAGCCCCGCGGGCGCCTGTGTTGGGTAGGGGCTGCCGCCGTGGAGGCGCAGGTTGATGGCCAGTTGCTGGCACGCAAGCCGCGCAAGCAACTGTTCTCGCGCATCGATCGCGAACTCAAGCAGATGCTCGCCAACCAGCAGTACGAAGCGCCGCGCAGTCTGCTCAAGGAACTCCTCTATCTGGTCGCCCTGGCCGACAGCCGTGGCCCACAGGCGGTCGCCCTGGGTGAAGTCTTCGGCCTGACGCCGCTGCCCTTTACCGATCATATGCTGGAGGCGGAATACCAGCGCCTGGCGGGCCCTGGCCAGGCCGTCATGCGTTCGCTGAGTTCGGCGATCCGTGAGGAGCTGACCAGCGTCAAGGACACCCTCGATCTGATCGAGCGCGGCACCTTGCAAAGCGACAGTCTGACTAACCTGCACGCCTTGCTCGGCAAACTGAGCAAGACCCTGGGCATGGTCGGCCTGAGTTCGGCGGGTAATTCCCTGAATGCGCAGCTGCAGACCGTCGCCAGCTGGAGCGAAGAGCGTGCGCCGGAGCCTGCGGAGCTGAACAGGCTGGCGGATGCCGTGCTCTACGTCGAAGGCATGGTGGCCAGCCTGGAGCGCGGCGAGCGCCGCGAGGTCAGGCCGGTTCAGGCGCAGCTGGGAACCGAAGCCGAGTCCTTTGCCCAGCATCAGCTCAACGAGGCCCGCATAGTCGTGGTCGATGAAGCCCAGGCTGGCCTGGCGCTGGCCAAACGCGCCATCACCGCCTACCTGGAGTCGGGGGGCGATCGCATGCACCTGTCCAATGTGCCCTTCAGCCTGCAAGCCGTGCGTGGCGGGCTCTGGTTTCTCGATCAGGAACGCGCGGGCATTTTGGTGGGAGCCTGCGCCGATTACATTCAGCGGCATATGTACGAGGCGGCGCAGATGCCGTCCGAGCAGATGCTGGAAACCCTCGCCGACGCCTTGAGCAGCCTGGAGTACTACCTGGAAGCCGGTGCGGTGATGCGTCCGGAAACCAAGCCGAGCGTGCTCGACCTGGCGGCTGAAAGTGTGCGCGCCCTCGGCATGCCGATGGTGGCTTGAATGACCCAACGTTGGCAGCCCGCCTTACTCGACAGCCAGCAACCCGGTGGTTGGGTGCTAGCCCATTGCAAACAACAGTTTCTGGCTGACAGCAATGGCGTGTTGTTTCCCCGCGAATGGCTGAAGAAACAGGACCTGCCGATCCTGGCCGAACATGGCCTGGGCCATTTCGATGGCGATGCCATCTACCTGCTGGAGCTGGAACAGCCGATCGAGATGCCCGGTTGCGCCTGGCAGAGCCTGCGCCAGTTTATGCTGCAGGGCGATGACGATACCTTCAAGTTGCTCAGCTATGCCACGCAGATCGGCACCTGGGCCAGCCAGCATCGCTTCTGCGGCAGTTGTGGTGGAGCCATGCAGCACATCGCCGGCGAGCGTGCCATGCACTGCCCGCGCTGCGAGCTGCAGCATTACCCACGGCTGTCGCCGAGCATGATAGTGCTGGTGACCCGCGGCGATGAGATTCTCCTGGCCCGTTCGCCACGCTTCGTTTCCGGGGTCTACAGCACCCTGGCCGGCTTCGTCGAGGCGGGGGAGTCGGTCGAGCACTGTGTGGCGCGGGAAGTGCGCGAAGAAGTCGGGATCGAGGTCCACAACTTGCAGTACCTCGGCAGTCAGGGCTGGCCGTTTCCGCACTCCTTGATGCTGGGTTTTCATGCCGAATACGCCTCTGGCGATATCCACATGCAGGCGGAAGAAATCGAAGATGCGCAGTGGTTCAGCGTGCATGACCTGCCGCCATTGCCGGCCCCCCGTTCCATCGCCCGTTATCTGATCGATGTCTATGTGGCGCGGCGGCTAGGGCTGCCGGAACCGTCGCTGCCGGGGTAGTCGCTCTCGGTGGATGGATACAGCGCCATCCAGCCTACGCCGGCCCGAACCAGTGCTGCCAGGCTAGGCGGGCGGTCAAGGCCAACACCACCAGAATAAAGACCGGGCGGATAAACTTCGAGCCGCCCTTGATCGCCGTACGCGCGCCGAGAAAGGCGCCGACCATCAGTGCCAACCCCATGCTGATGCCCAGCAGCCAGGCTACCTGCCCACTGATGATAAACACGCTGAGCGCGCAGGCGTTGCTGACGAAGTTCATGCTGCGTGCCACCCCGCTGGCGCGCACCAGATCCAGCGGGTAGAGCAGCAAACTGCTGACCGTCCAGAACGCCCCGGTGCCAGGTCCGGCCACCCCGTCGTAGAAACCCAATCCCAGACCCTGTGGCCATTGCCGGCCTTGGCCAATAGGCGCATCGGCGACCAGGGGCGCCGCCGGTGTTTGGCCAAACAGCAGATACAGGCCGCAGGCGAATACCACCGCCGGCAACATCTGGTTGAGCCATGCCGAGGGCAACCAATGGGCCAGCGCTGCCCCCAATAAAGCCCCCACAGCAGTGCCGATCAGCGCATTGAGCCATTGCCTGGGGGCGAACAGCTTGCGCCGGTAAAAGGTGTAACTGGCGGTGGCCGAGCCAAAGGTGGCGCAGAGTTTATTGGTGCCCATGGCCAGGTGCGGGGGGAGGCCGGCGGTCAGCAGGGCGGGAATGGTCAGCAAGCCGCCGCCACCGGCGATGGCGTCGATAAAACCGGCAATAAAGGCGACCAGGGCAAGAATGGCCAAGGTCGACAGGTCAACGCTGAATGCAAAGGGCAGCGGCATAGAAAACACGTCCTGTGTCGAATACTGGGGCTATCTTGCTGGTCGCCAGCGGGGTTGCTGCGCATAATGCCGGCATTTCCCAGCATAAGGAATGCACCTCGATGCAATACGGCGGACTGGCGTGGGCGACGGCATTGTTGGCAGTGCTGGCGGCATTGGTGGCGGCGCGAATCCTGTTCAACCGGCAGTGGTTTCTCGGCTGGTTGCGTGGCACCTGCGGGCTGGCATTTCTCGGTTTGGCCGCGCTGATCGGCGTGCTGACCTACGACCTCAGCAGCTACCGCCCTATTCCCGAAGGCAAACCCCTGGCGACCCTGAGTTTCAAGGCCGACGGCCCCTACTACAGGGTCAACCTATTGGAGGGCGGCCGGGAACGCAGCCTGACCATGGAAGGCGATCTCTGGCAGCTGGATGCGCGCGTTCTGCAATGGAAGGGCTTGGCCGCCTTGATCGGTTTGCAACCCGGCTATCGCCTGGAAAAGCTCTCCGGACGCTTTCTCGCCATCGAACAGCAATCCCTCGCCCAACACACCCGCGTCGCCCTGGCCCGCAGCCCCTATGGCATAGACCTGTGGCGCTGGCTGCGGCTGGGCCAGCATGATCTGTTTATCTTCGATCCCCAGGCGCGGCGGGTGACCTATTTGCCGGTCGCCGACGATGCGGTCTACAGCATCAGCCTGACGCCCGCCGGTTTGCTTGCCCAGCCGATGAATCAGGCGGCCAAGCAGGCCTTGCAAGACTGGCGATAAATCTCAGGCAGAAAAAAGGGACCCGCAGGTTAATGCCGATCAGTTAAGCCCTCTTACTTGACCTTTGGCCGCAAGAAATCAAAATCCGATGCCAGTATTGGCATCGGATTTTTTATGCGTCTCGCTCGGGCACTGGAACTCACCCACAACCTCGCCTCCACTCCCAACTCCATCGAGGGG
>NZ_JAUYNP010000233.1 GCF_030696055.1 Pseudomonas sp. | reverse complement strand
AGCTCGATACGGTCGGTGACGTTGGGGTTGTCGTCGTTGCGACGGGCCAGCGGCGAGACCTCGAAGGGGTACTGGGTAATAAAGTGCGGCTGCTCCAGCTTGTGCTCGACCAGCTCTTCGAAAATCATCACCTGCAGCTTGCCCAGGCCTTCGAAGCCGAGCACCTTGGCCCCGGCCTGCTTGGCGATTGCGCGGGCCCGATCGATATCCTGCAGGTCGGCGGCGCACAGCTGCGGGTTGTACTTGAGGATCGAGTCGAACACCGACAGCCGTACGAAGGGCTCGCCGAAGTGGAACAGCTTGTCGCCGTACGGCACGTCGGTGCTGCCCAGGACCAGCAGGGCCAGCTCGCGGAACAGCTCCTCGGTCAGGTCCATATTGTCTTCGTAGTCGGCGTAGGCCTGGTAGAACTCGAGCATGGTGAACTCGGGGTTGTGCCGGGTCGACACGCCTTCGTTACGGAAGTTGCGGTTGATCTCGAAGACTTTCTCGAAGCCACCGACCACCAGGCGCTTGAGGTACAGCTCAGGCGCGATGCGCAGGAACATGCCCATGTCCAGCGCGTTGTGGTGGGTTTCGAACGGCTTGGCCGCGGCGCCGCCGGGAATGCTCTGCAGCATCGGCGTTTCCACTTCGAGGAAGTCGCGCTGCATCAGGAAGCTGCGGATATGCGCGATGACTTGCGAACGCACGCGGAAGGTCTCGCGCACCTCCTCGTTGACCATCAGGTCGACGTAGCGCTGGCGGTAGCGCTGTTCGGTGTCGGTGAGGCCATGGTGCTTGTCCGGCAGCGGACGCAGGGATTTGGTCAGCAGACGCACCTGGGTCATCTCGACGTACAGGTCGCCCTTGCCGGAACGCGCCAGGGTGCCCTCGGCGGCGATGATGTCGCCCAGATCCCAGTGCTTGACCTCGGCCAGCTTCTCTTCCGGCAGGGTCTTGCGGTTGACATACACCTGAATGCGCCCGCTCATGTCCTGGATGACCATAAAGGAGCCACGGTTGAGCATGATGCGACCGGCGACCTTGACCGGAATGGCAGCCGCTTCCAGCTCTTCCTTGGTCTTATCGACGTACTGTTTCTGCAGATCCGCGCAATAGCTGTCGCGACGGAAATCGTTGGGGAAGGCGTTACCCAGCTCACGCGCGGCGGCAAGTTTTTCCTTGCGCTGGGCGATCAGCTTGTTTTCTTCCTGTTGCAGTTCGTGGTGGTCGAGTTGTTGGTCGCTCATGGTCTCTGGTCTTTCCTGGTAATCGTAGGTTGGTGCTGAGCGCAGCGATGCCCAACATCCGGCCAACGGGCCGGCCTCCTACGCAAATGCAGCGCCGCTCGTTGGGCTTCGCACTGCTCAGCCCAACCTACATTGCGTGTTGTTAAAGCCCCTGTTTCAGGCTGGCCACCAGGTACTCGTCGATATCGCCGTCGAGCACGTTGACGCAATCGCTGCGCTCGACGCTGGTACGCAGATCCTTGATCCGCGACTGGTCGAGTACGTAGGAGCGAATCTGATGACCCCAGCCGATATCCGACTTGCTGTCTTCCAGCACCTGGGAGGCGGCGTTGCGCTTCTGCACTTCCTGCTCGTACAGGCGCGCCCGCAGCATTTTCATCGCGGTGTCCTTGTTGGCGTGCTGGGAGCGTTCGTTCTGGCAGCAGACCACGGTATTGCTTGGCACGTGGGTGATGCGCACCGCCGAGTCGGTGGTGTTGACGTGCTGACCACCGGCCCCGGAGGAACGGTAGGTGTCGATACGCAGGTCGGCCGGGTTGATCTCGATTTCGATGTTGTCATCGATTTCCGGCGAGACGAACACCGCGGTGAACGAGGTGTGGCGACGGTTTCCGGAGTCGAACGGGCTCTTGCGCACCAGACGGTGCACGCCGATCTCGGTACGCAGCCAACCGAAGGCGTATTCGCCCTTGATATGCAGGGTGGCGCCCTTGATCCCGGCCACTTCGCCGGCGGACAGTTCCATGATGGTGGCGTCGAAGCCGCGCTTGTCGGCCCAGCGCAGGTACATGCGCAGCAGCATGTTGGCCCAATCCTGGGCTTCGGTGCCGCCGGAGCCGGCCTGGATGTCCAGGTAGGCGTGGTTCGGGTCCATCTCGCCGCTGAACATACGGCGGAATTCCAGCTTCTCGAGAATGCCGCGCAGGCGCTCGACTTCGGCGGCGACATCGTCCACGGCGCCCTGGTCTTCTTCTTCGGCGGCCATGTCCAGCAGATCGCGGGAATCGGCCAGGCTGCCGTGCAGGTCGTCCAGGGTCTCGACTATCAGCGCCAGGGAGGCGCGCTCGCGCCCCAGATTCTGCGCGTATTCGGGGTTGTTCCAGACGTTCGGGTCTTCCAGCTCGCGGTTTACTTCGACCAGCCGATCATGCTTGTGATCGTAGTCAAAGATACCCCCGAATAGTCAGGGTGCGCTCGGAGAGGTCCTTGATGCTGTTCAGGATCGGGTTGATTTCCATGGCTGGCGGCACTCACAGGTCAAACTTTCGGAAAAGCCGGCGAGTATACCCCAGTCCAACAGCCCCTGGCAGCCCGCAATAGGCGCCGAGTCAGGTCGCTGCGGACCAACGGCGCACTATGCTCAGGCCCAGCCATACCCGGCCTGCCCGCCCTCGGCCGCCCTGTCTGCGCAGGGGCAAGCGCTATTGCGCCCCTCACTCGTCAACCCGGGTCCCTGGCTAGTAGACTCGAGTCCGCCAGGCCCGAGCGCCAGCGGCAACGCAGCGCTAGCGCCCTTCCTATACTGGGAAGAGCCACCATGCATCCCTTGAGGTTACCGGATAATGCCGTTTTTCCGTCGCAGGCTGGATCAGGGCCTCGATCTCTTCCAGCGCCATGCCGTGCTCGGCATGACGCTGGTCCTGCTCCTCAGCCTGAGCGGCCTGACCTGGAGCCTGCAGCAGATATTCACTCAGCAGCTGCAAAACGCGGCGCTGAAGAATGCCCAGCTGTATACGGCCACCCTCAGCGAGTTCCGCAGCCTCTATACCTCCGAGGTAGTCGCGCGGGCTCGGCAGTACGGCATGACCATCACCCACGATTACCAGACCACGGCCCAGGCCATTCCCTTGCCCGCGACCCTGAGCATGCTGCTCGGCAATCGCCTGACCCAGCAGGGTTCCGGCGCCAGCACCCGGCTGTACAGCCCCTACCCTTTTCCCTGGCGGGCGCAGGAGGGCGGTCTGCGCGACAGCTTCGGCGAACAGGCCTGGCAAGCCCTGCAGGCCGACCCCAAGCAGCCCTTCTACCGCTTCGAACGCCTGGACGATCAACTGGTGCTGCGCTACGCCACGGCCGACCTGATGCGTGAGGCCTGTGTCGACTGCCACAACAGCCATCCCGAATCCCCCCGGCGCGGCTGGCGGGTCGGCGACCTGCGTGGCATCCTTGAGGTCAAGCAACCGCTCGACAGCGCAGGGCTCAGCGCCCGCCCCCTGCTGATCGAAACCGCCGTCGTCACCCTGAGCATCCTGGCGCTGTTCTCCACCCTCCTCGCCTTGGTGATCGGCCGCCTGCACCGCGCCAGGGAGGAAGCCCAATGCCTCAGCCAGGAGATGGGCCTGATCAACCGGGCCCTGGAACGGGAAGTCGTCGAGCGCCACCAGGCGGAGCAGACCCTGCGCACGGTCAACGAGACCCTGCTGCAACTGACCAACCGCGATCCGCTGACCCAGATCGCCAACCGCCGCTGCTTCGAGGACAGCCTGGCGCTGGAGTGGAAACGCGCCCAGCGCCTGGGCAGCTCGATCGGCCTGATCATGGTGGATATCGACCACTTCAAGGCCTACAACGACCACTACGGCCACCAGGCCGGCGACCGCTGCCTGCAGCGCGTCGCCGCACTGCTGCAAAGCATGGCGCAGCGTTCTACCGACCTGGTGGCGCGCTATGGTGGCGAGGAGTTCGTCATAGTGCTGCCGAATACCCCGGTCGAGGCCGCCCTGGCCCTGGCCGAGGCCATGCGCAAGGGGGTGGAAGCTTTGCAGCTGGAGCATGCTGCCTCACCGACCAGCGCCTGGGTGACCCTGAGCCTGGGCGCCGCCAGCCTGATCCCTGGCGCCGACAGCACTCCAGAGCAACTGCTGCAGATCGCCGACCGAGCGCTCTACCGAGCCAAGGCCGGCGGACGCAACCGCTGCGAGGCCGGGGCCGCCGAGTAGGACCACCGCGCTCCAGTAGCCGCCGGGGTGCGAATCAGCCAGCGCTATGTCCAGCCCTGGCCATTGGCGCCTGCCAAGCGCTCACAGACCGCCCGCACGCGGCGTTAACCGGCGCTTAGTTCAACCCGGGCTTGCGCCTAGACGCACCATAAAAGCACTCCTTATCGCCCCTCGCCCCTCGCCCGACGAGTGCCGAAGCCCCGCGAGTGCCGGCTGAACCAGCGGCAAGCCATCTATAAAAAAGAATTAACTCTTAGAGTTTCGATAAACCATACTGCAAAGCCGCTCAACACCCCGCCCCGGTATCCCCGCATGATGACCCTGCGCCAGATCCGCCACTTTATTGCCGTCGCCGAAACCGGCTCGATTTCCGCCGCCGCCCAGGCGGTGTTTATCTCCCAGTCGACCCTGACCTTGGCGATCCAGCAGCTGGAGGAGGAAATCGGCGTCAGCCTGTTCAACCGCCACGCCAAGGGCATGTCGCTGACCCACCAGGGCCACCAGTTTCTGCGTCAGGCGCACCTGATTCTGGCCACTGTGGATAACGCCAAGCGCAGCCTGCAGCAGAGCACCGACCAGGTCGCCGGCAGCCTGACCATAGGCGTGACCAGCCTGGTTGCCGGTTATTACCTGGCGGACCTGCTGACCCGCTTCCAGCGCGCCTACCCCAATGTGCAGATTCGCGTGATGGAAGACGAACGGCCCTATATCGAGCACCTGCTGGTCAGCGGTGAAATCGACGTCGGCGTGCTGATCCTGTCCAACCTGGAAGACCGCCATGCGTTGCAGACCGAGGTGCTGACCCACTCGCCCCTGCGCCTCTGGCTGCCGCCGCAGCACCCGCTGCTGGAGCACGACAGCATCAGCCTGGCGGACGTGGTGAGCGAGCCGCTGATCCAGCTCAACGTCGATGAAATGGGCCTGAACGCCCAGCGCATCTGGTCGGGCGCCGGCCTGCAACCCCATATCACCTTGCGCACCGGCTCCACCGAAGCGGTGCGCAGCCTGGTGGCTGCCGGCCTCGGCCTGTCGATTCAGCCGGATATGACCTACCGCCCCTGGTCCCTGGAGGGCGACATTATCGAGGCCCGCGCCCTGGTCGACCTGACCCAGACCCTGGATGTCGGCCTGGCCTGGCGTCGCGGCACCGCGCGGCCGACGCTGGTCGACCCCTTCCTCAGCGTGGCCCGCGAACAGCCGGCCGGGCGCAAGCCATCTATTTAATCGAACGCAGCGTTCAGTATTAAGAATTTGTGAGCAACACGCCCGCGCTCTAGTCTCTCCTTCGCACTATAAAGAAGAGCGCATCGGGCCTTAGCTCTGCCTAGAGCAACCCGATGCCCCAATAAGAACCTGTTTACGATTTCGCGAGCTAGAGCGAGACAAGGCAAAAACAGCCGAAGAAGCGCAGTTTACGAGCTGTAAATGAGCATTCTGAGGCTGTTTTTAACGCGGTATCGCCGACGCGCAGCAGATCGCAAACAGGTTCTAAGAATGAGGGCACATCGAATGGCCGGCGCAACTTCCACGCCCCTGTGCAGCGCATTATTGATCGACGGCCAGCTGGTCGCAGGCGAGGGCTTTGTCGAGCCGATCATCAACCCAGCCACCGGCGAGGTGCTGGCGCATATAGCCGAAGCCTCCATCGAACAGGTCGAGGCCGCCATTCTCGCCGCCCACCGAGCCTTTGCCGGCTGGTCGCGCACCACCCCACAGCAACGCTCGCTGATCCTGCTCGGCATCGCCGACGCCATCGCCCAACGCGCCGAGCAACTGGCCCAGTTGGAAGCCTTGAACTGCGGCAAGCCGCTGCACCTGGCATTGCAGGACGACCTCAGCGCCACGGTCGATGTATTCCGCTTCTTCGCCGGTGCGGTGCGCTGTCAAACCGGCCAGCTGTCCGGCGAATACCTGCCGGGCTACACCAGCATGGTGCGCCGCGATCCTCTTGGGGTGGTCGCCTCGATCGCGCCGTGGAACTACCCGCTGATGATGGCCGCGTGGAAGATCGCGCCCGCGCTGGCCGCCGGCAACTGCCTGGTGTTCAAGCCCTCCGAGCACACGCCGCTGTCGATCCTGGCCCTGGCCCCGGTGCTGGCCGAGCTGCTGCCGCGCGGGGTGATCAACATCCTCTGCGGCGGTGGTGAAGGCGTCGGCAGCCACCTGGTCAGCCACCCCAAGGTGCGCATGGTGTCGCTGACCGGCGACATAGTCACCGGGCAGAAAATCCTCCAGGCCGCGGCCAAGACCCTCAAGCGCACCCACCTGGAACTCGGCGGCAAGGCCCCGGTGATCGTCTGCAACGATGCCGACCTGCAGGCAGTGGTCGAAGGCGTGCGCAGCTACGGCTACTACAACGCCGGCCAGGATTGCACGGCGGCCTGCCGCATCTATGCTCAGAAGGGTATCCATGAGCGCTTAGTCGCCGAACTGGGAGATGCCGTAAGCAGCCTGCGCTTTGCCCGCAAGCGCGATGCCGACAACGAGCTCGGCCCCTTGATCAGCGCCCGCCAGCGCGACCGGGTGGCCAGTTTCGTCGAACGCGCCCTCGGCCAGCCGCATATCGAACGCGTCAGCGGCGCCGCGGTGCACTCCGGCCCCGGCTTCTATTACCAGCCGACCCTGCTGGCCGGCTGCAAGCAGAGCGACGAGATAGTCCAGCGCGAGGTGTTCGGCCCGGTGGTCACAGTCACCCGCTTCGATGAACTGGAGCAAGCCGTGGACTGGGCCAATGACTCCGAATACGGCCTGGCCAGTTCGGTCTGGACGCAGAACCTGGACAAGGCCATGCAGGTCGCCGCCCGCCTGCAGTACGGCTGCACCTGGATCAACAGCCATTTCATGCTGGTCAGCGAAATGCCCCACGGCGGCCTCAAGCGCTCCGGTTATGGCAAGGACCTGTCCAGCGATTCGCTGCAGGACTACAGCGTGGTGCGCCACATCATGGCGCGCCATGGTCAGCACCTCGGCTAATTACCCAAGAACCAGTTACCCAGTACCGCAAATAAGAAGTAGCAACACGACGTTCAACTGCCCCGAGCCCAACAATAGAGAAGAGGGAAATCCAATGTTCGTGCAAAAAACCGCGTTATTCAGTGCGCTGACCAGCGCCCTGCTGGCCAGCGCCAGCCTGCAAGCCGAGCCGCTGAAAGCCGTAGGCGCCGGCGAAGGGCGCCTGGATATAGTCGCCTGGCCGGGCTATATCGAGCGTGGCGAAACCGACAAGAATTACGACTGGGTCACCCAGTTCGAGAAAGACACCGGCTGCATGGTCAACGTCAAGACCGCCGCCACCTCCGACGAAATGGTCAGCCTGATGACCAAAGGCGGCTACGACCTGGTCACCGCCTCGGGCGACGCCTCGCTGCGCCTGGTCGCCGGCAAGCGTGTGCAACCGATCAATATCGACCTGATCCCCAACTGGCAGCACGTCGACCCGCGCCTCAAGGATGCGCCCTGGCACAAGGTCGACGGACAGCACTACGGTACGCCCTATCAGTGGGGGCCGAACGTGCTGATGTACAACGCCAACCTATTCAAGCAGGCGCCGACCAGCTGGAAGCTGGTGTTCGAGGAAACCACCTTGCCCGACGGCAAGAGCAACAAGGGTCGCGTGCAGGCCTATGACGGCCCTATCTATATCGCCGACGCCGCGCTCTACCTGAAGAGCGCCAAGCCCGAGTTGGGCATCACCGACCCCTACCTGCTCAACGAGGCGCAATACGCCGCCGTGCTGGAGGTGCTGCGCAAGCAGCAGCCGTTGATCCACCGCTACTGGCACGACACCACGGTGCAGATGAGCGACTTCAAGAACGAAGGGGTCATGGCCTCCAGTTCCTGGCCGTACCAGGTCAACGCCCTGCAGCTGGAGAAGCAGCCGATCGCCTCCACCGTGCCCACCGAAGGGGCCACCGGCTGGGCCGACACCACCATGCTGCACGCCGAAGCCAAGCACCCGTCCTGCGCCTACAAGTGGATGAACTGGTCGCTGGAAGCCAAGGTGCAGGGTGACCTGGCCTCCTGGTTCGGTTCGCTGCCGGCGGTGCCCGCGGCCTGTAAGGACAACGCCCTGCTCGGCGCCGAAGGTTGCAAGATCAACGGCTTCGACAACTTCGAGCAGATCGCCTTCTGGAAAACCCCGCAGGCCGAGGGTGGCAAGTACGTGCCCTATAGCCGCTGGACCCAGGACTATATCGCCATTATGGGTGGCAGGTAACAGGGCTGTACCGGCCCTGCGTAGGATGGGTTGAGCGCAGCGATACCCAACAATAAGCCCGAGTCATCGTCCGCGTGACGATGGGTATCGCAGGCTCAACCCATCCTACGGGCTTGATCCGCAGGGCGATGGGTATCGCGCCGCGATACCCAGCCTACGACCGGCACTTTGTTTTACCGCGACCTATTCCTCCCGACCCTGGCTGCCCTGTGTCGGCAAACCCTGGCAGCCGGGGCGGGCGGGATGTTTTTTCTCCTGGAGCTTTACCATGACCCTTGCAGTGCAATTTACCGACGTGTCCCGCGTATTCGGCGACGTAAAGGCCGTGGACCGGGTATCCATCGATATCCAGGACGGCGAATTCTTTTCCATGCTCGGCCCCTCGGGCTCGGGCAAGACCACCTGCCTGCGCCTGATCGCCGGCTTCGAGCAGCCCAGTGCCGGCTCCATCCGCATCCATGGTGCCGAGGCCGTGGGCCTGGCGCCCTACCAGCGCGACGTCAACACGGTGTTCCAGGACTACGCGCTGTTCCCCCATATGAACGTGCGCGACAACGTCGCCTACGGCCTCAAGGTCAAGGGCGTGGCCAAGAGCGAGCGCCTGAACCGCGCCGAAGAGGCCCTGGGCATGGTCGCCCTGGGCGGTTATGGTTTACGCAAGCCGGCGCAACTGTCCGGCGGCCAGCGCCAGCGCGTGGCCCTGGCCCGCGCCCTGGTCAATCGACCGCGGGTCTTGCTGCTGGATGAACCGCTCGGCGCCCTGGACCTGAAGCTGCGCGAGCAGATGCAGGGCGAGCTGAAGAAGCTGCAGCGCCAGCTCGGCATCACCTTTATCTTCGTCACCCACGATCAGACCGAAGCGCTGTCCATGTCCGACCGCGTGGCGGTGTTCAACAAGGGCCGCATCGAGCAGGTCGACAGCCCGCGCAACCTCTATATGAAGCCGGCCACGCCCTTCGTCGCCGAGTTCGTCGGCACGATGAACCGGATCTCCGCGACGGTGGCCGATCCCGAACGGGGCGAGGTAGATGTGTCCGGAACCGGCGTCGCCGTCGATGCCGCGCGTGGCCGGCGGCGAGGTGAGGCGGTCCTCCTGCTCGTGCGGCCG
>NZ_JAUYNP010000228.1 GCF_030696055.1 Pseudomonas sp. | reverse complement strand
CAGCGTGACGGAGCCATTGCTGACAGTGACTGAGCTGCCTTCGGCAATGGCCTGGCCATCGACCTGTGTAATAGTCAGGGTATCGCCGTCGAGATCGCTATCGTTACTCCGCGCATCGATGCTGACGCTGCCGTCTTCATTAACAGTGAAGTCATCGGCGAGCGCAGAGGGGGCTCTGTTGGCTTGCTGAACGTTAGTTGCACCTGTGTTGGCATTGCCCTCGTTGGCTAATGCACCCAGCTGTTCACCTTGGTTCTCGCCAGCCAGACCTGGCCCTGAAGTCTCGAAGCCAACCGTTGCCTCAAGCTGCTGGCCGGTCTCATCGAGCATTACGAGGCTATGGCCGCCGCCACCGGCTGCGCCGCCAGCACCGCCACCAGTACCCGGGCCTGCGGCTGGGGCTTCGAGGTCGGTGGTGGGGTCGAAGCCGGCGGCCAGGGCTTGTTCGAGGCCGGCTGCCGGGGCCTGATCGGCTTCGGCAGCCTCGGCGTTACCGGCCTGCCAGTTGCTGCTGGATGCCACATCGACCAGCTCGCCGCTGGCCAGTTGCAAAGTCACTTCACCGCCCAGTGTGGTGAGTACCTGTTCACCTTGAAGCACTCGTTCGCCTTCGAAAATCTGCCGCTTGAGGCCATCGAGAGAGACGGCAAACACTTGACCTACAAGACTTTTAACGATGGCGACGATAGTGCTCATAGATACGGCTCCGTGTACTCGTGTGTAATTTTTGTCGTGGCGAGTAAAGCGTTTAATTCAAATTCTGAGAGTCGCGGCGACAATATTTTGTCGCCGTTAAATTGGCTTATTCCGTTTTGGAATTAGTACAATGCCAATCTATTGACCGCGTGCCCGCGATCATAAAGAATGCGCGCCGCGATGTCACTTTGATATTGAATGCTTGCCTTGCTTGGCTCGATGCCTGGATTTTTGGGCTGTTTGCAACCTGCTTGAGTCGCTCAAAACGCCTTGCTCAGCCTTTCTTTTGTCCGCCTGCCTTGCCTAAAAGGAATTTGTCTTAATGCGTTTCCTCGTAGTGCTTCCCCTCGTTCTGGCGGTATCTCTTGCAGCTCACGGGCAAAGCCTCAATGAGGCCATGCAGGCTGCACTTGAGGTGCATCCGGAGATCCAGGCCGGGATCAATTCGCGGCTGTCGGTAGAAGAGCAGATGAAAGCCGCCCGAGGTGGCTATCTGCCCCAGGTGGACGTGCTGGCCGGCTATGGTCGTGAGCACACCGACAGCCCGGGCACCCGCGGGCTTACCCATAATAGCGAGACCCTGACCCGCGGCGAGTCGAGCCTGCGCCTGCAGCAGATGCTGTTCGACGGTTTCGCCACCCGCAGTGAAGTCGCGCGTCAGCGCGCCACCGTCAATGCCCGTGCCTATGAATTACTGGGGACTTCCGAGAGCACGGCGCTGACCGTTGCCCAGGTCTACCTGGAAGTGCTCAAACGCCAGGAAATGGTGCGTCTGGCCGAAGACAACCTGCACAGCCACGAGCGCATCTATGACCAGATCAGCTTGCGCAGCCAGCGCGGGGTAGGGCGCATGGCCGACTTGGATCAGGCCGAAGCGCGCCTGGCCCAGGCCCGCAACAACCTGATCACCGAGCAGACCAACCTGGCCGATGCCCGGGTCAACTACTTCAGCGCCGTGGGCCGTGATGCCAGCGAACTGAGTATCCCGCCAGGCCTGGTCGGGCAGTTGCCGGACAGCCTGCAGGCGGCTCGCGAAGAAATGCTGGCGAATAACCCCTACCTGAGTTCGGCCGAGTCCGATGTGCAGGCCAGCGAGCAGCAGTATGAGGCGTCGAAGTCGAGCTTCTACCCGCGTCTCGATGCCGAACTGTCCCGTGGTATGGATAACAACCTGGACGGCACCGCAGGTCACAGCAATGAGTGGCGAGCGATGCTGAACATGCGCTACAACCTGTTCGCCGGCGGTAGCAACAAGGCCGATCTGCAGTCCAAGTCGCACCAGATCAATCAGGCCATGGACATCCGCAACAATGCCTTGCGCGTGCTCAACGAAGACCTCGGTCTGGCCTGGAACGCCCTGGAAAATGCCCGCCAGCAGTTGCCCATCGCCCAGCAATATGTCGACCACAGTGCTCGCGTGAAGGAGTCCTACCAGAAGCAGTTCAGCCTGGGCGACCGCACCCTGCTGGACCTGCTCGACAGTGAAAACGAACTGTTCACCGCCGCGCGCCGCCTCGAAGAAGTGCGCTACACCGAACTGTTTACTCAGTACCGGATCAAGGCCACCATGGGCTCCCTGCTCAAGAGCCAGGGTGTGGTCGCGCCAATCGCGGCGGCGCCGCTGGACGAGGTCAAGGCCCAGGTCAGTTTGCCCGGCCTCAATTGAGCGCTGAGCCCAGTCGTCGATGAGTAAAACCCAGTGGCAGTAGACCTTAGCCAGCCCCAGACCCGTAGCGATCCGCGGGATCGCCACGATGACCCCCTGCTCGACAGCCTGCTGTCGCTGTGCAGCCTGCACCAGAAGTCAGTCAGCCGCGCCATGCTGACGGCCGGCTTGCCGCTCCCCGAACAACGCCTGAGTGCCGAACTGTTGCCGCGCGCCGCGGCACGGGCCGGGCTGCAAGGGCGTTGGCTGCGCCGCGGCCTGGATAAGATCCCCGAGCTGGCGATGCCGGCGCTGTTGTTGCTGCAGGGTGGCCGCAGTGCGCTGCTGCTCGGCTGGGACGAGCAAGGCCGCGCGCGCCTGATGCCCAGCGAGAGCGAGGGCGGCGAGGTGCGCGTCAGCGTCGAGGTGCTGGCCAAGGATTACAGCGGCCAGGTGTTCTTCGCCCAGCCGCTGCATAAGTTCGACTTCAACCGCGGCGAGCTGATCCCGCGCGCCACCTCCTGGTTCCGCGACACCCTCAAGCGTTCGCGCTGGCTCTATATAGACGCCATAGCCGCCAGCCTGCTGATCAACCTGATCGGCCTGGGCACGCCGCTGTTCGTGATGAACGTGTACGACCGGGTGGTGCCCAACCAGGCCGAAGCCACCTTGTGGGTGCTGGCCATCGGCATCACCGGGGTGTTCTTCTTCGACCTGTTGCTCAAGACCCTGCGCGGTCTGTGCCTGGACCTGGCCGGCAAGAAGACCGACCTGATCATCTCGGCCACACTGTTCGAACGTATCATCGGCATGGCCATGAAGGTCCGCCCGGCGCGGGTCGGCAGCTTCGCCCAGAACATCCATGAATTCCAAAGCCTGCGCGACTTCCTCGCCTCGCTGACCCTGGCCAGCGTCATCGACTTGCCGTTCACCCTGCTGATCCTGGCGGTGATCGCCATGATTGGCGGGCACCTGGTGTGGATTCCGGTGCTCGCCTTTCCCCTGGTGGCGCTGATCGGCTGGGCCCTGCAGCGGCCGCTGGCCGAGACCATGCAGCGCACCATGGCGCTGGCCGCCGAGCGCCAGTCCAGCCTGATCGAGAGCCTGGCCGGGCTGGATGCGGTGAAGGTGAACAACGCCGAGAGCGAACGCCAATATATCTGGGAGCAGACCATCGGCACCCTCAGCCGTCTGGAGCTGCGCGCGCGCATGCTGTCCAGCCTGGCGCTGAATGCGACCCTGCTGCTGCAGCAGTTGGCCGGTGTGGTGGTGATAGTGCTGGGGGTCTACCAGATCATCGATGGTCAGCTGAGCATGGGCGGGCTGATCGCCTGCTATATGCTCAGCGGCCGCGCGCTCGGCCCCTTGACGCAGATTTCCGGTCTGCTGACCCGTTATCAGCAAGCCCGGGTGACGCTCGACTCGGTCAACCAGATGATGGAGCTGCCGCAAGAGCGCCATGCAGATGAGCGGCCGCTCAAGCGCCAGTCGTTGCAAGGCGCGGTGGAGTTCCGCCAGGTCGATTTCCACTACCCGGACCAGCAGCAGGCGGCCTTGCACAAGGTCAATCTGGTGGTCCGGCCGGGGGAGAAAATCGGCATCATCGGCCGCAGCGGTTCGGGCAAGAGCTCCCTGGCCAAGCTGATCGTCGGCCTCTACCAGGCCGATGCCGGCAGCCTGCTGGTCGATGGCATCGATGTGCGCCAGCTGGATGTCAGCGACCTGCGTTACAACATCGGCTATGTGCCCCAGGATATCCAGCTGTTCTCCGGCACCCTGCGCGACAACCTGGTAACCGGCGCGCGCTATGTGGAAGACGAGCTGGTGTTGCAGGCCTCGGAGTTGTCCGGGGTGCATGAGTTCGCCCGTCTGCATCCTAAAGGCTACGAGCTGCAGGTCGGCGAGCGTGGGCAGAATCTGTCCGGCGGCCAGCGGCAGAACGTCGCCCTGGCGCGCGCCTTGTTGCTCGATCCACCGATTCTGCTGCTCGATGAGCCCACCAGCTCCATGGATAACACCGGTGAGGAGCGCCTCAAACAGCGTCTGTCGGCGGTGATCGGCACTAAAACCCTGTTGCTGGTGACGCACCGCGCCTCGATGCTCAGCCTGGTGGATCGCCTGATCATCATCGATCGCGGTCAGATCATCGCCGATGGGCCTAAGGGTAGCGTGATGGAAGCGCTGAAGAAGGGGCAGATCAGTGTCAGCTAAACAATTCGGCAAGGGGCTGCGGAAAACCCTGGGGGCTTACTTCGGCAGCCAGGACGCCATGGGTGATGAGCCCCTGCCCGAGGTCAGCAAGGCGCTGATCGAGGATGCGCCACGGGTGATTCGCCTGACCATCTGGGGCCTGATCGCCTTTGTCGCCTTCTGTCTGCTGTGGGCCAACTTCGCCGTGGTCGATGAAGTGACCCGCGGCGATGGCAAGGCGATTCCCTCCTCGCGCCTGCAGAAGATCCAGAACCTGGAAGGCGGCATAGTCGCCGAGCTGTTCGTGCGCGAAGGGCAGATAGTCGAGATCGGCGATCCGCTGCTGCGTCTGGACGACACCCGTTTCGCCTCCAATGTCGGCGAGACCGAAGCCGATCGCCTGGCGCTGTTGCTGCGGGTCGAACGCCTCAGCGCGGAAGTGCAGGGGCGTGCGCTGGTGGTGGCCGACGAGGTGCGCGAGAAGGCGCCCGGCCAGGCCGACAACGAGATCGAACTGTTCAACAGCCGTAATCAGCAGCTGCTCGACGAAGTGGCCGGCCTGGAAGAACAGCTGACTCAGCGCCGCCAGGAGCTGCGCGAATTTGCCTCCAAGCAGCAGCAGTTTCGCAACAGCCTCAGCCTGTTGCGCGAGGAAATCCAGATGTCCGAGCCCTTGGTGGCCGAGGGCGCGATTTCCCCGGTGGAGGTGCTGCGCCTCAAACGCGCCGAGGTGGAAAGCCGCGGCCAGCTGGACGCCACCACCCTGGCCATGCCGCGGGCCGAGGCGGCGATCAAGGAAGTCGAGCGCAAGATCGATGAGACCCGCGGGCGCTTTCGCAGCGAAGCCTTGACCCAGTTGAACGAGGCGCGCACCGAGCTGAGCAAGATCCAGTCGACCGGCAAGGCCCTGGAAGACCGGGTCAAGCGCACCCTGGTGACCTCGCCGGTGCGCGGCATAGTCAAGCAGCTGCTGGTCAACACCATAGGCGGGGTGATCCAGCCGGGCAGCGACCTGGTGGAGATAGTGCCGTTGGGCGAGAACCTGCTGGTGGAGGCGCGCATCCGGCCCCAGGACATCGCCTTCCTGCATCCCGGCCAGGAAGCCATGGTCAAGTTCACCGCCTATGACTACACCATCTACGGCGGGCTCAAGGCCGAGCTGGAGCAGATCGGCGCCGACACAGTCACCGACGATGAGGGCAACAGCTTCTACGTGATCAAGCTGCGCACCAACAAGAGCCACCTGGGCAGCGCGGAACACCCGCTGCTGATCATTCCCGGCATGGTCGCCTCGGTGGACATCATCACCGGCAAGAAAAGCATCCTCAATTACCTGCTCAAGCCGATTATCCGCGCCCGCGCCGAGGCCTTGCGCGAGCGCTAAGCCTTGCATGGTGGAAACAAAAGCCGCAGCTAGCTGCGGCTTTTTGCTGTCTTGGGTGCGTAGCCCGGATGCAATCCGGGAGCGGATTGGTCGCGCGCAATTTCCCCGGATTGCATCCGGGCTACAAGAGCTACGATCCCGATGCCTTGCGCTTATTCGACAAACAATTGCTGCACCACCGAGAAGTCCTGCTTGCCCTTGCCCTGCTTGAGCAGCAGGCGATACAGCTGCAGAGCCAGGGCGCCCATGGGCGTGCTGCTGCCGGTGACCTGCGCGGCTTCTTGGGCCAGGCCCAGGTCCTTGGCCATCAGCTCGGCCATAAAGCCGCCGGAGTAGCCTTTGGAGGCCGGGGCGTTTTCCATCACCCCGGGCCAGGGGTTGTACTTTTCCAGGGTCCAGTTGCCGCCCGAGCTCTGCCGCATGATCTCGGCCAGCACTGCCGGCTCCAGGCCGTTGGCCACGCCCAGGGCCATGGCTTCGGCGGTGGCGATCATCTGCACCGCCAGCACCTGGTTGTTGCACACCTTGGCCACCTGGCCGGCACCGTCGGGGCCGGCGTGGAAGATATTCTTGCCCATGGCGGCGAAGATGGCGCGGGCCTTTTCCAGGGTGGCCGCCGCGCCGCCGACCATAAAGGTCAGGGTGCCCGCCGCCGCACCGGCAGTGCCACCGGATACCGGCGCATCGAGCATATCGATGGCGCGCGCGCTGGCGGCCCGATGCACCTTGCGTGCGGACTCCGGCGCTATGGTCGAACATTCCAGCACCAGGGTACCGGGTTCAAGCGCCTTGATCAGGCCGCTGTTGCCCAGGTACAGGTCTTCGACGTGGCGGCTGGCCGGCAACATGCTGATCACCACCTGGGCATCATGTGCGGCCTGCAGGGCGCTGCTGGCTGGCTGCGCGCCTGCCTGGGTCAGCTCGTTCATCGCCGTCTGCACCAGGTCGAACACCTGCAGGTTGAAGCCGGCCTTGAGCAAGTTGCGGGCCATGGGCAGGCCCATATGGCCGAGGCCGATAAAGGCGATTGTGGTCATTGTGATTCTCCTTATTCAAAAAGCCTGGTTGGCCGCTATATGCGCTGTGGTAAGAGCCAGCTTGCTGGCGATAGCGATGGATCGCCAGCAAGCTGGCTCCTACAGGTTGCTCCTACAGATCCGCCAGCGGGTGCTCGCCTTCCCAGGTCGGCGCGAAGTGCGCCTGGATCACCTCGTCCGGGACGCTCGCCACGTCCGGCCAGTGCCAATGGGCTTTGTGCTCCTTGTCGATCAACCGGGCGCGCACGCCTTCGGGGAATTCCGGGTAGCGGCAGCAGTTCAGGCTGATGGCGTATTCCATCTGGAACACCTGGGCCAGGGACAAAGACCTGGCGCGCTTGATCTGCTGCCAGACCAGGTGCCCGGTCAGCGGGCAGCCGCCGGCCAGGGTCTTGGCGGCGCGGGCCAGCAGCAGGTCGCTGTCGGTGTGCAAGGCCGCCAGGGCGCGCCAGGTCTGGGGCAGGTCGGCCTGGTCGAGCAGTTCGTCGATGCGCGCGCGGCGCGGCAGCCACTGGGCTTCCGGTAACTCGCTCTGGGCTTGGCTTTCCAGGGCCTTGAGCAGGCTGTGCAGTTGCAGCTGTGGCTGCTCCTGCCAGTTCAGTTGCACCAGACCGTCGAGCAGGGCGTCCTGCTGGCTGTCGAGCAGGAAGCGGTCGGCCAGGTCCAGGTCCAGGGCGTCGCGCGCGTTGATGCTGCTGGCGGTGAGGCCGAGGAACAGGCCGAGCTTGCCCGGCAGGCGCGCGAGGAACCAGCTGCCGCCGACATCCGGGTACAGGCCGATATTGATTTCCGGCATGCCCAGGCGGCTGCTGGGGGTGACGATGCGCAGCCCGGCGCCCTGCATCAGGCCCATGCCGCCGCCCAGTACATGGCCGTGGGCCCAGCAGATCAAGGGTTTCGGGTAGCTGTGGATGCGGTGGTCGAGGCGGTATTCGTCGGCGAAGAAGCGCCGCGCCAACGGCGGCACTTCGCCGGGGTGAGCGCGGCATTGCTGCACCAGCTGCACCACGTCGCCACCGGCGCAGAAGGCCTTGGGTCCGTTGCCGCGCAGCAGCACGCAGGCGATGGCCGGGTTATCCGCCCAGGCCTTGAGCTTGGCGTCCAGCGCCTCGATCATCGGCAGCGACAGGGCATTCAGACTGCTTGAAGCATCCAGGCTGGCGATGCCGATGCGATAGCCATGTTGGGCGGGGCGTTCTTCGAAATCTACGTTCATAGGGCAACCTTCGGTTGGGCCACAAGCGGCAAGCTTTAAGCTTGCGGCTTTCAGCTTGTAGCTTGCGTTTATTTATTGCGCCACTGCGGCTCGCGTTTTTCCAGAAAGGCGTTGACCCCTTCGCGGGTGTCGTCGGCGTCGAACAGGTCGACGAAGCGCTCGCGCTCCTCGGGTAGCCAGGTGTTCGGGCTGCGTTCGCGGGCGCCCTGCAGCAGCGGCTTGATGGTGCGCACCGCCACCGGGCTTTGCCGCGCCACTTTTGCGGCCAGCAGCAGGGCATGGCCGCGGGCTTCGCCGCTGTCCACCACCTGCTCGACCAGGCCGATGCGCAGGGCGGTGTCCGCGTCTAGGCGTTCGCCGCAGAGGATCATGCGCTTGGCCCAGCCTTCACCCACCAGCCAGGCCAGGGCCTGGGTGCCGCCGGCGCAGGGCAGCAGACCTACTGTGGCTTCCGGCAGGGCCATCTGCGCCTGACGCTCGGCGATGCGGATATCGCAGGCCAGGGCGCATTCCAGGCCGCCGCCCATGGCGTAGCCGTTGATCGCGGCGATCGACACGCCGCGAAAGTCCCGCAGGGCCTCGAAGGCCTCGCCGAAACGGCGGGCCATCTCGCGGGCGCGGGCCTTGTCGCCATCGGCGAACAGCTTGAGGTCGGCACCGGCGCTGAAGAACTTGCCGCCCTGGCCGGTGATCACCAGGGCGTAGATGTCGTCATCGTGATTGAGGTGCTCGACCAGCTGCTTGAGGCCGATCAGCGAGTCGCGGTCCCAGGTATTGGCCGGCGGCTGGTTGATGGTGATCAGCGCGGTATGCCCGTGCTTCTCCACGGTCAGCTTGTGGGTCAGGTCGAATAAGCCGGGTTGGTAGGGCTCTACGGCGTTGCTCATACATGTCCTCATTCGTTGGGCTCCCCTCTCCCTGTGGGAGAGGGGCCGG
>NZ_JAUYNP010000225.1 GCF_030696055.1 Pseudomonas sp. | reverse complement strand
CAACACCCGGAACTGGCTCATCACTAGGGTCTGCTGACGTTTCGGCGCGGCCGCGACGAAACGTCCACAGACCCTTGGCCAATGCCCCGCATCCACAGATCACACTAAGCTCGGGCGCAGCGTTGTGGCCCGTTAATGGCGCAACACTCACCCGGTTCTATCCAAGGAGTTTCAATGCAATCACTTGCAGGCAAGGTAGCCGTCATAACAGGTGCAGGTTCGGGTATCGGTCGCGCACTGGCACAATTACTGGCACGGGAAGGTTGCGACCTGGCCCTGGCCGACATCAACAGCGACACCCTGCACAGCACCGCCCTCGAACTGCGCCAGCAGGGCGCCAAGGTCAGCTGCCACACACTCGACGTCGCCGACCGCGCCGCCACTTATGCCTTTGCCGACGACGTACTGGCCCAGCACGGCAGCGCCTACCTGATCATCAATAACGCCGGGGTCGCGGTGTCGCAGAGCATCGCCGAGCTGAGTTTCAGCGACTTCGAATGGATCATGGGGATCAACTTCTGGGGCGTGGTACACGGCACCCAGGCCTTTCTCCCGCACCTGTTGCAGAACAACGCCGGGCATATAGTCAATATCTCGAGCATTTTCGGCATCATCAGCCTGCCCTCACAGGGCGCCTACAATGCCAGCAAGTTTGCCGTACGCGGCTTTACCGAAGCCTTGCGCCAGGAACTGTGCAACAGCCAGGTGCAGGCCTGCTGCGTCCACCCCGGCGGCATTAAAACCAATATTGCCCGCGCCGCCCGCTTCTACCGTGGCATCGATGGCCAACAGGACGCCGACCGCGCCGCCGCCAAGTTTGACAAATATGCCCGCACCACTCCGGAACAGGCCGCCCTGGCCATCCTTGCCGGCATCAAGGCCAAGCGCCCGCGCATCCTGATCGGCAAGGATGCGCACCTGATCGACTGGATTCAGCGCCTGTTTCCAGCCGCCTACCCCAAATTGCTGGCCAGGCTGCTCTAGAAAACTGAACCCCGTACAGCCAATAGCCCCCAAGCATGACCTCTATTAGTTTTAATCTCGATAGCGCCCGAGAGGGCCCATGCTAGGCTCAGCCCAATGCAAGAAGCAGCCAAGCCCCAAGCCACCTGAGAGGAAAAATGGTATGGAAATCAATATCGGAATCGCCGAACAGGACCGCGCCGCCATAGCCGAAGGCCTGTCGCGCCTGCTAGCCGACACCTACACCCTGTACCTGAAAACCCACAACTTTCACTGGAACGTCACCGGCCCGATGTTCAACACCCTGCACCTGATGTTCGAGGGGCAATACAACGAACTGGCGCTGGCCGTCGACCAGATAGCCGAACGCATCCGCGCCCTCGGTTTTCCCGCCCCAGGCACCTATGCCGCCTACGCACGGTTGTCCTCTATTAAGGAAGAAGAAGGCGTACCCGGCGCAACCGACATGATCAAGCAACTGGTGCAAGGCCAAGAAGCGGTGGTGCGCACCGCCCGCGGCATTTTCCCGCTGCTGGACAAGGTCAGCGATGAGCCCACCGCAGACCTGCTCACCCAGCGCATGCAAGTCCATGAAAAGACTGCTTGGATGCTACGCAGCCTGCTCGACGCCTAAGCAATTCATGCAAAAGGCCCGATTGCTCGGGCCTTTTGCTAGGCGAGGCAACCGCCTGTGTTCTATGCTTTGGGCAATTGCAACTTGCCACAGTGACGTGCATGAACAAACCAGCCCCCAGCATTCTCGAGCTGTACCCCGAGGAGACCCGCGATGCCGCGGCGCTCCTGAAAAAGGCTGTGCCGCTGATGATGCGCCACGACATCCCGCCCAACCCCGTGCATTACGCACTCTGGTACACCTACTGCAAGGGTGTGGAACCCGAACTCAACCGTCGCCTGGATAAAACCGTCGCCGACTTCGATTGCTTCCCAGCAGAAACGGCCGCCAAGCTGTTTCGCGACTACATCATTCACGGCGAGCTGGAAGAGGCCCGCGCCGGCCAACAGCAAGTGATAGAGCTGGTTGACGATATCGAAGGCAATGTCTCGCGCAGCATACTCGGCAGCCGCAACTACCAGGCCAGCCTGGAACAGGGCCTGTCAGCGCTTCAAGAGCCGATCATCGATGACCTACCCAGCGTATTGAACGAACTGCAGCAAAGCACCCAGCTGATGCAGGATCAACAGGACAAATTCCTCTATCGCCTGTGCGCCGCCCAGGAAGAGATCAAAAACCTGCGCACCCAGCTAGAACGCGCCCATATCGCCGCGACCCTGGACAGCCTGACCCAGATCTTCAACCGCAGCGCCTTCAATCGACTGCTGGAACAAGCATTGAGCAACGATCACCAGGGCCTCGCCCTGGTGATGCTGGATATCGATCACTTCAAGCAGTTCAACGACCAATATGGTCACCCCCTGGGCGACCGCGTGCTGCAGCATGTCGGCCACCTCCTGCGCGACCTGTTGCCGCCCCGCGGCATGGCCGCCCGCTATGGTGGCGAAGAGTTCTGCGTGATCCTGCACGATTGCCTGGAACCCGCCACCGCCTACGCTTTTGCCGAAAAGCTGCGGATCAAGATTCAATCCCTGCGCATCAAAGTCCGACGCACCGATGAAGTGCTCGACAGCATCACCGCCTCATTCGGCTTCGCCATGGCCGAGACCGGAGACACCTTCGAAAGCCTGCTCACCCGCGCCGACGATGCGCTTTATCAAGCCAAACGCAGCGGCCGCAATCAAGTAAACCCCAGCTCAACCGAAGCCGCACTCAGCGCCTGATTGAGAAGCCCACCTCTTTGCTGTTAAATACGCCCCGTGTCGCTGACCAGAGCCTCTGGTTCAGCGCATAGGCTGACCTCGCACGCGCACCAATATCCTTCCTTTAATGGCCTAGCATGCGTAGCCAGCTCTTCCTGGTGATCCTTTTTAAATAAGTGAGCTCATTCCACATGCTGAAAATTGTCCATCTGCTTACGGGCCTTGCCGCCCTGCTACTTTCCTTTGCCCCCAGCCTTGGCACTGCCCCCCAGGTATTCCTGCAACAACCAAGCGCCCTTTGCCTCGCCTTGTTTGGCCTGCTCAACCTGATTCTGGCTCCGCAACTGCCGATCTGGCACGCAGGCTTGCGCCACCACCTGCAAAGCCTCGTTTCCGCACTCCTGGTACTGGGTTCCCTGCTGCAAGCCCTGATTCTGCTCGCCCCTTTAGAAGTAATAGCCAACCAGCCCGCCAGCCTCTTCAGCCTGATCATCATAGTGGCGGCCGTAGCCCTGCACCTGGGCACCAACCTGCGCATGCAGCCACGCCATAACTCGGCCAGCCAGGACCTCGGCGACCGCGAGACCGGCACCGTCAAGTGGTTCAACACCTCCAAAGGCTTCGGCTTTATTTCCCGCGACTCCGGCGACGATATCTTCGTGCACTTTCGCGCCATTCGCGGCGAAGGCCACCGCGTACTGGTCGAAGGCCAGCGCGTCGAGTTTGCCGTAATGCAGCGCGACAAAGGCCTACAAGCCGAAGACGTGATTGCCGCATCACCCGCACGCCGCTAATCCGCTACAAACGACAAAGCCCGCTAATTGCGGGCTTTGTCGTTTGTAGCGGCAGAGATTCAATAGTGAGGCGGTGGCGCCTCATCTTCAGACAGACCGAACTGTGTATTCGCCTCCTCCTGGCGCCTGGCCAAAGCCGCAAGCTGCAACTGCAGGCGCTCCAGCACACGTTGCTGCGCAACCAGCACATCGTTCAACGCCTGAATGGTGTCATCCTGAAAAGCCAACCGGCTCTCCAGCTCATTGATTCGTTCCTCGATACTCACCCGCTCAGTCCTCGTCAAAACAGAAATTGTCAGTCAATACCAGACGCAGACGGGCTATCACCGCAGCTACCTGCTCCTCGCTATAAGGCTGCGCGGGGTATTTGCCCCAAACCGGTGCAGGCCACGCGACATCACCGCGACGGCGGACAATCACATGCATATGCAGCTGGCTGACCATATTGCCCAGCGTCGCCACGTTCATCTTATCGGCAGCGAAGGTATCCTTGAGCAGCTCGGCCAGAGCAGTGGTCTCCTGCCACAGCGCTAATTGGTCGCCTGCATCCAGCTGAAACAGCTCACTGACATCATCGCGCCGCGGCACCAGGATAAACCAGGGGTACTGCGCATCATTCATCAACAGCAAACGACACAGCGGAAAGTCCCCCACCCCAATACAGTCCTGCTGCAACCGTGCATCCAGAGCGAACATGGCAAAATCTCCTGCTATAGATAGTCAGAGCCTAGCGATTGAGGCACAGCCCAGGCACACCAAGCGACAGACGCGCAGGATACCCTTGAGCCGCCACCTATTCATCCCATCTTGCCCCACGCACCGAGGATGCACCGACAGATAGCATGCCGCCAGATCACCCCAGCCATATGCACCATTTTGTTCCCTTCGGTAATCGCACCAGCCCAATTGCCGTTACCCCGGCAATGGAACGAGAGAGACAGCAGGCAAAATCCGGAAGCATAAGCCCAAGCAACAAGCAGGAAAAATTCAAGAAGCCCCCTGTAAAACAGCTAAAAAACCTAAAACAAGCTAAAAAAACCTGAACAACACCCACAATAAAGCCTATACACAGGCCTGATACGTACTAGAAAATCAATACGACAGGATTTCTGGCGCTGATTTTGCTTACAAGCTGGCGAGCCTTCGCAATGCAAGGTCATGGCCACCAAGAGCCACCCTGCCAGCAAGCTGGCTACCGAGTTAGTTAGCGGTCAACTACACAGGCTCCTGCGTTGAAATCTACAGAATTGCGACGCCTTTCTTCTTGTTTTGCGACATGAGCGTGAAGAATTCGTAACGAATAGATTGCAACTATCGCCAACTAGGGCAGCGTGTTATAAGTTACCGCCGACACAAAAAGTAAAGAGCTGTCCATACAACAATGATCTGGATAGTGCAACTTTTCTAAACCAAAGGAGCAATCACGATGCAAGTGATGAAGTGGAGCGTAATCGCCCTCGCAGTAGCCGCGGGCACCACCCAAATGGCAGTCGCCTCTAGCCAATCCGAATCCAAGGGTTTCGTTGAAGACAGCAGCTTCAATATCTTCAACCGTGCTCTGTATCACAACCGTGACTACAAGAACATTGACGATAGCCGCACCAGCGAAGAGTTCGGCCTGGGTATTCGCCTGCTGCTGGAATCCGGCTTCACTCAAGGCACCGTGGGTGTCGGCGTCGACGCTCACAGCCTGAGCAGCATCAAACTGGACACCGGCCGCGGCCGCGTAGGCATCGGCCAGTTCTCCGTGGACAGTGACGGCCGTGCCGAGGACACTCAAAGCGAAGTCGGTGGCGCTATCAAGTTCCGCGTTTCTGATACCGTGCTGAAGCATGGCAATCAGTTCGTAGCCAGCCCGGTATTCTCAACCGACGACAGCCGTATCCTGCCTGAAGTTGCCACCGGCACCCTGCTGACCAGCAACGAAATCGAAGGCTTGGAACTGACCGCTGGTCGCTTCACCGCCCTGAGCGGTCAGCGCCCGACCAGTCGCGACAGCCAAGGTCTGACATCTGCCGATATCATTGGCGCCAGCTATAGCTTTACCGACAATTTCAGTGGCGCCATTCATGCCTCCGACGTTGAAGACAACTTCAAGAAGCAGTATGTCAACCTGAACTACAACCTTTCGCTAGCGGAAGATCAGTCGCTAAACTTTGACTTCAACGCTTACCGGACCACTGACACCGGTAACAACCCAGCCGAAATTGATAACAAGATTTGGAGCCTGGCAGCCGCGTATACCCTCGGCGCTCATACTCTGACCCTCGCCCACCAGCGCTCCTCTGGCGACACTGCCTATGCTTACGGCGTTGATGGCTTAGGCACTATCTGGCTGGCCAACTCCGTTCAGATCTCCGACTACGACCGTAAAGACGAGCGCTCCTGGCAGGCTCGTTATGACCTGGATATGACCACCTACGGTGTTCCGGGCCTGAGCTTTATGACCCGCTACGTTTATGGCGACAACATTGACACCGGCTTGGGTGAAGAAGGCAAAGAGCACGAGTTCAACTTCGAAACCAAATATGTGATTCAGGAAGGCGCAGCCAAGGATCTGTCGTTCCGTATTCGTAACGCCATCTATCGTGCCAATAGCGCACAGAATGCGAGCTACGATACTCCTGACATGAACGACTTCCGTCTGATCGTCGAATACCCGCTGGAAGTGCTGTAATCCTGGGTTAATTCGATAGCAATATTAAAAGCCCGGCTGCTGCCGGGCTTTTTCTTTTCTATCAAACAACTGATTAACCAACTCCTCAAAGCGGCAGCGCATAAGTTCCCGTTACATGCGCCACCAACTCATCTTCATTACCCGCCGAATAGAGCGACACTTCGCAAACCGCCTGCCTGCGGCTTAAACGCAATATCCGCGCCTCGGCCAGCAAGTCCACCGGCTTGGGCTTGACCAGAAAATTGATATTCAAATTGGCCGTCACGGCCATTTCCACCCGCCCCAAGCGCCCCAGCACCATGGCATACATGGCCGCATCGGCCAGGGCCATAATGGTTGGCCCGGACAGCGTGCCGCCCGGCCGAATCAGCTTGCTGTGAAAAGGCACCCGCGCCAGCACGCCGTCGGCATCCAGCCGGTCGATGCACAGCTCAATATCCTCGGCCATGGGCAATCCCGCCCGGATCAGCGCCTGAACCTGTTCTGCCGTCAATATCGCCACAGCTAACTCCTTATCCGCAAACACCGGCATCCTGTACGCATCTGTACAGGCACCGTACAATGCCGGCCATTGAAATCCTCTTGCAACCGACAGAACAGCCAAATATGCGTACCAGCCAGTTCCTGCTCTCGACCCTCAAAGAAACCCCCTCCGATGCCGTAGTGATCAGCCACCAGCTGATGCTGCGTGCCGGCATGATCCGCAAGCTGGCTTCCGGCCTCTACACCTGGCTGCCCATGGGCCTGCGCGTGCTGCGCAAGGTGGAAAAAGTCGTGCGCGAGGAAATGAATGCCGCCGGCGCCCTCGAGGTGCTGATGCCGGGCATTCAGCCGGCCGAGTTGTGGCAGGAGTCCGGGCGTTGGGAGCAGTACGGCCCCGAGTTGCTGCGCATGAAGGATCGCCATGGCCGCGACTTCTGCGCCGGCCCGACCCACGAGGAAGTGATCACCGATCTGGCGCGCAATGAGCTCAACAGCTACAAGCAGCTGCCGATCAACCTGTACCAGATCCAGACCAAGTTCCGCGACGAGATTCGCCCGCGCTTCGGCCTGATGCGCGGCCGTGAGTTCATCATGAAGGACGCCTACTCCTTCCACGTTGACCAAGCCTCGCTGCAGCAAACCTACGACCGCATGCACCAGGCCTACTGCAACGTATTCAGCCGCCTGGGCCTGAACTTCCGCCCGGTGCAGGCCGATACCGGCTCCATCGGCGGCACCGGCTCCCACGAGTTCCATGTGCTGGCCGAGTCTGGCGAGGACGATATCGCCTTTAGCGACAGCTCCGATTACGCCGCCAATATCGAGAAGGCCGAAGCCGTACCGCGGGAAACCGCGCGCGCGGCCGCCAGCGAAGCCATGCGCCTGGTCGACACCCCCAACACCAAGACCATCGATGCCCTGGTGCAAGGCTTTGGCCTGGCCATCGAAAAAACCATCAAAACCCTGATGGTGCACGGCATCGAAGAAGGCACCCTGGTGGCGCTGATCGTTCGTGGCGACCACGAGCTGAATGAAATCAAGGCCGCCAACCTGGAGCAGGTCGCCAGCCCACTGGTATTCGCCTCGGAAGCCGAAATCCGCGCCGCCGTCGGTGCCGGCCCAGGCTCCTTGGGTCCGGTCAACCTGCCGATCCCCTGCATCATCGATCGCTCTGTGGCCCTGATGAGCGACTTCGCCTCCGGTGCCAATATCGAGGACAAACACTACTTCGGCGTGAACTGGGAGCGCGACCTGCCGCTGCCGGCTATTGCCGACCTGCGCAACGTGGTCGCGGGCGACCCCAGCCCGGATGGCCAAGGCACCCTGGAGATCAAGCGCGGCATCGAAGTCGGGCATATCTTCCAGCTGGGCACCAAGTACAGCCAGGCGCTGAACTGCCAGGTATTGGGTGAAAACGGCAAGCCGGTGATCCTGACCATGGGTTGCTATGGCATCGGCGTCTCCCGCGTGGTGGCAGCTGCCATCGAGCAGAACAATGACGAACGCGGCATTCTCTGGAACGACACCCTGGCGCCTTTCCAGATCGCCCTGGTGCCGCTGCGTTATGAAACCGAGATCGTGCGCGAGGCCACCGACAAACTGTATGCCGAGCTGACCGCCGCCGGCTACGAAGTGCTGCTCGATGACCGTGACAAGAAGACCAGTCCGGGCATCAAATTCGCGGATATGGAACTGATTGGCATCCCGCACCGCATCGTCGTCAGCGATCGCGGCCTGGCTGAAGGCAACCTGGAATACAAGAGCCGTCAGGAAACCGAAGCCCAGGCCGTGCCTGTGGCCGATATCCTGTCCTATATCCAGGCTCGCATCAGCCGCTGATTTCAACCCTTTTAGCCAGAGTCCGCATGTTCAAGCGAAGCACCTTCAACCTCATCGGCGGCGCCCTGGGCGCTGCCTTGTTGCTCAGCGGTTGCGCCAACCAGTTGCCGCAACGCAGCGAACACGAGGAGCGCATCGAGCGCAAATTGCTCGATCACAGCCTGCAAATCGATGTCGGCGAACCGCGCGTACTGGAGCTGCCGCAACGCCGCGTACGCGTGCATGAACAGAAATCCTTCGAAGTCACCGTCTTCGAGGTGACCCGCCGTTATGACCGCTATACGCCCTATCAGCCCTGGCGCGAACTGTATGAAGTGCCGCTCGGCGTGCTGGCGGTAGTCGGCGGCATCAGCGCCAATGCGCTCAACGTGGTGCTGCTCGGCAGCCTGCCGGACGCAGCGACCAAGGACTGGATCAGCTATGGCTTTGCCGGGCTCAATCCGTTTATGAACGTCGAGTCCAACGGCCGCTCGCAGCAGAATCTCGCCAGCCTCGAGGAGCGTCGCCAGGATGCCCGCGCGGAGTACTCCAGCCTGCCCTGGGCGGAACGTCCGGTGCAGGTCAAAGCCGGCGAGCAAAACCACGAACTGCTCACCGACCGCAATGGCATCCTGCGCCTCAACCTGCTCGACAGCCCCTTTGCCGAGCAGGATGTCGCGCGCATCGCCACCCTGCTGCTGAACGTCGAAGATGACCAAGGCACAGCCCGCGCCGATGCGTCGCTGCTGGTCAGCCGCACCCTGCGCGGCAAGCTGCAGGAAGCCCACGAGCTGATTTACGACGATCTCGAAGACGATGACGTCGAGCAGTGGGTACATCGGGTCAAGCGTTTGTCCGAACTGGGCCTGGAAGAGGAAGCCAGCGAGCTGGAGCAGAGCCTGATCGAGCTGACCCGCAACGACCCAGAGCTGCAGAAAATCTTCCTGCAAGCCCTGACCCAGGACGCCGGACGCCTGGTCGCCGATCCCGTTAGCGACTGAAGCGAAGATGGCCACGCGCCTGTTGCTGTCGCTGCTGAGCCTGCTGCTCTGCCTATCGGCGCAGGCTCAACTGCGCCAGGCGCCCGAACCTGAATTGCGCACCCTGCTGCAGCGCACAGTGGCGCAAGCCGACAGTTTTCAGGATCGCTTCGAGGCCGAGGTCTGGCTGCTGGATATGTCCACCCGTCTGCGGCGCTATATCCCCGATGCCCAGGAGCGCCTGGAGCTGCTCAGACTGGTGCACCGCGAAGCCAACAAAGCCGGTTTGCGCCCCGATCTGGTGGTGGCGCTGATCCATACGGAAAGCCACTTCGACCGTTTCGCCATCTCCTCGGTAGGCGCCCAAGGCATGATGCAGGTGATGCCGTTCTGGAAAGCCGAACTGGGCCGCCCCCAGGACAATCTCACCGACAACGCCACCAACCTGCGCTATGGCTGCACCATCCTCAGCTTTTATTTACGCAAGGAAAACGGCAACCTGAGCCGCGCCCTGGCCCGCTATAACGGCAGCCTCGGCAAGCAGGATTACCCCGGCAAGGTGATAGGTTTCTGGCACGACTTCTGGTACGTCAAACCCTAGGGTGGGTTAGCGGCGCGGAGTACGAGGCTCAAACACAACAGGGAGCCTGCGCGTCGCGTAACCCACCAATAGCACCGATGGGTATCGTGCGCGTAACCCATCCCACGAGCTGCTTACCTCAACTCAACGCCGCACGATAAAACCGGCAATCCCCTGCAGCGACTGATCATGCAGCTCCAGGGCAGTCACCTCGGCATCGCTTGGCCCCTGCTCCAGCCACGCCGCAAGCTCACGCACGGCGCTCTCCTCACCCTCGAACAGGGCCTCGACGCGACCGTCATGCAGATTGCGCACCCAGCCATTTAAATCCAGGCGCTCGGCCTGCTCAGCCGTAGACTGGCGAAAGTACACCCCTTGCACCCGGCCACTGACATAGGCATGCATACAAAGCTGCGTCATCGTATTACTCCTTTAGCAGGCCGTTGAAAAACTACCTACGTTGCCGATACGGCGTTAAAAACGGCCTCAAAATGCTCATTTACAGCCAGTAAACTCCGCTTTTTCGACCGTTTTTGCCTTGTCTCGGCTGCCTCGCCGACATTTTTCAACGGCCTGCTACCTGCAACGCCACCAGGCGGGCATGCAAACCGGCCGCGTTCTGCTCGCCGAGCAAACGCTCACGCAAACGGCCCTGGTCATCCACTATATAGGTCACCGGCAGGACCTCGCTGCGTGGTAGCTGGTAGCGCGCCGCCGGGTCTTGCGCCAACACGGTGAAGGCGATCCCCAGGTCTTGCGCCGCCTTGCCTAGCCTCTCACCCTGCAAGCCGTCGAAGTTGACCCCTAGCACAGTCACCGACTGCTCTTTCAGCTGTTCTTGCAAGGCATTCAATTCGGGAATCTCGCTGCGACAGGGCGTGCACCATTCGGCCCAGTAATTAATCACCAGCCACTGGCCATTCAGGCGCTCAACCGCTACCTTTCGTCCATGCTGATCGACGCCCACGTCTTCGGCGCAACCGGCCACAAGCAAGCCCATGCATAGGCCTGCAAGACTACGAATGACCGCCTGGAATCGCACGTCCATGCATTCGCTCCTCGCTTACCCAAGGTTGATATGACATTAGATGCCTTGCGCCTGGAAGTACCGGACATCCTCGAGGAACACGCCGCGTCTCTAGCCGAGCTCAACGAGCAGCTGGCCCTGGCGCGTTTGCAGCCACAAGACAATGCGCTGCAGCAGGTGCTCAGCCTGTTGTTCCGGCTCAACCGCAGCGCCATGACCTTACTCGAAAGACAGCGCGCGCTGCAAAGCTTCAGCGATGAATACCGCCACCATGCCAAGGCCTGCCAGGCCGACAAAACTCCGCCCGCGCTGTTCGTGCACCTGTGTAGCGAGCTGGCCATAGGTTTCAAGCGCCTGTTACTGCAAATCCTCCAGGGCCGCCAACCCTCACGCCCGCACCTGGCCTGGTGCCTGTATATGGCTCAGCACTTTCTCGCGCAAAGCCTGCTGCGCCATTACCAGTTGTATCAGGAACCACCGCCCAGCCTGTGGCGCGACAGTCACCTGCTGTACTGGATCGGCGAACACCAGCACTGCCTCGATGAGCCCGTGGCAGCGGCGTTTCAGCCAGCACCGGCGAGCACCTTACGCGGCCTCTACCAGCAAATGCTGTTGCTGGCCCTGAGCAACCCCTTTCACCTCGCCGAGGGCGAATGCCTGGTGTTGTTCGCCGCCCTCTCGCCCCTGGCCGGATTGGCGCGCCTGCTGCCATGGGATGACGAAGACGACCTCGAAGGCCCCGCCATCGACCTGACCGAGTCGCAGCCCTGCCTGAGCCAGGAACAACCCGCTGCTGGCAACCACGATTATCTACGCCGTTTCGAACTGGGCGCCTTGTTGATTGCCCTGCATGAGCCGGCCCCACTGCAGAGTGCTGGCGAACGGCAATTACTCGAGCGCGTGCAGCAGCACTGGCTGGGTCGGCAACAGCGGCGTCACCCGCGTGCCGAGCATGCCAGCGCGTGCAACCTGGTGGTTGGCCTGAGCAGCATTCACGCCCAGTTGCTGGAACAACGCCCCGCACATACCTCCGCGCAAATACTCGACGCCAGCTCGGGCGGCGCTCGCCTGCTGTGCAATCAGGATCAGGCCCGGCAACTAGCCGTGGGCCAGTTGGTATTGCTGCTCACCGGTAGCGATACACCAACCCTGGCCCTGGTGCGCTGGCGCCACCTCAATGCGGAGGGCTTGCACCTGGGCCTGCGCTATCTAAAGGGCCTGCCGCGGCCCGTCTGGCTGCGCCGTGCACCCAGTGCGCAGACCCACCCAGGCGTTCTGCAAAGCACACCTGCACCCGGTATTGGCTGGCATCACGGCCTTTGGCTGCCGAATGGGCAATTCGGCGAAGGGGAGAATGTCTGGCTGCAACTGGCCAGTATCAATAACCAGGCGCTACTGCAGTTGCCGACGGCCAACCTGATCACCGCCTCGGTGACTCGCTACCCGATGCAGTTGGCCTAGGGTCTGTTGCCGTTTCGCGGCGAGCCGCGTTGCTGCGCCAAATGGCGCCAAGCAAGGCGCGGGGCGCCGGTAATGGTCGCTCCCTTGCCAAGCCCTGCAACGCCGCCTGGCGCCATTTGCCGCGCAACCCGAAGGGACGGGCCTGTTTTTGCGCGGTGCTGCGTTTCTCGTCGCTCATTTGGAACAACCAAACTACGCTCCTCGTGCCTTGCCCCGCGCAAAAACAGGCTCCGTCGCGGCCGCATCGAAACGGCAACAGACCCTAAACCACGCAAACTGCGAGCGCGGTCACGCCCAACGTCGGCCGAGCGCACAGTTTCGCCGACAACCCCAGGCTTATACTTCTTCGAAACTCGCGCCCGATACGTCCTGCTATTAGCCTGGAAACGCAATCATGACCCAAGCCCACGACAAGTTGATTGGCCCAGTACCTTCCGCAATAGTCAACCTGGCCCGCTTGCAGGTCACCCGCTATGAAGGGCGCGTCGCCGAGTTCAACGTAGCCGCCTGGCTGCAACTGCCGGGGTTGGCCAGCTTGCCGGTGTCCCTGCTGATCAGCTATCGCGACGGCACGACCCGCCGCGAGGTGATGGTCGATCACGGCAGGGTCAGCCAGCACAACAAGATCCTGCTGTCGGGCGTCGCGCGCCTGCCGGTGAAGCTGAAGATCGAAGATATGCAGGTGCGTCTGCGCTCGGCAGTTGTCCCGCAAACCCTGGTGGTCGAAGAACTCTTTGTCCAAGCCATTGAGTTGGCCCAAAGCACTAGCCGCCAAGCGACTGCCTAAGCAAGCTTTTCCCCTTCAGCCAAAACCCCGCGCCTCGACGCGGGGTTTTGCGTTTAACGCGACGAGCCGCCCGCCTGGGTTTCAGCTGGCGTCGGCTCGGTATCGGTTTGAGCGTCCTGCGCTTGCTCCACCAACGGCACCAGCGACTGCGGCCAACTGCTGAAGCGCAGGCCGGTAATACGGTTAAGCCGTTCCAGCGCCTCTTGCGGGTCACGCTGATACAGATGAATCACCTTGCCTTTAGTGGTTGCCATAGCACCCTTTCCACTGCGCCAATCCCTGCCATGCTGGCAATTTGATTGCAATCTACCGAGCGATTGCCAGAAGCGTGCCAGCCTCCTTTGTCCAACTTTGACGGCCTTGCCCCACCCATCCAGCGCAACAGACTCCGATGCTGCGCCGCAAACTGACGCTTTTTGTCACTCTACTTGGCCGAATCCGCCTGTGGGTGCAACCAGTCCGCGAGGTTCTCACCGAACAAGGCCAATTGCTCATCGTGCAACTGTTGCAAGCCGCTGCGCAGCGCCGGGTACCAGGGCTCATCGAGCTGTTCCGGCAACTGAGTCAGGCGCGGCAGTGGCCAGGGGCTGCGGCTCAACAACTGCGCCACGCTGTAATGACCAAGATCGCGGCTGAGCACCCAGGAACCCGCGCCGGTCGGCGCGACCAACTGCTGCTGTTCGAGAAACTCCAGCACCTCCTCCCACTCATGCTCGGCCAGCAGCCAGCCCTGGCGCTGCACATCGCGCAGGCGCACTTTCAAGCCCGAATGCTGACGTTCATGGAACACCCGCAGCACCCCCAGCACTATCAACAAGCGCGGCATCGCACGCTTGCGCCACTGGTGCGAGGAGCCCAGGTTGCACACCACCTCGGCGCCAAACAGCACGATCAGCCAGGACAGATAGATCCACAGCAGAAACAGCGGCACAGTGGCGAAAGCCCCGTAAATCAGCTGGTAGCCCGGGAAAAAACGGACATAGAGGCCAAACAGCATCTTCGCCACTTCGAACAGCACCGCGGCGAACACCCCGCCCAAGCAGGCATGGCGAATCGGTACCTGGGCATTGGGCACCGTGGCATAGAGCAGGGTGAAGGCCGCCACACTGAATAGCAGGGGCATAAATTTCAGCAGGGTCTGCACCCCCAGCAGCGCATCGGGCCCGGAAATCAGCGACAGCGACGCGATATAGGTGCTGATGGCAAAGCCGCCACCGAGCAAGATGGGCCCCAGGCTGAGGATCGCCCAATACAGCAGAAAGCTCGATACGCCACGCCGCGGCTGACGTACACGCCAGATGGTATTGAAGGCTTTTTCTATGGTCACCAGCATCCAGAACGCCGTGGCGGCCAGTATCACCACGCCGACCCAGGTCAGCTGACGGGCCTGGGTGGTGAAATCGCGCAGGTATTGCTGCAGGGCTTCGCCCGCCGAGGGCACGAAGTTGCGGAAGATAAAACTCTGAATCTGCTCGCCGGTGTCCTGAAAAGCCGGAATGGCCGAGAGCATGGAAAAGGTCACGGTCATCATCGGCACCACGGCGAACAGTGTGGTGTAGGTCAAGGCCGCTGCATTATTGGTGCCCCGGTCGGCAAGAAAGCGCTGCAACAGAAAATGCCAGAACTCCAACAGATCGTTAACGCGCTGACGCATGCCCTCTCCTTAGCCATTTGCCCACCGACGACCCGCTCCAGGCGCAGGCGTAGCGGCCGTTAGCGGGTAGAATAGCCGCCATCGAATATAACAAGCGACCCGAATATGACCGATCTACAGCTCTACCATAACCCGCGTTGCTCAAAATCCCGCAGCGCCTTGCAGCTGCTGGAAGAGCGCGGCCTGACGCCGAGCATAGTGCGCTATCTGGAAACACCGCCCGATGCCGAGCAATTGCAGGAACTGCTGCGCAAGCTCGGCCTTGGCCCGCGCCAATTGCTGCGCAGCGGTGAAGAGGAGTACCAGCAGCTCAACCTGGCCAATCCGGCACTGACTGACGCCCAATTGATCGAGGCGATGGCCAAGCACCCGAAACTGATCGAACGGCCGATTCTGATCGTCGGTGACAGAGCCGTGGTGGGGCGTCCGCCGGAAAAGATCCTGGAGATATTGCCTTGAGCGCGCCCTATATCCTGGTGCTGTATTACAGCCGCCACGGCGCAACCGCCGAAATGGCCCGGCAGATTGCCCGCGGCGTGGAAATGGCCGGCCTGGAAGCGCGCCTGCGCACGGTGCCGGCCGTCTCCACCGAGTGCGAAGCAGTAGCCGCCGCTATACCAGCCGAAGGCGCGCTCTACGCCAGCCTGGATGAGCTGAAGAACTGCGCCGGCCTGGCCCTCGGCAGCCCGACCCGTTTCGGCAATATGGCCGCGCCGCTCAAGTATTTTCTCGATGGCACCAGCGGCCTGTGGCTAACCGGCGGCCTGGTCGGCAGACCGGCCGGCGTGTTCACCTCCACCGCCAGCCTGCACGGCGGCCAGGAAACCACCCTGCTATCGATGATGCTGCCGTTGCTGCACCACGGCATGCTGATCATGGGCCTGCCCTACAGCGAAGCGGCCCTGCTGGAAACCCGTGGCGGCGGCACGCCCTATGGCCCCAGCCACCATGCCGGCGCCGACAGCAAACGCCCCCTCGATGAACAGGAAATAACCCTGTGCCGCGCCCTGGGTCAACGCCTGGCGCAGACCGCCCTGAAACTGGAGAGCGCCCGTGGCTAAGACGCCGAAGCCCCTGCCGTCACTCGAATGGCTCAAGCCCCGCCTGAGCATCAGCCGCGCCCTCAGCCTGCTCAGTTTCCTGGCCCTGGCCGCCCTGCTACTGGCATGGCATCTGCTGTTTGCCGAGATCCCGGGCAAGCTGCTCTGGGCGATACTGGCCATGCAGTTGGCGCCCTTGCTGCTGCTGGCCCCCGGCCTGATCCTCGGCAACGCCCGCGCCCACGCCTGGACCTGCTTTGTGGTCAATCTGTACTTTATCCAGGGCGTACTGGCGGCCTTCGACCCCTCCAAGGCCCTGTACGGCTGGCTGCTGACACTGCTCAGCCTGAGCCTGTTCTGCGCCGCCCTGATGTTTACCCGCTGGCGCTTTCAATACGAACGCAAATTGGCCGGGGAAAGCTGAAGCAGTCGATGCACGTAGGATGGGTTGAGCGCAGCGATACCCATGCTGCAGGTTGGCCGCATGGGTGTGGCCCGACCAAGCGACTGAATTCGATGCGGCGTAACCCTGCATTGGTGCTGTGCTGGGTTACGCGGCGCTCGATGTTCAGATTGCCCACTCGCCGGCGACATGCGCCGCTAACCCAGCCTACGGCCTGTGCTTACAACCGGACTACCAGCCCAAGGTGGCTTTTAGAAAGGGGATGGTCAGCTTGCGCTGGGCCTGCAGGGAGGCCTGATCCAGGCGTTCGAGCAATTCGAATAGCGCGCTCATGCTGCGCTCGCCACGGGTCAGGATAAAGCGCCCGACCTCATCGCTCAGATGCAGGCCGCGGCGCGAGGCGCGTAGTTGCAGGGCGCGTAGCTTGTCTTCATCCGACAGCGATTGCAGCTGGAACACCAGCGCCAGGGTCAGGCGCGATTGCAGGTCCGCCAGCTTGACTGGCAGCTCGCGCGGCGAGGTGCTGGCGGCCAGTAGCAGACGTCGCCCCGAATCCCGCAAGCGGTTAAACAGGTGGAACAGCGCCTCTTCCCAGTCACTGCGCCCGGCCACCGCATCCAGATCATCCAGGCAGACCAGCTCGCACTGCTCCAGGTTATCCAGCAGTTCGGGGCCGTATTCGACCACCTCGGCCAGTGGCAGGTACACCGCCGGTTCGCCGCGCTGCTCGAAACGCAGGCAGGCGGCTTGCAGCAGGTGGCTACGGCCCACGCCCTCGCCACCCCACAGGTAGATCAGGCTTTCCGTCCAGCCGGCATCCGCCTCGCACAGGCGCTCGACATAGCCCAGCGCCGCAGCGTTGGCTCCGGGGTAGTAGTTGGCGAAGGTGGCGTCATCACGCAGACGCACGCCTAAAGGCAGTTGAATGGGTGTCATGCAGGGCTGGGCGGCTCGTCGGAATCGCTAGGGGGCTCACCATAAAGATCGGAAAGTTTATAGAAATCATGCAGATGACGCACTAGCACCATGATCACCGCGGCCACCGGCAGCGCCAAGAGGATGCCGGTAAAGCCAAACAGCTGGCCGCCGGCCATGATGGCGAAGATCACCGCCACCGGATGCAGACCGATGCGGTCGCCCACCAACAGCGGGGTCAGCAGCATGCCTTCGAGCAGCTGGCCGACCATAAACACCGCGGCGATCCCCAGCAGCGGGTAGAAATCCACGCCGAACTGGAACAGCCCGGCTGTGATTGCCGCGCCTATGCCGACCACCACGCCCAAGTAGGGCACTATGCTGGCCAAACCAGCCAGCACCCCGATCAACAGGCCCAACTCCAGGCCAAGCAACATCAGGCCGCTGGCATACAGCACGCCGAGCGCCAGCATCACCAGCAACTGGCCGCGCAGGAAAGCGCCCAGCACCTCATGACACTCCCCGAACAGCTGCACCACCCGCCCTTCACGGCCACGCGGCAGCAGGTTGCGCAGCTTGGCGAGCATCAGATCCCAATCGCGCATCAGGTAAAAGCTCACCACCGGGATCAACAGCAGGTTGGCCAGCCAGCCCAGCAACGCCAGCCCCGAAGCCGTGGCCTGGGACAGCAGCATGCCGACCATATCGGTGGTTTTGCCCAATTGCCCGGAGAGGGCCGCCTTGAGCTGATCGAAACGCCAGAAGCCCTCGGCCAGGCCGAGCTTCAGCTGTATCCAGGGCAGCGCCTGATCCTGCAGCCAATCGAGCATGGCCGGGGCCAGCTCGTACAGACGCAGCAACTGTTTGCCCAGCATGGGCACCAGCACCAACAGCAGAATTGCCAGGACCAGGCTGATCAGCGCGAACACCGCCACCACACCCCAGGTGCGCGATAGCTTCCAGCGCTCCAAGCGATCGACCAGCGGGTCGCCCATATAGGCCAGCAACACACCGATCAGGAAAGGCGCAAGAATCGGCTGCAGCAGGTACAGCAACCAGCCGAGCAGCAACAGCCCCGCTATCCATAGCCAGCGATGTGAATCGATCATGCTTTCATCCTTGTGGAACGGAATTTACGGGTCCAGACCCAGATATAGTGGGCACCACTGACCAAGCTGGTCAGCAGCACCAAGGCGATCAGCGGCCAACGCAGCTCGGCGAAGGCCGGCAGCACGCTCAGCTCCAGCAGCACGGCGGTGATCAGCACCAGTTGCAACAGGGTGGACAACTTGCCCAGCCAACTCGGGCTGAAATCGAACGGGCCGGCCAACGCCCGGTAGAGACTGGCGCCGCCGACGATCAGGGCATCGCGAAGAATCACCACGACGGCCAGCCACCAGGGCAGCACCAGGGTTACCGCCAGGCAGATATAGCTGATGCTCAACAGCAGCTTGTCGGCGATGGGGTCGAGGATCGAGCCGAGCCTGCTGGTCCAGCCATAATGCCGGGCGAGAAAACCATCCAGCGCATCGGAGAGGCCGGCCACGACGAACAGCACCAGCGCCTGGCCATGCCGTTCGGCCAACAGCAGCAGGGCGATCGGCACTATCAGCACCAGGCGCAGCACAGTCAACAGATTGGGCAGATGAGGCATGGCAGTCCTTGGCAAGGCGTTCCGCTATGCCGGCAGTCTACGCCGACTACCAGCGAAACCGCAGCACATCGGCGCGCGGCACAATCTGCGGGGCGGGCTCGGCGCCAGCGGTTGGCGTCTGCGCCGGCTGGCTGGCATCGAGCGGCGGGGCCTCGGCGCTGACTTCCTGCAGTCGCGCCAGAGCCAGTTGCGCGCGCAACTGCTCGACGTTGGCGGTCACCTGGAAGGTCAGGGTATCGCCCTGCACCTTGCGCAACTGCGCGGCAAAGGGCTCGAGAATTCGCTGCAGCTCGGCATAACGCGCCAGATCGACACCCTGCACCTCGATGGTCAGGCTGTTGGCGGCGCCCGGTGCGACGATAAAGCGTGGCGCCAGGCGCTGGCTGACGGCGAGCAGAACAGCGTCGGCCAAGGCCGCCTGATCGGCACCCTGCACCTTGCCCTGCTCGCGCTCATCGCCCAACCACAGGCGCCACTGCGCTTGCCATTGGCCATTGTCCTCCCGGGCCAGCACCGCCAGCAGCGCATCGGCGGCATAGCGCTCCGATGCCGTACGCAGGGCCGCGGGGTCATTGGCTGCAAGCGCTTCCGGCGTCGCCAGCAGCTGTTCGTCGAGATCCGCCAAGGGCAAACGCACGGGCAAACCCCGGTGCTGGGCGGCCAGCCCGAGGACTTGCGCAGCTTCCTGGCCATCGCCGATCAGGCTGCTGCCCGCGCTGGCATCGTTCAACCACCAGGTGAGGATGGCCGGGCGATTAGCCCCCCACAGCGACAACCCGGCCTGGCGCAGGCTGCGCTCGGTGCTGGAGGGGTCGAAATCCACCAGCAGCTTGTCGCCCTCATAACCATACTGGCTGACGATCTGCTGCGGGTCCTTGCGCAGGGCCGCCAGCGCCGGGCTTTGTGCGGCATTCGCGTCGCCGGTCAAGCGCAGCACCAGGGTATCCAGGGCTCGCCCTAGCGCGGCAGCCCGCTCATCCGGTTGCTGGCTGGCGACCGGCTCGCGCACTTGGTACAGATCACTCACAGTTGCTGCCAGGCTCGGCAGGCTGATCAGCGGCAAACAGGCAAGAAGCAGGCAAGCGGTCAAACGCATGGAGGGATTCTCGACAGACGGAAAGTGGCGCACAACAGTCTGGCAGGCCGCGCGCAAAGGCTTATACCTTAAACAGCCGCCTTCCTGCCCGCAACCATCGCGCCGCCCGGGTGGCCGCTGCCCGGCAAGCCTGATAAAATCGCGCGCCTTCGCAGACCGCCGCCACAAGCGCCGGTGCCTATCCGAATTTCCCCTTAAAGGCCTGGATCTATGAGCAAGCAACCCTCCATCAGCTACAAGGACGCAGGTGTAGATATCGACGCGGGCGAAGCCCTGGTCGAACGCATCAAAGGCGTGGCCAAGCGCACCGCGCGTCCGGAAGTCATGGGTGGGCTGGGCGGCTTTGGCGCGCTGTGCGAGATCCCGGCTGGCTACAAACAACCGGTGCTGGTGTCCGGCACCGACGGCGTGGGCACCAAGCTGCGCCTGGCACTGAACCTGAACAAACACGACAGCATCGGCCAGGATCTGGTCGCCATGTGCGTCAACGACCTAGTGGTGTGCGGCGCCGAGCCGCTGTTCTTCCTCGACTACTACGCCACCGGCAAGCTCAACGTCGACGTGGCCGCCACCGTGGTGACCGGCATCGGCGCCGGTTGCGAACTGGCTGGCTGCTCCCTGGTCGGCGGTGAAACCGCGGAGATGCCGGGCATGTACGAAGGCGAAGACTACGACCTGGCCGGCTTCTGCGTCGGCGTGGTGGAAAAGGCCGAGATCATCGACGGTTCCAAGGTCGCCACCGGCGACGCGCTGATCGCCCTGCCGTCCTCCGGCCCGCACTCCAACGGCTACTCGCTGATCCGCAAGATCATCGAAGTCAGCGGCACCAAGATCGAAACCACTCAGGTCGACGGCAAGCCGTTGGCCGACCTGCTGATGGCGCCAACGCGCATCTACGTCAAGCCGCTGCTCCAGCTGATCAAGGACACAGGCGCGGTCAAGGCCATGGCCCACATCACCGGTGGCGGCTTGCTCGACAATATCCCGCGTGTACTGCCTAAAGGCGCCCAGGCGCTGGTCGACGTGGCCAGCTGGAAGCGTCCGGCGGTATTCGACTGGCTGCAGGAACAAGGCAACGTGGATGAGCACGAGATGCACCGCGTACTCAACTGCGGCGTCGGCATGGTCATCTGCGTGGCTCAGGAGCAGGTCGAAGTCGCCCTGCAAACATTGACCGCAGCCGGCGAACAGCCCTGGGTCATCGGCCAGATCGGCGAAGCCGCCGAGGGCGCTGCCCAGGTCGTGCTGAACAACCTGAAACAGCACTAATGGCCGACTGCACTGTAGTGGTGCTGATCTCCGGCTCCGGCAGCAACCTGCAGGCGCTGATCGACGACATCCAGGCCGGTGCTGACTCCTCCAAGAGCAGCCCGGCCCGCATCGGCGCGGTGATTTCTAACCGCGCCGATGCCTATGGCCTGGAGCGCGCACAGGATGCCGGTATCGCCACCCAGGTGCTCGACCACAAGCAGTTCGACGGCCGCGAAGCCTTCGATGCGGCGCTGGTCGAGGCCATCGATGCCTTCAATCCGCAGTTGGTGGTACTGGCCGGTTTTATGCGCATCCTCAGCCCAGCCTTCGTCCGCCATTACGCCGGCCGCCTGCTGAATATCCACCCCTCGCTGCTGCCCAAATACAAGGGCCTGCACACCCACCAGCGGGCGTTGGAAGCCGGCGACCACGAGCATGGCTGCAGCGTGCACTTCGTTACCGAGGAACTGGATGGCGGCCCCCTGGTCGTACAGGCAGTCATACCGGTACAGTCGGATGATTCGCCGACCAGCCTGGCGCAACGGGTGCACCAGCAGGAACACCGGATCTACCCGCTGGCCGTGCGCTGGTTTGCCGAAGGTCGTTTGCGCCTTGACGCACAAGGGGCAATGCTGGATGAGCAAGCCTTACCCAGTAGCGGTCAGATCATTCGAAACTAGATTCGAAACCAGGAGACACCATGCGTCGCGCCTTACTCTTCGCCCTCGCCTTGTTCAGCCTGCCCGCCTTGGCGGCCGAGTTGAAACCTTTCTCCGCCAGCTACACCGCCGACTGGAAGCAACTGCCGGTCAGCGGCACCGCTTCGCGCAGCCTGGAAGCGGTCGATAACGGCCTGTGGAAACTCAGCTTTCAAGCCTCCATGCTGGTCGCCAGCCTGAGTGAGCAAAGCACCCTGCGCGTCGAGAACGCCGCCCTCCTGCCGCAAACCTACCTGTACGAGCGCAGCGGCCTGGGCAAGAGCAAGAAGGTCGAACAGGACTTCGACTGGAACGCCAAGCAGGTGCTGGGCAACGACCGCGGCACAGCGGTACGCCTGCCGCTGAACCGCGGCCTACTGGACAAGTCGACCTACCAGTTGGCCCTGCAATACGATGTGGCCGCCGGCAAGAAAAGCATGAGCTACCAGGTGGTCGACGGCGACGATATCGAAACCTACGACTTCCGTGTGCTGGGCGAAGAAGTGGTGAGCACCGAAGTGGGCTCGGTCGATGCGATCAAGGTCGAACGCGTGCGCGACCCGACCCAGAGCAACCGCAAGACCGTGCTCTGGTTCGCCAAGGACTGGAACTACCTGCTGGTGCGCCTGCACCAGGTGGAAAAGGACGGCAAGGAATACCAGATCATGCTTAAAAACGGCACTGTGGACGGCAAAACCGTGTTGGGCCTAACCGAGTAAACGACCCAGCCAAACAGACCGGACAACCAGGCCTTGGCGCAGCGCAGCCTCGACCTCAGGGTAGGGCGAGCGCAGGTACAGATCAGGCCGCACTAAAACCCGTATTGCTGTTTGAGACGCTCAATCAGCTGCGGATTGTCGCGCATAAAGACCTCGAACTCCTCGATCACCCGAGGATGGCGGATCGACGACAGATACCAGCTGCCCGAAGCGTAAGGCAACTCTGGATCGAAGACGAACACCACCTGTTCGCTCTTCTGGATATTCGCCCAGTAGTACTTGGCGATGCGGGTATTGACGTAGACCCCATCGACCCGCTTCTTGATCAGCTTGAGGTAGAGCGAGTCATAGTCCCGCGACTCCTCGACCCGCACCGCGCCCGACTCGATCAAAGACGCATAGGGATAGGGCGTGAACCCCAATGGAATGCCCAGCAGCTTCAAGCGCTCGACACCCTTGCCCTTATGTTCGGGCAACACCAGCACGCCATCGATGAAATCGAGCATAGGCGCGTAGGCAATATCCAGGCCCGCGCGCAACTCGACCACCCAGTTGGGATTGTCGGGAAAGCTGAAATCCAGTTCACCCCGCATAAACAGCCAGTCGCGGCGCTTTAACGGATACACCCGATAGTCAAAGCGATAGCCCTTGTGCGCGGCGAAGGCATCCAGAATCGCTCTGCCCAGCCCCCCATAGTGGCCGTTGCTATATTCCGAATAGGGCAGCCAGTTCTCATAGTCCTCTACGCCGACCGTGAAAACCTTGACAGCCGGCTGCTCGGCAGCCCAGCCCGCCTGGACACACAGCAGCAAGAGTCCGCAGCAGGCAAGGTGACGCATAGCCCCTCCAAGAAGTCGGCGGCCAATCGGATCCAATTTCTCAGTGTAGCGGCCTTCGCCGCTGTCAACACCACAGGGGGTCAGGCGACATCCTGGTGCTCGCGACAGATCAGCCGTTAAGTAGACAGAAAGAGGCCGGGCATTGCCCGGCCTCTTTCTCCACTACCACATCAGATCGTCCGGCACCTGATAAGCCGCGTAGGGATCGTCGGCATCCGGCGCTGCGGTCGAGGTGTTGAGCAGTATCACCCGCTGCGGGTCACGCTCCTGAATCTTCAACGCCGCCTCGCGCGGGATCACTTCATAACCGCCGCCGTGCCGCACTATGGCCAGGGAGCCGCTGCTGAGCTTGTCGCGCATCAGCTTGTTCACCGACAGGCGCTTGACCTTCTTGTCGTCGACGAAGTTGTAGTAATCCTCGGTGGTCAGCTTGGGCAGGCGTGACACCTCGATCAGCTGCTTGACCTGAGCGGCGCGGGCCTTCTGCTCGATCTTTTCCTGCTGCTGGCGATTGAGCTCCTGGTCACGCGCCGCCTTCTCGGCCATGGCCTGAAGCGCGGCGAGTTTCTGCGACTCGTCCTTCTCGATATGGCCTTTCTGTTCCAGACGCTGCTGCTTCTGCTTCTGTTTACCGGCCTGCTTGGCCTGCTTTTCATTGACCAGGCCGGCTTTCAGCAGCTGGTCGCGGAGGGAAAGGCTCATGACTTGTCCATACTCGGTTGAGGTGGGTGATTGACCACAGTGTCGTCGGTGCGCTGCGCGAAAAAGAAACGAAACGGACAGCCGGTGTCTTCCTGCAGCAAGGTGAAGCCGGCCTCGGCCAGCAGCTCGGCGAAATCCTGCTGGTGCCAGGCCCCGGCGAAAGGCTCATAGGCTCGCCGGGCCAGCGCGCGAAAATACAGGCCCCGCCAGCCATGATGGCGCCAGAGCCAGCGATAGCCGGCCGACCACTGCAACGGCGATGGCTCCAGCACCGCCAAGCGAGCGCCGGGCTTGGTAATCCGTGCCAGCTCGGCAAGGGCCTGGCGCAGGTAATGCGGGGGAAGCTCATGGAAGACGAAACACACGGCCACGGCATCGAACTGCCCGTCCGCCAGACCGGTATCCTCAGCCAACCCCTGCACCCACTGGATCTGCGGGTAAGCGCGAGCCGCGTGCTGCAACAGATAAGGCGAAGGATCGAGTCCCCAGACTTCGCCAACCCCCACCTCACGCAGCGCAGCAGCCTGCCGTCCGGCGCCGCAACCCAGGTCCAGCGCGCAATGCGCGCCGCTCAAAGCCTCGGCGACCCGTCTGCGCCCGGCCTTCAGGCTGCCCAGCATGGCGTGGTCGAAGCCCTGAGCATAACCGCGGCTAAAGGATTTGGAGTAATTGCCATTGGGCAGGTTGTGAAATTCCTGCAAGACGTATTTGGGGATCCAGGCGCTGCCCGGCAATTGCGCCGGCAGCCGCACGCGCTGGCGCTCGCGCCCGGCAAGGGTACGCAGCACACGACGTAGATCTGGCAGATGGGTCCAGTCGATATGGTCGGCCCAGGTATCGGGCAGGTCGACGGTCGCCCAGTCAATCCTGTCGACTTCCCTACGCAGGGGATCGACCTTCAATTCCTCCTGGAACTGAAGTGTATGGGCGTTAGCCATTGTCCTGTTCACACAACTCGAAGATTGATAACGATGCCGAAACCCTGGATCGGCATCGGCCGATCCGGCCGGAACCTGAATACGGCCCCCTTCCAGCATCTGTTTAACACCCGCAAAGCGGGCAGAAGTTTACCGTACTGATTCGCTAAGCGGCCGCTCAGCCGGTGTTACCCGCGAGAGCCCAAAACGCAGCACACAACTTGCAGGGCAAGCCTGACCGACAACGCCGCATGAAATCATTCACCGCAGCCCAATACCTGTTTTTCCTGCTTTTTGGCTTCGCCCCACAAGGCATCCAGTTCTTCCAGGGGGCAATTTTCCATGGCCCGACCCGCTTCGCGCAATGCCTGTTCGATAAAACGAAAGCGCCGCTCGAACTTGCCATTGGCCGCGCGCAAGGCGCTTTCCGGGTCAACCTTGAGATGGCGGGCCAGGTTGCTGACCACAAACAGCAGGTCGCCTATCTCCTCGGCGATCGCTTGCGGATCGTTTTCGCTCATGGCCTCCAACACTTCATCCAGCTCTTCGCGCACCTTGTCCACCACCGGCAGCGCCTCGGGCCAGTCGAAGCCGACCTGGGCGGCGCGCTTCTGCAACTTGATCGCCCGGCTGAGGGACGGCAGAGCGGTCGGTACATCGTCGAGCAGCGACAGTTGTTCGGGAGCCGCGGCCTTCTCGGCGCGCTCTTCGGCCTTCAGCTCTTCCCAACGCTGCTTGACCGCCGCCTCTGCCAGCTTGGAGGCGTCGGGGGGGCCATACAGATCGCCATCGACAAACACATGGGGATGGCGACGCAGCAGCTTGCGGGTGATGCCATCGACCACCTGGGCGAACTCGAAGCGCCCTTCCTCGCGGGCCAGCTGGCTGTAATACACCACCTGGAACAGCAGATCGCCCAACTCGCCCGGCAGATGCTCAAAGTCGCCGCGCTCGATGGCATCGGCGACCTCGTAAGCCTCCTCGATGGTGTGCGGCACTATGGTCGCGTAGCTCTGCTTCAAGTCCCAGGGGCAGCCATACTGCGGGTCACGCAGGCGGGCCATCAGATGCAGCAGGTCGTCGAGTTGGTACATAGCAAATTCCGGTTAGTACGCATCCGTAGGATGGGTTAGCGGCGCAGAGCACGGATTATGCAGCGGTGATAAAACCAGCGCGCCGCATAACCCATCGAGCCAATGATGGGTTACGGCGCAATTAACCCAGAGCGAACCGCGAAAACAGTTCCAGGCGCCCCGACAGCATGGGTATCGCTGCGCTCAACCCATCCTACGAAACTCTATGGCGCCGGGCCTCGATGATATTCGGCAACTGGCTGATCCGCCCCAGCAACCGGCCCAGTGCATCCAACCCAGGAATCTCTACTGTGATCGACATGGACGCGGTGTTGTCGTCCTTGTTCGAGCGGGTATTGACCGCCAGCACGTTGAGCTTCTCGTTGAGCAGTACCTGGGTCACGTCACGCAGCAAGCCGGAACGGTCGTAGGCGCGGATGATGATGTCCACCGGGTAGGTCTGCACCGGCACCGGACCCCAGCTGACCTGGATGATCCGCTCCGGCTCGCGGCCACTGAGCTGCAGCACCGAGGCACAGTCCTGACGGTGGATGCTGACGCCGCGGCCCTGGGTGATATAGCCGACTATCGGATCGCCCGGCAGTGGCTGGCAGCAACCGGCCATCTGCGTGAGCAGGTTGCCGACGCCCTGGATCTGGATATCGCCGCGCTTGCCCGGCTTGAAGCCCAGGGCCTTGCGCGGGATCAGCTCGAGCTGCTCGTTGACCCGATCCGGCTCGACCAGCTGTTGCGCCAGATTGACCAGCTGCGCCAGGCGCAGATCGCCGGCGCCCAAGGAGGCGAACAGGTCTTCGCTGGTCTTCATATTGGCCTTCTCGGCCAACTTGTCGAAATCCACATGGGGCAGCGCCAGGCGCTGCAGTTCGCGTTCCAGCTGGGCCTTGCCGGCGGCGACGTTCTGGTCGCGGTCCTGCAGCTTGAACCAGTGGACTATCTTCGCCCGCGCCCGCGAGGTGGTGACGTAGCCCAGGTTGGAGTTCAGCCAGTCGCGGCTCGGCGTGCCGTGCTTGCTGGTGATGATCTCCACCTGCTCGCCGGTCTGCAGGCTGTAGTTGAGCGGCACTATGCGCCCGTTGATCTTGGCGCCGCGGCAGTTGTGGCCGATCTCGGTGTGCACGCGGTAGGCGAAGTCCAGCGGGGTGGCACCCTTGGGCAGGTCGATGGCGTGGCCGTCGGGGGTGAAGACATAGACCCGATCCGGCTCGATATCGACGCGCAGCTGCTCGGCCAAGCCGCCGATATCGCCCAGTTCCTCATGCCATTCGAGCACCTGACGCAACCAGGAGATCTTCTCCTCGTAATGGTTGGAGCCGGATTTGACGTCGGTGCCCTTGTAGCGCCAGTGCGCGCAGACGCCCAGCTCGGCTTCCTCGTGCATGGTCTGGGTACGGATCTGCACTTCCAGCACCTTGCCTTCCGGGCCGAGCACGGCGGTGTGCAGCGAGCGATAACCGTTTTCCTTGGGGTTGGCGATGTAGTCGTCGAACTCCTTGGGAATGTGCCGCCACAGGGTGTGCACTATGCCGAGGGCGGTGTAACAGTCGCGCACTTCCGGCACCAGCACGCGCACCGCACGCACGTCATAGATCTGGCTGAACTGCAGGCCCTTGCGCTGCATCTTGCGCCAGATCGAATAGATATGTTTGGCCCGGCCGCTGATGTCGGCCTTGACCCCGGTGGCTTCCAGCTCCACGCGCAGCTGGCCCATCACCTCATTGATGTAGTGCTCGCGGTCCATGCGCCGTTCGTGCAGCAGCTTGGCGATCTGCTTGTACTGCTCCGGCTCCAGGTAGCGGAAGGACAGGTCCTCCAGCTCCCACTTGATATGACCTATGCCTAAGCGATGGGCCAGGGGCGCATAGATGTCGAAGACTTCACGGGCGACCCGGTGGCGCTTCTCCTCGGAGGCATGCTTGACCGCGCGGATCGCACAGGTGCGCTCGGCCAGCTTGATCAAGGCGACTCGCACGTCGTCGACCATGGCGATCAGCATCTTGCGCAGGTTTTCCACCTGGGCCTGGGAGCCGAGCACCAGGGAGTCGCGCGGATTCATCGAAGCGCTGATCGCCGCCATGCGCAGCACACCCTCCACCAGCTTGGCCACCAGCGGACCGAAGCGCTGATGCACCACCGCCAGCGGCACCTTGCCTTCGCGCACGCAGCGGTAGATCACCGCGGCGACCAGGGAATCCTGATCGAGTTTGAGGTCGGCGAGTATCTCGGCGATCTCCAGCCCCGAGCGGAAGCTCGATGCGCCCTCGGTCCATAGATTCTGCGCGGCATTGGCTTGCTGTTCGGCCTCGCGAGCAAACTCGCAGGCCTCGCGCAAGGCCTCACGATCCAGCGCCGGATCGACCTTCAGCACATGCCCGAGCCAGGCCTCGAGGTTGATGCTGCCGTCATCGTTGATCGGCTGATGCGCTCTCACCTGAACCATCTTGCTTACCTTCCCTACAGCAGGCCCCAGGCATGCTGAACAGTCGCCGGCCTTCTATGAGCCGGTCGGTTTAACCACCTAAGACGCAATCCCTATGCGCCCCTACGGCACCTAGATAAGGCCTGACTCGGGCAAAACCAAGCGACCAGCCCTATCTAAGCACGTTCAATCTACTGCCTGACAAACAGCGCCATCGCCTCGACGTGCGCGGTCTGCGGAAACATATCGAGGATACCGGCACGCTTGAGTCGATAACCTTGCGCCTGCAACTCGGCGCTGTCACGGGCCAGCGTCGCCGGATTGCACGACACATAGAGCACTCGCTGAACGCCCAAGGCCGCCACTTGCTTGACCACCTGCAGCGCCCCATCGCGCGGCGGGTCGAGCAACAGGGCAGCGAAGCCGCCCTGCGCCCAGCTGGCCTCGCTCAGCGGGTTGGACAGGTCGGCCTGGAAAAAGTGCGCGTTGCCCAGGCCATTGCGCGCGGCGTTCTCGGCCGCCCGCTCGACCATGCTCGCCACCCCTTCCACCGCCACCAATTCGCGCACGCGCTGGGCCAAGGGCAAGGCGAAATTGCCCAGGCCGCAGAACAGATCCAGCACCCGCTCATCGGCCTGGGGCGCCAGCCAATCCAGCGCCTGGGCCACCATCGCCTCGTTGACCGGCTGATTGACCTGGACAAAATCGCCAGGCCGATAGGCCAGGCTGAGGTTCCAGCTATCCAGTCCATAACTCAGCTGCTGCTCCGGCTCGAACGGCTGCGGCGCGTCCTCGCCCTGCAACCACAGCTGAGCGTCATGGGCGCTACAGAAGGCCTGCAAACGCGCCAGGTCTACTTCGCTCAAGGCGGCGGTGTGGCGCACCAACACGGCGCTGGCACTGCCACTGAACAACTCGACATGGCCAATGGCCTGGGGCTTGTCCAGCTCGCGCAGCACCTGCGGTAACGCGGAGATAATCGGCTGCAAGGGCTGTACCAGAACCGGACATTCGCCGATGGCGATAATCTCCTGGCTGGCCGCCGCGCGGAAACCGACGTCCAGGCGCTTGCCCTTGTGGTCCCAGCGCACGGCGATCCGCGCGCGCCGCCGGTAGCCCAGTTCGGGGCCGACCAAGGGCGCCGCCCACTCCTCCGGCTGCAGATCGGCCAGACGACTCAGCTGCTCGGCGAGCATGCGCTGTTTCAGGGCGAGCTGATCGGCGTGGGGCATATGTTGCAGGCTGCAACCGCCACAGACCTTGGCATGCATGCAGGCCTCATCACGCCGCTCGGGGCTGGCGCTGAGAATCCGCTCGACCCGCGCCTCGACCACCTTGCCGTGGGCACCCAGCACCCGCGCCTCGATCTGCTCGCCCGGCAAGGCGCCGTTGACGAACCAGGTGCGCCCCTCGCTGAAGCCGATGCCACGGCCATCGTTGGCCAGGCGCTCGATACCGAGCTTGTGTTTCTTACCCACAGGCACTTGCGGCGCACGGGAACCGCCGCTGGGTTGAAAGCGCAGACCGCCGTCTTTCTTAGCCATCAGTTGCTCGGCGCGTCATACACGCCACTGGACAGGTAACGGTCGCCACGGTCGCAGATGATCGCCACCATCACCGCATTCTCCACTTCCTCGGACAGGCGCAGCATGGCCGCCACCGCGCCGCCGGAAGACACGCCGCAGAAGATGCCCTCCTCGCGCGCCAGACGGCGCATCACCGCTTCGGCCTCCTGCTGGCCCATGTCGATAATCCGGTCGACCCGCTCGGCCTGATAGATCTTCGGCAGGTATTCCTCGGGCCAACGGCGAATGCCCGGAATCGCCGCGCCCTCCATCGGTTGCAGGCCGACGACCTGCACCTGTGGGTTCTGCTCCTTGAGGTAACGCGACACGCCCATGATGGTGCCGGTGGTGCCCATGGAGCTGATGAAATGGGTGATCTGCCCGCCGGTCTGCTGCCAGATTTCCGGGCCGGTGCCCTCGTAGTGGGCCTCGGGGTTGTCGCAGTTGCCGAACTGGTCGAGCACCTTGCCCTTGCCGTCCGCCTGCATCTGCAGGGCCAGGTCGCGGGCCTCTTCCATGCCGCCGACCAGAATCAGCTCGGCGCCATAGGCGGTCATCGCCGCCTTGCGTTCGGCGGTGGAGTTGTCCGGCATGATCAGGATCATGCGATAACCCTTGATCGCCGCCGCCATCGCCAAAGCGATGCCGGTATTGCCGGAGGTGGCCTCGATCAGGGTGTCGCCGGGCTGGATAGCGCCGCGCGACTCGGCACGGCCGATCATCGACAACGCCGGACGATCCTTCACCGAGCCCGCCGGGTTATTGCCTTCCAGCTTCAACAGCAAGGTGTTGCTGGTATGCCCCGGCAGGCGCTGCAAACGCACCAGCGGAGTGTTGCCGACGCAATCGGCGATAGTGGGGTAGTGCGGGCTCATGGCGGACGTGATGATCCAGACGCGAAGAAGGTGCCCATGATAACGGCAAACCGCGCCCGGCCATAACGCCGCGCGCTCTATCCTTGCCGGTAGGCGTGCCGCTACTGTCATTGCGGCGAATGCAGCCGCTAAACTGCCGGCTGGATTTCACCGAATCGGCAACGCGGGAGAAACGCTGTGTTAAAGGATTTAGGCATCAAAGGCCGCGTGCTCATGCTCACCCTGCTGCCCACCAGCCTGTTGGCGCTGGTGCTCGGCGGCTACTTCACCTGGGCTCAGCTGTCCGACCTGCAGGCACAGCTGCTACAGCGTGGGCAGATGATCACCGAACAACTCGCGCCCCTGGCCGCCCCGGCCTTGCAACGCGGCGACGGCAAACTGCTGCAGCGCATTGCCACCCAGGCCCTGGAGCAACCGGATGTCCGTGCCGTCAGCTTCCTCGCCGCCGAACACACGCCCCTGGCCCATGCCGGCCCGAGCATGCTCAACGCCGTGCCCAACGCCGGCAAGCTGCAAGCCGCGCAGCACAGCAGCCAGGACGCCACGCGCTTCCTCCTGCCGGTCTTCGAGCAACACCTGAGCCTCACCGGCGAAGCCGTCGGCGACGCCAGCAACCAGCTGCTGGGCTGGGTCGAGCTGGAACTGTCCCATCACAGCACCTTGCTCGGCGGCTACCGCAGCCTGTTTGCCAGCCTGCTGCTGATCGCCACCGGCCTGATGGTCACCGCCCTGCTCGCGGTGCGCATGAGCCGCACCATCAACGAGCCGCTGCGGCAGATCAAACTGGGGGTCGCCCAGCTCAAGGATGGCCACCTGGAAACCCGCCTGCCGCCGCTGGGCAGCCATGAGTTGGACGAGCTGGCCTCCGGCATCAACCGCATGGCCGAGTCGCTGCAGAACGCCCAGGACGAATTGCAGCAGAGCGTCGACCAGGCCACCGAAGACGTGCGGCAGAACCTGGAAACCATCGAGATCCAGAACATCGAGCTGGACCTGGCGCGCAAGGAGGCCCTGGAAGCCAGCCGGATCAAGTCCGAGTTCCTGGCCAATATGAGCCACGAGATCCGCACCCCGCTCAACGGCATCCTCGGCTTCACCAACCTGTTGCAGAAAAGCGAGCTGACCCCGCGCCAGCAGGATTACCTGGGCACCATCGAAAAATCCGCCGACAGCCTGCTGGCGATCATCAACGAGATCCTCGACTTCTCCAAGATCGAAGCCGGCAAGCTGGTGCTGGAAAATATCCCCTTCAACCTGCGCGACCTGCTGCAGGACAGCCTGACCATACTCGCGCCGGCGGCCCACGAGAAACAGCTGGAGCTACTCAGCCTGGTCTACCGCGACACGCCGCTGTCTCTGATTGGCGACCCGCTGCGGCTCAAACAGGTGCTGACCAACCTGCTCAGCAACGCGATCAAGTTCACCCGCGCCGGCAGCATCGTCATGCGCGCCATGCTCGAAGACGAAAGCGCCGACCGCGCGCAACTGCGCATCAGCGTGCAGGACACCGGCATCGGCCTGTCCGACGAAGACCTGCGCGAGCTGTTCCAGGCCTTTACCCAGGCCGACAACTCGCTGTCGCGCCAGGCCGGCGGTACCGGCCTGGGCCTGGTGATTTCCAAGCGCCTGATCGAGCAGATGGGCGGTGAGATCGGCGTCGACAGCACCCCCGATGAAGGCTCGGAATTCTGGATCAGCCTGAGCCTGCCCAAGGCCCGCGACGACGCCGAAGACCTGCCGCGCCCGCCGTTGCTGGGCCGCCGCGCGGTGCTGCTGGAAAGCCACGAACTGGCCCGCCAGGCCCTGCAACACCAACTGGAAGACTGCGGCCTGCAGGTCAGCGCCTTCGACAATCTGGACAAGCTGCTCGCCGCCGTCGCGGCGGCGCGCCACAACGAACAGCCGATCGACCTCGCGGTGCTCGGCGTGAGTACCCAGGCTTTGCCACCGGAGCGCCTCGGCCAATATATCTGGGACCTGGATCGCCTGGCCTGCAAGACCCTGGTGCTCTGCCCCACCACCGAGCAGGCGCTGTACCACAGCCTGCTGCCGGACGCTTACAGCCAGTTGCAAGCCAAGCCGGCCTGCACGCGCAAACTGCAGCGCGGCCTGGCCCAGTTGGTCAGCCCACGGCATACCCGCGCCGAGCATCCAAACGCCAGCCCAAGCCGCGCGCCGCTGATTCTCTGCGTCGACGACAACCCGGCCAATCTGCTGCTGGTGCAGACCCTGCTGGGCGACATGGGCGCCATGGTCAGCATCGCCAACAGCGGTTATGAGGCCTTGGAGAAAGCCGGCCAGCAGGTCTTCGACCTGATCTTTATGGACGTGCAGATGCCCGGCATGGACGGTCGCCAGGCCACCGAGGCGATTCGCCAGCTGGAAAACGAACGGGGGCAAAGCGCCACCCCCATAGTCGCCCTGACCGCCCACGCCCTCGCCAATGAGAAGCGCGCCTTGCTGCAAAGTGGCCTCGACGACTACCTGACCAAGCCCATCAGCGAACGCCAACTGGCCCAGGTGATCCTCAAGTGGACCGGCCTGGCCCTGCGCAATCAAGCCACTGAGCCATTCAGCGAAAGCGCCTTGAATAACAACCTGAACGTGCTGGATGCCGAGGAAGGCCTGCGCCTGGCCGCCGGCAAGGCCGACCTGGCCGCCGACATGCTGAGCATGCTGCTGGCCGGTTTGCCCACCGATCGCCAGGCCATTCGCCAGGCCCGCGAAAGCGGCGAACGCAGCAGCCTGCTGGAGCGCGTGCATCGCCTGCACGGGGCCACCCGTTACTGCGGTGTGCCGCAACTGCGCGCCGCCTGTCAGCGCAGCGAAACCCTGCTGAAACAGAACGACCCAGCCGTCAACCAGGCCCTGGATGAACTGGACGCGGCCATCGAACGCCTGGCCCGCGAAACCCAGGTCAGCGCCTGATGCCGCGCGGTTAAACACCCACGCCGGAGAGCGCCATGCGCATCGTCCTGTTTAGCAGCAAAGCCTATGACCGCAGCAGCTTTCTCGCCGCCGGCCTGCCCGGTGCCTGGCAGCTGAGCTTTCAGGAAGCCCATCTGCGCCTGGACAGCGCCGCCCTGGCTGCGGGTTGCGCGGTGGTCTGCGCCTTTATCAATGACGACCTCAGCGCCCCGGTCTTGCAGCGCCTGGCCGCCGGCGGCAGCCGCCTGATCGCCTTGCGCTCGGCCGGTTACAACCATGTCGACCTGCAGGCCGCCCAGCGACTCGGCCTGTGCGTGGTCAGGGTGCCCGCCTATTCGCCCCATGCGGTGGCCGAACATGCCCTGGCGCTGCTGCTGACCCTGAACCGGCGCACCCACCGCGCCTTCAACCGCACCCGCGAGGGCGACTTTTCCCTGCACGGGTTGACCGGTTTCGACATTCACGGCAAGACAGTCGGCATTATCGGAGCCGGGCAGATCGGCCTGACCTTCGCCCAGCTGATGGCCGGCTTCGGCTGCCAGCTGCTGCTCAACGACCCACTGCCCATCGGCGCCCTGGCGGCCTTGGGCGCGCGCCAGGTCGAACTGGATGAACTGCTCGGCCACAGCGATATCATCAGCCTGCACTGCCCGCTGACTCCGGCGACTCAGCACCTGATCGATGCCCGGCGCCTGCAGCAGATGAAGCGCGGAGTGATGCTGATCAACACCGGCCGCGGCGCACTGATCGACACCCCGGCGCTGATCGGCGCGCTGAAAAGCGGCCAGCTCGGCTACCTCGGCCTGGATGTCTACGAAGAAGAGGCCGAGCTGTTTTTCGAGGACTGCTCCGACCAACCGCTGCAGGACGATGTGCTGGCACGCCTGCTGAGTTTCCCCAATGTGTTGATCACCGCGCACCAGGCCTTCCTCACCCACGAAGCCCTGGCCGCGATTGCCGCCACCACCCGCGACAATATCGCCGCCTGGCTGGCCGGCACGCCGAGCAATCAGCTTGTCCCTGGCGCGTGATAGCATTTGCGCACATCTGGAGGACTCATGGCCGAACACGATTTTCGCTACAACCTGCTCAACCCCGAACACACCCTGATCGAATGTCGCGCACTGGCTCCAGGCCGCTACCAGGTCACCGGCAACGGCGGCTCGGTGCAAAGCGGCGACGTGCTGCTGGTCAGCCTCAAGGGCAGCCGCGAGCTGTCCATGCGCCTGCAGGCCGACAAGGTCCGCCACCTGATCAACCCGCGCGGCCAGTGGGTCGCGGTGGCCAGCGGGCCAGCTTTCAAAGAACTGGCGATATTCAACTGGCAGGTCAAGTGCGATGGCTGCAAGGCCCAGCTGGACTTCGAGTTCGCCGTGGACGCCGCCCTCGGCAAGAAAGCCCAGGCGCCGGCCGCCGAGGCGCGGATCAAGGAACTGGGCTGGCACCAGCAGAAAGACCGCCATCTGTGCCCCAACTGCATCGCCAAGGAAGCGCCATGAAACACGGACTCGCCATCGCCCTGCTGAGTGCCGCTCTGCTCGGCTGCGCCAGCGCGTCCCCGCAACTGGAAACCGAACACAGCTATGAAGTGGAATGGATTGGCGAACGCCCGCTGATCGACAACAGCCACCTGACCATCACCCTAGGTGACGATGGCCGCGCCTATGGCAACGCCGGCTGCAACCACTGGTTCGCCGCTTACAGCCTGGAAGGCGACCAGCTCAGCTTTAGCGCCGCCGGCAGCACCCGCAAGCTGTGCGCGCCCGCGCTGATGGAACAGGAAGCGCGCTTTCTCGACAGCCTGAGCAAGGTGCAGCGCTGGGACTTGTCCCCCATCGAGCAACTGCGCCTGTGGCCAGGCGAAGGCAAGCCGCTGCGTCTGTGGCCGGAAAAAGACTAAAGCCGTAGGCTGGGTTAGCGGCGCGTGCCACTGCCTTGGCAGCTGGCGGCGTATCCGGGCGCCGCGTAACCCGGCGCAGCGTCGTTAGTCACCCTGCAATGCTGGGTTACGCCGCAGCAGATCCGGCTGTTCGGTCGGGGCACCGCACATGCGGCTAACCCAGCCTACTGCGCAAATAACTCCAACTGCTCGTGCCGACCGCGCAGGTCATGCAGGCGCACCCCCACCCCGAGCAGCCGCACCGGTTTGTTGCCGCGGGCAAAGGCGGCGCTCATCAGCAGCCTGTAACTGTCCAGATCACGCCGCGCCCCGGCCTGCTCCAGGGTGGTCTGGCTGAAATCGTGGAACTTGATCTTGACGAAGGGCTTGTCCGCTCGATAGCTCGGGTCCAGCCGCGCCAGGCGCCTGTCCAGTTCCTCGAGCAGTTGCGGCAATTGCACGAGGCACGCCGGCAAATCCGCCAGGTCTTTATCGTAAGTGGTCTCCACGCTGAGCGATTGGCGGCGGCTGTCGGTCTGCACCGCGCGCTCATCTATACCGCGCGCCAAGCCCCACAGGCGTTCGCCGAAACTGCCGAACTCCCGGACCAACGCCAACTTGTTCCACTCGCGCAGGTCGCTACAGGTGCGGATACCCAAGCGCCCGAGCTTGTCCGCCGTGACCTTGCCCACTCCATGCAACTTATTCACCGGTAGGGCCGCCACGAAATCCTCGACCTGATCGGGGGTGATCACGAATAAACCGTTGGGTTTTTTCCAGTCACTGGCGATCTTGGCCAGGAACTTGTTCGGCGCCACCCCCGCCGATACGGTGATATGCAGCTCCTGGGACACCCGCCGGCGGATATCCTGGGCGATACGCGTGGCGCTGCCGGCAAAGTGCGGGCTGCCGGTGACATCCAGGTAGGCCTCATCCAGCGACAGCGGCTCGATCAGCTCGGTGTACTCGCGAAAGATCGCCTGAATTTCCCGCGACACGGCTTTATAGGCATCCATGCGCGGCTTGACGATCAACAGGTCCGGACAGAGTTTCAGGGCCTGCCCGGACGCCATAGCCGAACGCACGCCATAACTGCGGGCTTCATAGTTGCAGGTGGCGATCACCCCGCGTCGATCCGCCGAGCCACCCACCGCCAACGGCTTATT
>NZ_JAUYNP010000215.1 GCF_030696055.1 Pseudomonas sp. | reverse complement strand
CCGCCTGCACGCCGATGCGCCAGGCGGTTGGCGTCGGCAGGTTGCGCACATCGACGCTGTAGAAGTTGCGCCCGGTGGGCAGCACATCCAGGCGACCGCGACTCGGCGCGCCACTCGGCCCGGCGGGGACGAAGCGCCCGGCCAGCGCAGCGAGCAGGCCGTGCATCTCGGCCTGGCCGCAGGCATCCAGCAGCGGCGCGATCTGCTCACGCAAGCGCTGCAGTACCTGGCTACTTTCCGCGCCAACGGATGCAAAATCCAACCCGTCGATCAGGTGCAAGGCCAGCAGTTCCAGACGCTCGCGGGTATCGCCGGCAGTACGCCAGGCGTCGTCACTCTGCTCTGCCAGCACGGCCGGGCGCGGCCCCTGCCAGGGCGCGGCCATCTCGCAGTCGAGCGGGTCGAAGCCCAGCTGCAGATCGCGGGCCAGGGCGCGCAGCAGGCTGGCGTTGCCGCCCTGGCCATCGCCCCGGGGGATACGCAGCAGCGCCAGCAATGTGTCGCGGCGCAGCGTGCCGAGCGGTGATTCGCCAAACACATGCAGGCCATCGCGGATCTGCGATTCCTTGAGGTCGCACAGGTAGGCGTCCAGCTGCGGCAGCCAGCTGTTGGGGTCTTCGTTGAGTTGCAGGCCCAGCTCGCGGTCCAGGCTGGCCTCGCGCACCTTGAGCAGAATCTCGCCGCGCAACTCGGAGGCGCGGCGCAGGTCGAGCTGGCTGGCCTCGTAGTATTCGTCGGCCAGGCGTTCCAGATCGCGCAGCGGGCCGTAGCTTTCGGCGCGGGTCAGCGGCGGCATCAGGTGGTCGATGATCACGGCCTGGGTGCGGCGCTTGGCCTGAGCACCCTCCCCCGGGTCATTGACGATAAACGGGTAGATATTCGGCAGCGGGCCGAGAATCGCGCTCGGCCAGCACTGCTCGGATAGACCGACGCTCTTGCCCGGCAGCCATTCCAGATTGCCGTGCTTGCCGACGTGGATCACCGCATCGGCGGCGAACGCCCGGCGCAGCCAGCAGTAGAACGCCAGGTAGCCGTGGGGCGGCACCAGATCGGGGTCGTGATAGACCGCGCTGGCATCGACCTGATAACCGCGCGCCGGCTGGATGCCGACAAAGGTCAAACCAAAGCGCAGGCCGGCGATCATCAGCCGCCCGCCGCGCTCTCCTCGGTACATGGGGTCCTGCTCGGGGCTGCCCCAGCGTTCGCGCACCGCCTGCTGGTTGGCCTCGGGCAGGCTGTGGAAAAACCCCAGGTAGTCGTCCAGCGCCAGGCTCTGGGCGCAGGGCCTCGCGTCGAGGCTGTCCAGGTCGTTGGTCACCCCGCCGAGCAGCTGGTGGATCAGCGCGGTGCCGCTGTGCGGCAAGCGTTCGACCGGATAGCCCTGCTGTTCGAGGGCACGGAGGATATTGAGCGCCGCCGCCGGGGTATCCAGGCCGACACCATTGCCGATGCGCCCATCGCGGGTCGGGTAGTTGGCCAGGATCAGGGCGATACGCTTGTCGGCGTTGCTTTTGCGCGCCAAGGCAATCCAGTTGCGCGCCAGCTCGGCGACAAAATCCATCCCCGGTAGGTTTGGCCGGTAACACACCACATCGCTCTGGCTGCGCTCGCTGCGCCAGGCCAGGCCCTTGAAGCTGATCGGCTGGGTGATCAGGCGGCCGTCCAGCTCCGGCAGCACTATATGCATGGCCAGGTCGCGCGAACCCAGGCCCTGGGCGCTAGCTTGCCACTGTTCGAGGTTGTCCAGCGCACAAATGGCTTGTAGTACAGGCACGTCACGCCTGAAGGGGCGTAGCTCCGGCGCTTCCGGATTGCTCATGGCAAAGCCGGTGGTATTGATAATCAGCGCCGCGCCGGTCTCATCCAGCCAGCTTTCGACCTGGGCTAAACAGGCGTCCTCTTTCAGGCTGGCGACGGCAATCGGCAGCGGATTGAGTCCCTGGGCCTGCAAGCGCTGGCAGAACACATCGATAAAGGCGGTGTTGGCCGCCTGCACCTGGGTGCGATAGAACAGCAGCGCCACCACCGGCGCATCGGTCTGCCAGCTTGCGCGCCAGTCCGCCAGGCTCGGGTTGGCCTGCTGCGGGTGATACAGGCCCACGCGCGGCAAGGCCTGGGGTTCTGCCCAGGAATAATCGCGCTGCAACCAGCGGCTGGCGATGCAGTTAAATAGCTGCAAGGCGTTGCCCGCACCGCCCTGGCGGAGGAACTGCCAGAGCCGCTCGACCTCCGCCACCGGCACGTTGCTCAGGCCAGTCAGTTCGGGATCGGGGCTGTCGTCACCCGGCACCAGTATCACCCGCGCACCGCGTTCGGCCAGCTCGACCAGGCGCTCGATGCCGTAGCGCCAGTAGCTGACGCCACCGTGCACGGAAATCAGGATGACCTTGGCGTGCTGCAGCACCTGCTCGACGTAGAAATCCACCGAGGCGTGGTTACTCAGCTGCGCCGGGCTGGCCAGGCGCAGGCTCGGGTAATCCGCCGGCAGCTGCCGCGCCACCTCGGCCAGCAAGGACAGGTGCGAATCGCCGGTACAGAGAATCACCAGCTCGGCCGGGGTCTGGCCGAGGTCGGTGATGCTGTCGGCCGGCAGCTGGCTACCGGGCTGGATGCGCAATAGGTGCATGGTTAGCCGATGCCCATGGAAAGCATCGCCAGCAAGCTGGCTCCTACAGGAGCATGCGTTCGTGTAGGAGCCAGCTTGCTGGCGATCAGCCTATTCACGCCAACGCCGCCTGCAACTCGGCAGTGATGATGGCCTGATCCAGGCTCTGGCCAATCACGATCAAGCGGCTGATACGCGCCTCATCGGCCTGCCAGGCGCGGTCGAAATGCTTGTCGAAGCGCTGGCCGACGCCCTGCAGCAGCAGGCGCATGGGCTTGCCGGGAATAGCCGCGAAACCCTTGATACGCAGAATGCCATGGCTGCTTACGGCGGCTTTCAGCGCCTGCAACAGACGCGCTTCCTCGGCCTCGGGCAGCTCGACGGCGAAGGAGTCGAATTCATCGTGGTCGTGCTCTTCATGCCCCTCCAGATCATGGTGGGTCTTGCGCCCGTCTATATGCAGCTCGGTCTCGCAGTTCAGGCCCAGCAGCACGTCCAGCGGCAGCTCGCCGCCATGGGCTTCGATGACCTTGACCGCCGGCGGCAGCTCCTCGGCCACCTCAGCGCGCACCGCGGCCAGGGCGGCGGCGTCGAGCAGGTCGGCCTTGTTGAGGATGACCAGGTCGGCGCTGGCCAGCTGGTCGGCGAACAGCTCGTGCAGCGGCGATTCGTGATCGAGGTTGGGGTCCTGCTTGCGCTGGGCGTCGACCTGCTCCGGGAAGGCGGCGAAGGTGCCGGCGGCCACGGCCGG
>NZ_JAUYNP010000210.1 GCF_030696055.1 Pseudomonas sp. | reverse complement strand
AAGCGGGAGAGGGGGCTGTCCGCGCATGTTGGCGGCTTTCTCCCCTCTCCCATTCATGGGAGAGGGGGCGGGGGAGAGGGGCTGCTAAAAAGGCTTACTCGCCCCAGACGTCCTTGAGAACGCGTACCCAGTTCTCGCCCATGACCTTGCGCACCACGCGCTCGGAGTGGCCGCGTTTGAGCAGGGTTTCGGTCAGGTTGGGGAATTCGCCGACGGTGCGGATGCCCAGCGGGTTGACGATCTTGCCGAAGTTGGTCAGGCGGCGGGCGTAGCCCTTGTCGTGGGTCAGGTATTCGAAGAAGTCCTGGCCATGGCCCTGGGTGAAGTCGGTGCCGATGCCGATGGCGTCTTCGCCGACGATATTCATCACGTACTCGATGGCCTCGGCGTAGTCGTCGATGGTCGAGTCGATGCCCTTGGCCAGGAAGGGGGCGAACATGGTCACGCCGACGAAGCCGCCGTGGTCGGCGATAAACTTCAGCTCGGCGTCGGACTTGTTGCGCGGGTGTTCCTTCAGGCCGGACGGCAGGCAGTGCGAATAGCACACCGGCTTGTTCGATTCGAGGATGACCTCTTCGGAGGTCTTGGCACCGACGTGGGACAGGTCGCACATGATCCCGACGCGGTTCATCTCGGCGACTATCTCGAGGCCGAAGCCGGACAGGCCGCCGTCGCGCTCGTAACAGCCGGTGCCGACCAGGTTCTGGGTGTTGTAGCACAGCTGCACGATGCCCACGCCGAGCTGCTTGAACACCTCGACATAGCCGATCTGGTCTTCGAACGCATGGGCGTTCTGGAAGCCGTAGAGGATGCCGGTCTTGCCCTGCTCCTTGGCGGTGCGGATATCGGCGGTGCTGCGCACCGGGATCACCAGGTCGCTGTTGTCGCGGATCAGCTTGTTGCTGGCGGTGATGTTGTTCACCGTGGCCTGGAAGCCTTCCCACACCGACACTGTGCAGTTGGCGGCGGTCAGGCCACCCTTGCGCATGTCCTCGAAGAGTTCGCGGTTCCACTTGGCAATGATCAGGCCGTCGATAACTATGCTGTCGGCGTGCAATTCGGCTGGGCTCATCAGGCAGTCCCCTTGGATTCGTGACGCCAAACCCGCTGTTGGCGCTTTGGATTGAGCATATCCCTGGGGGGCGGGGCGACCCGGTGCAAAAGCGACCGGGGTATTGCCGAAAGCGTCAAAGCCAGGTCGTCGCTGGATAAGCCGGTAAGTGGGCGAGGGGGCAGTTTATGGATCTTGTTGGGGCAGGTCTGGCGATACATCGAGATTCGTAGGGTGGGTTAGCGGCGCGGAACACCGACCGAGAATCCATACGCAACAGTGGTGCGGCGCGTAACCCACCAGGCAATGGAGCGCGTTGCGCCGATGGTGGGTTACGCCGCGTCCCGAGTGGCGTGATGCTTGGCAATGGCGGCATGCGGCCCACCCTACGAAAGCTGCGTGCAACACGTAATTGGGGCATAGACAAAAAAAGCCCCTGCCCGGTGGTAGCCGGCAGGGGCGAAGGTGACCCTCGAGGTGGGTCTCAGTGTGTCGGGTTGTCCTCGGGTGGGCTGGGGCGCCGGCCTGCGCTAAGGCCGTAGAGCGTCAGCAGGATCAGCAGCGCCAGCCCCCAGGACATGGGCCTTACTCCGCGCCGACCTGGCGCAGGTAGGGCGCCGGCGCCGCGCCGAGGTTGTTCAGCAGGCGCTCGCTGTACCAGTCGACGAAGTTGACCACGCCGAACTCGTAGGTCTTCGAGTAGGGGCCGGGCTGGTAGGCGGTGGAGTTGATGCCGCGTTGGTTCTCTTCGGCCAGGCGGCGATCCTGGTCGTTGGTGGCGTCCCAGACTTCGCGCAGGCGCGCCACGTCGTAGTCGACGCCTTCCACCGCATCCTTGTGCACCAGCCACTTGGTGGTGACCATGGTCTCCTGGGCGCTGATCGGCCACACGGTGAAGACGATGATGTGGTCGCCCATGCAGTGGTTCCACGAGTGCGGCAGGTGCAGGATGCGCATCGAACCGAGGTCGGGGTTCTTGATCCGGCCCATGAGCTTCTTGCAGCCCTGCTGGCCGTCCATGGTCATGGACACCGTGCCCTTGAGCAGCGGCATGCGCACGATGCGGTTACGCAGGCCGAAGCCGGCGTGGGCGTAGGGGATCTTCTCCGCCTCCCAGGCGGCGGCGGATGCGGTCACATGGTCCTTGAAGGCCTGGTCGGCGCGCGGGTCGGTGACGTCGTCCCATTCCAGCAGGGTCTTCAGCAATTCCGGGTGCGAGCCGCTGCAGTGGTAGCACTCGCGGTTGTTCTCCAGCACCAGCTTCCAGTTGGCCTTCTCCATCAAGGTGGTCTGCACCGCCACCTTGGTGTTCTCCATGTCGTAGGGCTCCATATAGTGAGCCAGGGTGGCGAGGAAGTCGTCGATGGCCGGCGGGTTCTCGGCCAGGGATAAAAAGATGTAGCCGCCGGCGGTCTTGCAGTGCACCGGCTTCAAGCCGTAGTCCTTCATGTCGAAGTCGGCGCCCATCTCGGTGCCGGCGAACAGCAGGCGGCCGTCCAGCTCGTAGGTCCACTGGTGGTAGTTGCACACCAGCTTGGCGACCTTGCCCTTGTCGCTGGTGCACAGGCGCGAACCGCGATGCCGGCAGACGTTATGGAAGGCATGCACCACGCCCTCGGCGCCGCGGATGACGATGATCGGGTTCTTGCCGATCTGCAGGGTCATATAGTTGCCCTTGGTCGGGATCTCGCAGGTCATGCCGGCGATCAACCACTCCTTGTGGAAGATCTCCTGCATGTCGATCTCGAACAGGCGCTCGTCGCTATAGAAGGGCTGCGGCAGCGAGTAGGTGCGCTCGCGGCTCTGCAGCATCTCGGCGGTGGCCTTGCGCGCGGGTTCCAGCGGATCGCCCAGGCCCAGGGTGCTCAGCGGTGTATGGGTGCAGTCCATCGGTGACTCCTCATGGCGACTCGCTTCGCGAGTGCCGCAAAAGTGGCTAATCGGTTGCTACGCAAGGCGGCGTCATTGCCCCGTCCGGCACCTGCCGTGGGTGCATCGGGTGAACGGGGAATTCGCTCATGTCCTTATGTTTCGGCTGGATTGGAGTGTGGAGTCGGGCGCGACACTAACCTTATCCATGGGCGACATGCTTACATCCGTTTCCGACGCGGCAAACCACGGGCTGCGGGGCAGGTCGCGATAAGTATGTAAATGTCGCTGGCAGATAAATGAGCGCCGCGGGCGATGCGCACAATCACTGCCAACAGGCCGC
>NZ_JAUYNP010000203.1 GCF_030696055.1 Pseudomonas sp. | reverse complement strand
CTGCGAGCCGTCCCACCAGTGGGTGTTGTGGTTGCGGTAGGTCTGCGGCTTGCCTGCGTCGGCGCTGCTGCGCGTCGGGTCGGGCTGGGTGCGCTTGACCGACATGCTGCCCGAGCCCAATACATCGCCAGGCGGCAGCGGGAACTGGATGGGGTCGGCGTCGGCATTCGGGCCGTGGTCGAACCAGTCGTGCACCATAAATTGAATCCAGGCCGCGGCGATAAAGTTCAGGCTGGCGGCCGGCTTGAATTCGCCGCGCGCCATCAGGCTGTTACTCACCTCCCGCGGGTTGGGCGTGAGCAGCGTGCTGGTTTCGCCCTGGGTCACCGCCGGGTCGACGTTGCGACCGAAACGCCGATACACCGAGCCCTCGGCCGGGTTGCTGAGAATGTTGCAGGTGCCATCCTCGGTGCGGGCCGCCAGGCTGCGCGCATCGCAGCTGATAGTGGCGTTATAGCCCGCGTAGTTTTCGACATCGAAGAGGTTGTTCTCGAACAACGACTGGCGTTCGACCGCCAACACCAGTAGCCCGGAGACTACACCCAACGTTCCCAGCTTGGTCAAAGCTGGCCAAGTGACCCATACCGACATGGCGATTGCTCCCGTTTTTATTGTTGTGCGGACAAGGCGGCTACTGACATAGCAGCGCAGGATCAAGCCTAGGGGCAGGCCATGGCGCAGCACCCCCCTCCAGCGGAGGGGCTGCGGCCAATCAGTTGGAACCTGTACACGATCTGCTGCGCGTCGGCCCTACTGCGTTAAAAGCAGGCTCGGAATGCTCATTTACAGCTCGTAAACTCCGCTTCCTCGCCTGCTTTTGCCTTGTATTGCTCTAGCTCACAAGATCGTGAACAGCTTCCCAGGAGAATGGAGGCGGATTAGCTGAGGGATGCGCGCGGGCGCACGGCGAGAATCGCCTCGGTGCGGCTGGAGACATTGAGCTTGGAGTAGATATTTTTCAGGTGCCACTTGGTGGTGGACAGCGCGATGCCGGTCTTGTCGCTGATCTGGCTGTTCGACAGGCCGTTGAGCAGGCACTCGAACACCTCCACTTCGCGGCCGGTGAGCAGGCCGGTCGCGACCGGGCTGGGCGCCGCAGCGGCTTGCAGGTCCTGGAGAAACTCGCCGTAGCACTCGCGGTATTTTTCCGGCACGGCGGGCAAGCCGGCTTGCGCCAGGCTCAACAGGCCGATGCCGAAGCCGGGCGCCTCATCGAACACCGAACGGCTGATATTGACCACGCCATGGTCCTCCAGCAGACGGCCCAAGGCGCTCAGGCGCTGCCCCTGGCTCTGACCCGGCGCCATCAGCACCAGCCGATTGGCTTCGACCACCAACAGCCGCGCGCGCATCTCGCTTTGCCGCAAGGAGGCCGCCAACACCCTGAGAATGCGTTCGGCCTGGCCCTGGGCGCCGCGCGCCTGCAACCAGTACACACAGGCCAGGCCCAGGCGCTCCCAACTCTCGTCATAGGGTCGCGCGCTGGCCCAGTCGCCAGCTTGCAAGCGCTCGGCCAGGCCGTAACGCTGGGCGACGGCCTCCAGGGCGGCGCTTTTGCCACTCAGATAGGCCTGACGCATGCTCTCCTGGGCGACCTGGCTGACAAAGCGCGCGTAGTTGCCCAGTTGCAGGATGCACGACAGCTGATCGAGCAGGCGACTGGCCCGCTGCCCCAGCTGGCGGCGCTGCAACAGGCGCGCCAGAGTGATATAGACGGTGGCGATCGCCTCGGTCGCCGAGGACGAGTTGACCACCGCCAGCAGCTCCTCGCACAGCTGCTGCGCCTCGGCCAGCTGGTTCTGCTCATAGAGCACCACCACCATGGCCGTGGCGCGATTGACCCAGGCCGGTGCCTGCTGGTCGGTGCGCCGGTAATCGTCGCACACCTGCTTGCGTGCATGGCTGGCGCGCCCGGCATTGCGGTGACAGAGGGCGATGATCAGGTCGCTGTAGCTCTCCAGAAAGCTGTGGCCGGACTGCGCCAGCAGTTCTTTGGACTCGCTGGCGAAGCGGATGGCGTCGTGCAGGCGGGCATCCAGCAACTGCTGGTAGGCGACCACCACCAGCGCGCAGGCGCGAATCTCCGCGGCCTGGCCCGGGCCGAGCAAGTCGCGCGCAGCGGCAGGCGGAACGAAGTCCTTGTCCTGCTCGAACAGGCCGAGCAGCAAGCCGAGAAAGGCCCGCGCCGCCGGCTCCAAGGGCGCGCTGCAGGCGGCCTGGTCCCGGCCATCCAGCGCCTCCAGGTAGTAATGCGCCTGATAAAAGCGCCGCGACAGGGACAGCGCGGCGACCAGCCAGCTGACCAGCCTGGGCTGTTGCAACAGCAGGGTTTCCGGCAGCGGCTCCAGCCAGCGCAGGATGTCGCCGAACTGCCCGGCGCGCACCCAGAGCGCACAACTGCTCTCCAACAGGCGGAGAAACAACGCCTGATCGCCGCTGCGCTGGGCATGCTGCAGGGCCTGTTCATACTCACCCAGACCCTGGTAATAGTCGGCGGCGCGCTTGTGCAAGGTCGCCAGCCGCGCATGCTCTTCAATCAGCAAACGCCGGCAGAGAAAGTCCTGCAGCAGGGCGTGGTAGCGAAACCAGCCCGGCTGATTGTCCACCGGCAAGAGGAACAGCTGCCGCGCGGCCAGCTCCTCGAGCAGCAAGGCCGAGCCACTGCGCTGCAGTACGTGGTCGCACAGGGCGCCATCGAAGCGCTCGAACAGGCCGCTACAGAGCAGGAACTCCCGCAGGCTCGGCGCCAATTGGCGCAGCACCACGTGGGCGAAGTAATCGACTATTTCCGGCTGGCTGCCATTGAAGCGCTCCAGGGCGCAGGTGCCGAAACGCGCATAGGCCAACAGGGCGATCTTCACCCCCGCCACCCAACCCTCGGTCATGCCCAGCAGGCTATCGACATAGGCGGCGCTCAGGCTGCCGCCGCCCAAATGCTCGTTCAGTTGCTGCACCTGCTCGGCCGACAGGCGCAGGTCGTGCTGATCGATGCACAGCAAACGGTTCTCCAGCTTCAGCCGGCTCAGGGAAAAGCCTGGGTGATTACGGCTGGCCAGAATCACCCGCACATTGCTCGGCAGCTGCTCCAGCAGCGCCGCCAGCGGCTCCAGGATGGTCGGCGAGTCGATCCACTGAAAGTCATCCAGCACGATAAACAGCGGCTGTTCGATACGCGCCAGGGCATCGGCGAGGTGATCGCTGACCCGCTGCGCCGACACCTCCGCCGCCACCCCCAGGGGGTTGAACCAGGAACTGTCGAAGTCGCCCACCTGGCTGCGGATGCTGTCGATCAGGCGGCGGAAAAAGCACAGCGGGTCGTTGTCCCTGGCCTGCAAGGGGTAATACAGCACGGCTCCCGCTGCCCGTTGCGCGCGCCACTGTTCCAGCAGAGTCGACTTGCCCGAGCCGGCGGGCGCCAGCAGCAGGGTCAGGGCAAAGTGCTCACTGCGCGCGAGCAGCTCCAGCAAGCTCTCACGCAGCACCCCCTTGGCAAGCGGAACCAATGGCCGTCGATCATCCATGCGCAGGCATCCTGTTCAGGCGTTGTTATTATTTTTCGCGCTGCTGCCGAGCGCTTGGCCGTGGATGCTAGCGCCAACGCTCGGGCACAATTTGAACTCCGTCATGTTTTGCCCATGGCTGATCAAAGGATTGGCCACAGCCAAGCCCACCGCAGCGGCAAAAAAGGACAGATATAGGAGAGCTGAAAGCTCTGGGGATGCACCGCGCCTGCCAGGCTGAGCCCATGCTCAGCCTGGCAAGTTCGGTAAAGCAGCCGTTTGAACCTGTTTCAGGTCTCGCGAGCTAGAGCGAGACAAGGCAGAAATGGCCGAGGGCGCGGAGTTTACGGGCTGTAAATGAGCAGCCCGAGGCCATTTCTAACGCCGTATCGCCGA
>NZ_JAUYNP010000202.1 GCF_030696055.1 Pseudomonas sp. | reverse complement strand
TCGCGGATCAATGGCCTGCGGGTCAAGGTCAAGGGCGACGTGTTTCTCGCCGATATCGCCCCGCTGCAGACCGAGCACGACGAGAGCGAGGCGCTGGCCGGCGCGGTGCTGACCCTGCACCGCGCCGATCGGGTCGGCGAGCGCATCTACAACGTACGCAAGCAGGAGCTGCGCGGCTTCGACAGCATCTTCCAGAGTTCCAAGGTGATGGCGGCGGTGGTCAGGGAGGCGCGGCGTATGGCGCCACTGGATGCGCCGCTGTTGATCGAGGGCGAGACTGGCACCGGCAAGGAGCTGCTGGCCCGCGCCTGCCACCTGGCCAGCCCGCGCGGGCAGTCGCCCTTTATGGCGCTGAACTGTGCCGGCTTGCCGGAATCCATGGCCGAGACCGAACTGTTCGGCTACGGCCCCGGCGCTTTCGAGGGCGCGCGTCCGGAAGGCAAGCTGGGCCTGCTGGAGTTGACCGCCGGCGGCACCCTGTTTCTCGACGGCGTCGGCGAGATGAGCCCGCGGCTGCAGGCCAAGCTGCTGCGCTTTCTGCAGGATGGCTGCTTCCGCCGGGTCGGCAGCGACGAGGAGGTGTATCTGGATGTGCGGGTGATCTGCGCCACCCAGGTCGACCTGTCCGAGCTGTGCGCCAAGGGCGAGTTCCGCCAGGACCTCTACCACCGGCTCAACGTGCTGAGCCTGCATATTCCGCCGCTGCGCGAATGCCTGGACGGCCTGACGCCTCTGGTCGAGCACTTTCTCGACCAGGCCAGCCGGCAGATCGGCTGCCCGCTGCCCAAGCTGGCGCCGGCGGTGCTGGACAAGCTCAGCCATTACCACTGGCCGGGCAACGTGCGCCAGTTGGAGAACGTGCTGTTCCAGGCGGTCTCCCTGTGTGACGGCGGCACGGTCAAGGTCGAGCATATCCGCCTGCCGGACTATGGCGCGCCGCAGCCTCTGGGCGAGTTCTCGGTGGAGGGCGGCCTGGATGAGATTCTCGGCCGCTTCGAAAAAGCCGTGCTGGAGCGTCTGTTCCATGACCATCCGAGCAGCCGCCAGCTGGGCAAGCGCCTGGGCGTGTCGCACACCACCATCGCCAACAAGCTGCGTCAGCATGGCTTGGGCAAGGACGCCTAGCCTCTCTCGCTCTGCGCCTGCGCCTCTCGGCGTTGCCGGGGGCTTTTTGCCTGCGGCCCGCTCAGGCCTGGTGTGGGGACCGTCTGGGATGGCCTGCGCTGGCCGGGTGGCAGTGCGTTTGCAGGCCTTATCGCTGGCAATTGTTGTGGAACAGCTGGTGTTTAAATGAGAAATAAAACCAATTGTACTGTCTTGTGAGAATTGTTAGCATTCGCGCGCAAAAATAACGCCCACTATGCCGCTCTCGAGCAAGTCTAAGGTTCCTGTGATGTTCAAAACCCTGTTGGTGTACGGCCATCTGCTCGCTACTTGCATTGCCCTGGGGCGTGTACTGCTGGCCGATCACAAGCTCTGGCTATGGCGCAAGACGCCGCTGGGCTCCACGCAGCTGGCATACCTCGAGGAAACCCAGAAGATTGTCACCCTGGCCTTGCTGGCACTCTGGGCCAGTGGCTTGCTGCTGGTGCTGCAGGGGTATCTGGACGAAGGGCAGCGGTATCTATTGAACCAGAAGCTCTGGGCTAAAGTGGCAGTCGTGGTGTTGCTGAGCCTCAATGGCATGCTGCTGCACAGGATCGGCTTTCCGCAGTTGCAGCGGGGGGCTTTCGCGGCTTTGTCTTTCCCGGCTCGCAGCCGCTTGGCGCTGCTGGGGGCTTTGTCCACCAGCGGCTGGTTGTTCGCCGCGTTCCTGGGCGTGGCCCGCCCGTGGAACCACGTATTGCCCTGTCTGCATGTGCTGGCGGTGTTTGCGGCGTTGGTGGCGCTGGCCTGCTGCACTGCTCTGGTCGTCGCTCGTGTCGCCGGGGTGGGGAGTGAGGGGCGGGCTGATCGAGGTTCTGCCACACCCTAGAGGGTGCTGCTTAGGGGGAGTGGCGGATAGCCGCTGGTCGGGAGATGCGCCGCGCAATCCGGGGCCTGGCGGCGCAATAGGCGAGGGTGATTCAGCCTATTTAGCGGTTGTGCTCGGCTGGTGATGCAGCTCCACGGCCTTGAAGCTTTCCGGCAGCTGCTCCCCGTCCTTGAGCTGTTGCAGGGCGCTATCGAAGTCGTCGCGCAGGCGCTGGGCGCGGGGCGAGCGCTTGGCGAAGGCGAAGGTGAAGTCCTGTTCCAGCACCGTGATTGAGGCGGGTGACGGCTGCGCTGTGGCGCGCGCGAGCTGCTCCATGGGCGCTTGGTAATTGAGCAGATAGTCGGCGCGCTGCAGGTGCAGCATCTGCACTGCCGCGTCATGGGTGGGCGCCTGGATCTTGCTGATGTGGTAGGCGGGATCCTCGATATAGGGCGTTAGCGGCGAGTTGGGGTAGACGAAGCCCTGCAGCACCAGTACGCGGCTGTCGCGCAAGTCTTGCGGTAGCTGCGGGGCGTTCTGGCCCAGGTAGTAGAGGTTGAGTTTGAGTCGGGCGATCCGGTAGCGGCTCTGCAATATGTGGGGCATCAGCACGGGGTGGTTGAGCACCGCCGCCCAGACTTCTACCTGGCCGGACTCCAGGGTCTTGAACAGGCGAAAGCTTGGATAGTGGGTGAATTCCACCCTATGGCCGCTACGCTGCGCCAGCAGTCTGACCAGGTCGATCATTTCGCCGGCGGCCTGGCCGTGCTGATCGGTATAGGAATAGGGCGGGAATTCGATATAGCCCGCCCGTATGGCGGGTTCGGCGACGGCTGCCGGCTCCTGCGCCGCAGCCGGCAAGACGAGGCATGACAGCGCTGCCAGGCACTGGAATACGGCGAAAAGCCAGGCGCAGCGGTGGTGATGCATAGGCGAGGTTCCGTGGAATTTATCTGAGGCAGTCTAGCCCAGACGGAGCGCCTACGACCTTGGTGCAATAGCGCGCAGGGATGACGCCCAGCATAGTGGTGGCGCTCCGATCCTGCGTGGTGTGGACGCAAGCGTTTCTCCCCTGAAAGGCTTTTCCTGGCGGTCGGCTGACCGCCTTTTTTTATGGCGTGCCATCCCTGCCCACCACCCTTCGGGCCGTCGCGATGCGCCGATAAAAAGTGTTCCAGGCAGTTTTTTATGGGCTGCCATCCATGGCGCCCACCCTTCGGGCCGTCGTGATGCAACGTTAAAAATTGTTCCCGACAATTTTTTCGTCTGGGAAAAAGGCGCAGCCATGGTGGGTCGTTAAGACCATGGTCGAATGGCTCAACGGCCGTGTTGGGGCTACAAAAGGCGCCATAGAACAACAACTCCCCACCGAGGTATTTCTGATGAGTGCTGCGTCCCTGTACCCCGTGCGCCCCGAGGTGGCGGCCCAGTCGTTGACCGACGAGGCCAGCTATAAAGCCCTGTACCAGCAGTCGGTGATCAACCCCGATGGTTTCTGGCGCGAGCAGGCCAAGCGCATCGACTGGATCAAGCCTTTTACCAAGGTCAAGCAAACCTCTTTCGACGACCACCATGTCGATATCCAGTGGTTTGCCGATGGCACGCTCAACGTTTCCTCCAACTGCCTGGACCGCCATCTGGCCGAGCGCGGCGAGCAGGTCGCGATCATCTGGGAGGGCGACGACCCGTCCGAGCACCGGCACATCACCTACCGCGAGCTGCACGAGCAGGTGTGCAAGTTTGCCAACGCCCTGCGCGGCCAGGACGTGCACCGCGGCGATGTGGTGACTATCTATATGCCGATGATTCCCGAGGCGGTGGTGGCCATGCTGGCCTGCGCGCGCATCGGCGCCATCCACTCTGTGGTATTCGGCGGCTTCTCGCCGGAAGCGTTGGCGGGGCGGATTATCGACTGCCAGTCCAAGGTGGTGATCACGGCCGACGAGGGCCTGCGCGGCGGCAAGAAAACCCCGCTGAAAGCCAATGTTGACGATGCCCTGGCCAACCCGCAAACCGCCAGCATCCAGAAGGTCATCGTGTGCAAACGCACCGGTAGCGAGATCAAGTGGCACCCGCACCGCGACATCTGGTTCGAGGATCTGATGGCGGTGGCCTCCAGTCACTGTGCGCCGAAGGAAATGGGCGCCGAAGAGCCGCTGTTTATCCTCTACACCTCAGGCAGCACCGGCAAACCCAAGGGCGTGCAGCACACCAGCGCCGGTTACCTGCTGTATGCGGCCCTGACCCATGAGCGGGTGTTCGACTACCAGCCGGGCGAAGTTTATTGGTGCACCGCCGATGTGGGCTGGGTCACCGGCCACAGCTATATCGTCTACGGCCCCCTGGCCAACGGCGCGACCACCTTGCTGTTCGAAGGCGTGCCGAACTACCCGGATATCACCCGGGTGTCGCAGATCATCGACAAGCATAAGGTCAATATCCTCTACACCGCGCCGACCGCGATTCGCGCCATGATGGCCCAGGGTGATGCGGCGGTGCGCGGCGCCGATGGCTCCAGCCTGCGCCTGCTCGGTTCGGTGGGCGAGCCGATCAATCCGCAGGCCTGGAACTGGTACTACAACACCGTCGGCCAGCAGCGTTGCCCGATAGTCGACACCTGGTGGCAGACCGAGACCGGCGGCATCCTGATCAGCCCGCTGCCGGGCGCCACGGCGCTCAAGCCGGGTTCCGCGACCCGGCCGTTCTTCGGCGTGCAGCCGGCCCTGGTGGATAACCTGGGCAACCTGATCGAGGGGTCGGGCGAGGGTAATCTGGTGATCATCGACTCCTGGCCGGGCCAGGCGCGCACCCTGTATGGCGACCACGAGCGCTTCGTCGACACCTACTTCAAGACCTTCAAGGGCATGTACTGCACCGGCGACGGCGCGCGCCGCGACGAGGACGGTTACTACTGGATCACCGGTCGGGTGGATGACGTGCTCAACGTGTCGGGGCACCGCATGGGCACCGCCGAGATCGAGAGCGCCATGGTCGCCCACCCGAAGGTCGCCGAGGCCGCGGTGGTCGGCGTGCCCCACGACATCAAGGGGCAGGGCATCTATGTGTATGTCACCCTGAATGGCGGCGAACAACCCACCGAGCAATTGCGCCAGGAGTTGAAAAACTGGGTGCGCAAGGAAATCGGCCCGATTGCCTCACCGGACGTGATTCAGTGGGCCCCTGGCCTGCCGAAAACCCGCTCGGGCAAGATCATGCGCCGTATCCTGCGCAAGATCGCCACCGCCGAGTACGATGCGCTCGGCGATATCTCCACGCTGGCCGATCCTGGCGTGGTGCAGCACCTGATAGAGACTCACCGCGGGATGCAAGCGGCCTGAGAACCTGTTCAAAGTCTGCTGCGCGTCGGCCCTGCTGCGTTAAAAACAGGCTCGGCAAGCCGCTTACGGCTAACGCGCTTTAGTGCGACCCGGAGGGCGAGTGCAGCGAGTCATGCTCATTTACAGCTCGTAAACTCCGCTTCCTCGCCTGTTTTGACCAGCCGGAGGCTGTTACTAACGTAGCGCCTTGCATGGCTCTAGCTCGCGAGACATTGAACAGGCTCTGAGTGCGCCTGTAACAACGCCCCAGCTTGACCATGAGTCGAGCTGGGGCGTTGTGCTTTGTGCCTTTGCTAAACGCTCATTATGGTTGGAGTCGGACTGAAATCCGGGTTTTCCGTTGTCACCGCGCGGTAACACCCGCGCACTGAGGTGGGAGGCATGGAAACGTTTCGCCCTGTTTTGCCGTGTTAGCCTTTCCTCTCGTGGAAATAAAACATCGCTGCAGGCCTTGTAAATACAGGGTCTTATAGAAGCTGGCGCGCTAATTGCCTTGGTTACGGGTTCACTGTCTTTTCTGTCCCTGCATATTCGTCGGGGGCTGTCAACATGCCTGCCTTGCCCGTCCGGGCCTTTTGTAACTAGTTGTCGCATTGAAGAAATATCGACTTTCGAGCTGTCGCTAGAATGCCGCTCACCCGGCCGGAGCCGCTTGTGGTCTGCGTACAGCGCAGCTTTTCGGCGACTCACTACAATTCATGCAAGGCGGGATGCATACCTACACTCACTGCCAACCGATGCCATTCCCACTCGAAGGAGTCACAAGATGAAGAAGATTGCACTTCTCGCCGCACTGGCGCTGTCCATGCTGTCGCCGTTGGCCACGGCTGACGAGGCCAAGCCTCTGCGTATCGGTATCGAAGCGGCGTACCCACCGTTCGCCTTCAAGACCCCGGAAGGCAAGATCAGCGGTTTCGACTACGACATCGGCCAGGCCCTGTGCGCCGAGATGAAGGTCGAGTGCCAGTGGATCGAGCAGGAGTTCGACGGCCTGATCCCCGCGCTGAAAGTGCGCAAGTTCGACGCCGTACTGTCCTCCATGAACATTACCGAAGAGCGTCTGAAGTCCGTAGATTTCAGCAAAAAATACTACAACTCCCCCGCTAAGCTGGCGATGAAGGCCGGCACCCTGATCAATGACCCGCTGGTCGATCTCAAAGGCAAGAAAGTCGGCGTGCAGCGCGCCTCGATCTACGACCGCTACGCCTCCGAGATTTTCGCCCCGGCCGGCGTGGAAGTGGTGCGCTACAGCTCGCAGAACGAGGTCTTCCTCGACCTGGCCGCCGGGCGCCTGGATGCCACTTTGGCGGATGCCGTGAATATCGACGACGGCTTCCTCAAGACCGATGCCGGCAAGGGTTACGCCCTAGTCGGGCCGACTTTCTCTGAATCAGAGTATTTCGGTGAAGGCGCCGGTATCGCCGTGCGCAAGGGCGACAAGGAACTGGCTGACAAGATCAGCGCCGCCATTGCCGCCATCCGCGCCAACGGCAAATACCAGGAAGTGCAGGGCAAGTACTTCGACTTCGATATTTACGGCGACTGATTTTAGCTCGATCGTCTTCACTAAAAGTGGCGCAAATGGCTGGTAACTGGAAATTTGCGCCACTTTTTCGTTGTACTTCCTGGCGCCGCTTGGCGCTTGCATGAGGTAACTAGAGCATGCTGAACGGCTACGGCTCGACCATTCTCGACGGTGCATGGCTCACCCTGAATCTGGCGCTGACCTCCATGACGGTGGCGGTTTTCCTGGGTCTGCTGGGCGCGGCATTTCGCTTGTCGCCGATCAGGTGGCTAGCGCTGCTGGGTGAAGGCTACGCCACCGTGATTCGCGGCATTCCCGATTTGGTGCTGATTCTGCTGATTTTCTACGGCGGTCAGGACCTGGTGAACCGCGTGGCGCCGATGCTCGGCTATGACGAGTACATCGATCTAAACCCCTTTGTTGCCGGTGTTTTCACCATGGGCTTTATCTTCGGCGCCTACCTGTCCGAGACCTTTCGCGGGGCCTTTATGGCCATTCCCAAGGGGCAAGCCGAAGCTGGCGCGGCGTACGGCATGAGTGGCATGCAGGTGTTTTTCCGCATCCTGGTGCCGCAGATGATTCGCTTCGCCATTCCAGGTTTCACCAATAACTGGTTGGTCTTGACCAAGGCCACGGCGCTGATCTCGGTGGTGGGCCTGCAGGACATGATGTTCAAGGCGAAAAGCGCAGCCGATGCCACCCGTGAACCGTTCACCTTCTACTTGGCGGTCGCGGCGCTCTATCTGGTGCTGACCAGCGTGTCTCTACTGGCGCTGCGTTTCCTGGAAAAACGTTATTCGGTCGGCATCAAAGCCGCCGATCTGTAAGCAGGGGAACGCCTCGATGATTTTTGATTTCTCCGTGATCTGGGACAACCTGCCGCTGTACTTCGGCGGTGTGCTGATAACCCTGAAGATTTTGCTGATTTCCCTGGCTGCCGGTTTGGCCCTGGCCATTCCCCTGGGCTTGATGCGGGTGTCCAAGTCGCCGCTGGTGAATTTCCCGGCCTGGCTCTACACCTACGTGATTCGCGGTACGCCGATGCTGGTGCAGCTGTTCCTGATCTATTACGGTCTGGCGCAGTTCGAGTCGGTGCGTGAGAGCGGCTTCTGGCCGTACTTCTCCAGCGCCACCTTCTGTGCCTGCCTGGCCTTTGCCATCAACACCAGCGCCTACAGCGCCGAGATTCTCGCCGGTAGCCTGAAGTCCACGCCCCATGGCGAGATCGAAGCGGCCAAGGCCATGGGCATGTCGCGCGCCAAGCTGTACCGCCGCATCCTCCTGCCGTCGGCCTTGCGCCGGGCACTGCCGCAGTACAGCAACGAAGTGATCATGATGCTGCACACCACCAGCCTGGCGTCCATCGTCACCCTGATCGACATCACCGGTGCGGCGCGTACGGTCAGCTCGCGGTTTTACCTGCCGTTCGAGGCCTTTATCACCGCCGGCGCCTTCTACCTGTGCCTGACCTTTATCCTGGTGCGCCTGTTCAAGCAGGCCGAGCGCCGCTGGCTGGCCTACCTGGCCCCACGCAAGGCCTGAGGACGCACGCATGCAGCGCATCGATCATGTCCTGCCCTGGAGTAGCCCCGGCACCGAACGGCGCCTGAGCGTATTCCGTTACGGCAGCGGCCCGTGCAAGGCCTATATCCAGGCCTCCATGCATGCCGACGAGTTACCCGGCATGCGTGTGGCGGTCGAGCTCAAGCGCCGCCTGCGTGAGCTGGAGGCCCAGGGCCGCTTGACCGGCGTTATCGAACTGGTGCCGCTGGCCAACCCCATCGGCCTGGGCCAGTTGGTGCAGGGCCAGCATCAGGGCCGCTACGAGCTGGCCAGCGGGAAGAACTTCAATCGCGATTTCTTCGACCTGGCCAGCGCCATCGCCCCGGCGCTGGAAGGTTGCCTGGGCGGCGATGAGCCGAGCAATGTGCGCCTGATCCGCGCGGCGATGCAGGAGGCGCTGGAGGTGTTGCCGCCGCCCAGTTCCGAGTTGCAAGGCCTACAGCGCTTGCTGCTCAAGCATGCCTGCGATGCCGATGTGGTGCTCGACCTGCATTGCGATTTCGAGGCGGCGCTGCACCTCTACGGCATTCCCCAGCAATGGCCGGCGCTGCGTTCGCTGGCGGCGCGCCTGGAGGCCGGCACCGTGCTGCTGGCCGAGGATTCGGGTGGCTCGTCCTTCGATGAGTCCTGCTCGCTGCCCTGGTTGCGCCTGGCCCGGCGTTTCCCCGAGGCGGCCCTGACACCTGCCTGCCTGGCCACCACCGTGGAGCTGGGCGGCATGGACAATACCGCGCCGGAACGGGCCCGGGCCTATGCCGAGGCGATTCTCGCCTACCTGGCCGAGCAGGGCCTGATCGCCGGCGATTGGCCGGCGGCGCCGCAAGACTGTTGCGAGGCTATGCCCTTCGAGGGCACCGAACTCTTGTATGCGCCGCACCCGGGGGTCGTCAGCTTTCTGCAACCAGTGGGCGCTTGGGTGGAGGCGGGCACGCCGCTGTTCGAAGTACTGGATCCGCTGGAGGATCGCTATAGCCTGATCCGCGCCGGCACCTCGGGTGTGCTGTTTGCCGTCGAGCGCATGCGGTTCGCCCAGCCCGATCGCTGGTTGGCCAAGGTGGCCGGCCGTCAACCCATACGTCATGGACGCCTGCTCAACGACTGAAATTGGACATTATGCGGGGTGCGTCGGCCGCAGGGCGACACACCCTCTCAGCGCCCGACCGGTGCGTCGTTCCCCTGGAGTGGCGCACCCTACGAATAGAGACCGAGACCATGTACAAACTTGAAGTTCAGGATCTGCACAAGCGCTACGGCAGCCACGAAGTGCTCAAGGGCGTGTCCCTGGCCGCCAAGGCCGGTGACGTGATCAGCATTATCGGCTCCAGCGGCTCGGGCAAGAGTACCTTCCTGCGATGCATCAACATGCTCGAGCAACCCCACGCCGGCAAGATTCTGCTCAACGGTGAGGAGCTCAAGCTGGTGGCCAGCAAGGACGGCGCGCTCAAGGCGGCCGATCCCAAGCAGTTGCAGCGCATGCGCTCGCGCCTGGCCATGGTGTTCCAGCACTTCAACCTGTGGTCGCATATGAGCGCCCTGGAAAACGTCATGGAAGCGCCGGTGCATGTGCTGGGCATGAGCAAGAAGGATGCCCTGGAAAAGGCCGAGCATTACCTGAACAAGGTCGGCGTGGCGCATCGCAAGGACGCTTACCCGGCGCATATGTCCGGTGGCGAGCAGCAGCGGGTGGCGATTGCCCGGGCCCTGGCCATGGAGCCTGAGGTGATGCTGTTCGACGAACCCACTTCGGCCCTCGACCCCGAGCTGGTCGGCGAGGTGCTCAAGGTCATGCAGGACCTGGCCCAGGAAGGCCGCACCATGGTGGTGGTGACCCACGAAATGGGCTTTGCCCGCGAGGTGTCCAACCAGCTGGTGTTCCTCCACAAGGGCGTGGTGGAAGAACGCGGTAACCCCCGTGAAGTCTTGGTCAATCCGCAGTCCGAGCGCCTGCAGCAGTTCCTCTCTGGTAGCCTGAAATAATCTGCGGCAGCCACTGAGCAAACCGGTGCTATGCCCCTAATCGCCAACAGAGCCTAAACTGCCCTCATGAATGCCCATCGAATTGGCTTCCTGCTTTGGCCCTCGACCAAGCCCCTGACCCTGGCCTTGGCCGAGGAGGCGCTGCGCGTCGCGCAACGTGTGCATCCCGAGGTGGTTTACGAGTTGTCGTTCCTGCAGGCGGAAGCGCCGGCCGAGGGCGCCTGGCAACTGCCGGGCGAGCCTTGGGCGGGCAAACTGGAGGGCTGTCAGAAGCTGTTTCTGCTGGCCGATGAACCCCCCGCGGCCATGGCTCCGGCACTGTCCTCCGCGCTCAAGCAGCTGGTGCGCGGCGGTTGTGTGATCGGCGCTATTGCCGCCGGGGTCTATCCCTTGGCGCAGCTGGGCCTGCTCGATGGTTACCGCGCTTCGGTGCACTGGCGTTGGCAGGATGATTTCAGCGAGCGCTTCCCCAAGGTCATCGCCACCAGTCATCTGTTCGACTGGGACCGTGATCGCCTGAGCGCGTGCGGCGGTTTGGCGGTGCTCGATCTGTTGCTGGCGCTGCTGTCCCGCGATCACGGCGCCGAACTGGCCGGCGCGGTGTCGGAGGAGCTGGTGGTCGAGCGCATCCGCGAGGGCGGCGAGCGCCAGCGCATTCCGCTGCAGAACCGTCTGGGCTCCAGCCATCCGAAGCTGACCCAGGCGGTATTGCTGATGGAAGCCAATATCGAAGAGCCCTTGACCACCGACGAAATCGCCCAGCATGTGTGCGTATCGCGGCGTCAGCTGGAACGCATCTTCAAGCAATACCTCAACCGCGTGCCCAGCCAGTACTACCTGGAGCTGCGCCTGAACAAGGCCCGCCAACTCTTGATGCAAACCAGCAAGTCGATCATCCAGATCGGCCTGTCCTGTGGCTTCTCCTCCGGGCCGCATTTCTCCAGCGCCTACCGCAACTTCTTCGGCGCCACCCCGCGGGAAGACCGCAACCAGCGGCGCAGCAACAGCCCCTTCGAACTGACCTCCTCAGTGGCCGAGCGCGGTTGAAAGTGCGCTTGGCTGCCACCGGCTAAGGGCCTCGCCGAGCAGCACCGCGCCCTTTGCCGAGGATTGACCGACCGTCTGTCCGCTGTCGGTTTGCGAAGCAGAACCCAGACTCGAAGCTGAACTCCAACCTAAACTGGTAGCTGACTGAAGTAGCGGTTCGTGCCGCAGAGTAGGAGAGAGAATCATGGCTAAGACAATCACTAAAGTATTGGCGGCTTGCGCCTGTAGCTTGCTGCTAGCCTCGCTGGCCACCCCGCCCGGGGACTCCTTTATCGATTCCGCCGTGGCCCGTGAGGGCGGGGGCGGCGGTCACGGAGGCGGTAATGGCGGTGGTCATGGTGGTGGCCATGGCGGTGGTCACGGTGGTGACGGCGGCCATGGTGGCGGTATAGGTCAGGGGGCTGGACTGGGTGCGGGCCACGCTGCCCAGGGCTTGGCTGGAGCGAATGCCAATGGCTTGGCCAATCGCAGCGACAGCCAGGGCAACGCGACCTCGGCCGCGGCCACGTCCAAGGAGACCACAGGTCTGGCCAAGGCCATGAGCGTCGTCTCGACCACCGCGGCGTCCGTTGCTGCGGCCTTGGGCCTGCGGAATGCGCTGGACCAACAGGCACTCCATGACGCCGAGGACGATGCCGATGATGTGGACGATGTGGACGATGTGGACGATGTGGATGATGTAGAAGATACCGACACCACGCCCACCCCTTAAATCGCTATTCACCCCTCAGACTGGGCCGCGTCGCGGCCCCAGTCTGCGGCTGAGTGCTGCGAGTTTCTCGCTCGCCGGCCATCGTCCCTGACGTGCGCCGCCATCTGATCCAAAACTCCTGCCTCAAGGGTTATGCTGGGCCCTTCTTGAACGACAGCGGGATAGTTAATTGGCTAAGACCCTTGTGTGCGCCCTGTTTGCCCTGGCCCTGAGCGCTGCAGCTACCTTGGCTCAGGCTGAAATCCTGATCGCCATCGACCATGCCAACCCGCCCTTTATGTATCAGCAGGACGGCCAGCCTAAGGGGCTTTACCCCGTGCTGGTGCAGGGCGTGTTCAAGCACGCCGGTATTGCGGTGAGCATCCAGGCGCTGCCATGGAAGCGCGCGCTGAAGAAGGCCGAGAACGCCGAAGTGGGCATAGCGGGTATCTACAAGACCGCCCCCCGCCTGGTAATTTTCGATTACTCGCAGCCGATTTTCGAAGAGAAGCTGATCGTCTATGTGCGCCGAGACCAGGCTTTCCAGTTCACCCAGGTGAGTGATTTGTATGGCAAGCGAATCGGGGTGATTCGCGGCTGGAGTTATACCGAAGCGCTCGACGAGGCGATCAAGAGCGGCCGCATCGAGGCCAGCGAGAACAGCTCGGATGAGGCGAATTTCAAGAAGCTGGCCTCCGGCCGCCTGGATGCGGTGATCGCCATCGAGTTGGCTGGGCAGCGGATCATTCAGCAGCTGCGGCTGACCAATATGCTCGCGCTGCAACCGGCCCTGAGCATCAATCCGACCTACCTGGTATTTGCCAAGCAAGCCCGGCAGCAAGCGCTGTTGCAGCGCTTCGACCAGAGCCTGCAGGCCATGAGCGCGGATGGCTCGCTGGCCGAGTTGGTGCAACAGGCCATAGGCAACCAATAGGCGGCCTCGGCAACAGCTAGGGAGTGTTGTCGTCGCCCTGCAAGCTTTTTCCGTGCGGCGCTGACAATGGCATGCACTCCCTGGCGGCTTTACGCAGCAGTTGTAGGCTGGCGCCGATCAACCAGCAGGCGAGGATAAAGGGCATGGTCAAGGCCGGCAGACCCAGGGCATTGAAGCCGGGTTGCAGGAGCAGGGCCAGCACTATGCCGATCAAGGGGGCCCAGGGGCGCCTATGGCCCTGGTTCAAGGCTATCGCCGCCAGGGCCGCGTTATAGCCATACAGGCCGGCCAGGACGCTGTGCTGCGCCCAGCCCTGGTACAAGGCCAGGGCCATGCCGCTGGCCGAGCCGAGCAAGGCCCAATAAGCGTCGCGGCGGTCGGCCAGCAGCAAGCCCGCCAATAGGCACACCCCGGCCAGGGGACTGTCGAGAAAAATCACCTGGCCCAGGCCGCGCGCCAGGGCGGCCAGGCTGCCCAGCCAGTCGAGGGGCAGGGCTGCGCTGGCTGCGCCGCTGTGCAGTTGCAGCTGCAAAGGCGTTGCCAGGCCCAGCAATAACCAACTCAAGGCGACGAAGGGGAAGGTGAAGGCGGGCAGCCAATGGCGCTCGCGCACGCGTTGCAGCCAAGGCGCGAGCAGCAGGCTGGACAAGCCCGCGCTGGCGATGATCAGCAGCGGCAGCAGTGGCGACCAGGCGAATTTCAGGCTGATCAGCAGGCCCAGCAAGATGCCGTTGTAGCCGTACAGACCCAGCTCGATATCCGCCTCGGCATAGCCGCGGCGCTGCGCGGTGAGGGTGCTGCTCAAGCCGCCGAGCAAGGCGCCGCCGAGCAGGCCGGGTGCGCCAATGGCAATCGCCAGCAATACCAGCAAGCCACAGCCAGGGTGGCTCTGCAGAAAGATCTGGCTGAAGCCGTTAAGCAGGGCGCGAAAACCACGCAGGAGGTGGGCGGGCAGAGGTAATTGCGACATACAGACGAACCTGAATAAAAAATTACCGGGAGCAATTTTTAACGTCGCGCAGCGACGGCCCGAAAGCTGGCCAGCATGGAGGGTGGCCATAAAAAATGGCCGGGAGCCATTTTTAACGTCGCGTAGCGACGGCCAGAAGGGTGGCCGCCATGGATGGCAGGCCATAAAAAGAGGCACCTGCCGGTAAAGCCGGGAGGTGCCTGCAAACTGGCAATGCCAGCGTGGAAGTGGTGATGACGCGGGCTGGGTTGGCCGCAAACGGCCCAACCCAGCGCGGATCCTTAGTGCAGTGTCTCGATACGCAGGCTGTTGGTGCTGCCCGGCTGGCCGAATGGCTCCCCCGCGGTGATCACCAGGGTATCGCCAGCCTTGGCCAGGCCTTCGGCCTGGGCGATTTCCAGGGCGGTGCGGGTGACGTCTTCGACCTTGTGCAGGCGCTCGTTGACCACCGAGTAGACGCCCCAGGCAACGCTCAGGCGGCGTGCGGTATCCAGGCTCGGGGTCAGGCTGAGGATCGGTGCCTTGGGCCGCTCGCGGGAGGCACGCAGGCTGGAGCTGCCCGACTCGGTGTAGTTGACCAGGGCGACCACCGGCAGAATCGAGGTGATGCGGCGAATGGCGCAGCTGATCGCGTCCGAGGCAGTGGCTTCGGCCTCTGGGCGGCCGACGTCGAGCTGGGCCTGGAAGTCCGGGCCGTTTTCCACCTGACGGATGATCTTGCTCATCATCTGCACGGCTTCCAGCGGGTAGTCGCCGGAGGCGGTTTCCGCCGACAGCATCACCGCATCGGCGCCTTCGGCCACGGCATTGGCCACGTCGGTGACTTCGGCACGGGTCGGCGCCGGGGAGAAGCGCATGGATTCGAGCATCTGGGTGGCCACCACCACCGGCTTACCGAGCTGGCGGCAGGTGCGGATGATGTCCTTCTGGATGCGCGGCACGTTTTCCGCCGGCACTTCCACGCCCAGGTCGCCACGGGCGACCATGATGGCGTCGCACAGGCGGGTGATTTCTTCCAGGTGGGTGACGGCCGACGGCTTCTCGATCTTGGCCATCAGAAAGGCGCGACCACCGATCAATTGACGGGCTTCGATGATGTCTTCCGGACGCTGCACGAACGACAGGGCCACCCAGTCCACGCCCAGCTCCAGGCCGAAGGTCAGGTCGCGGCGGTCTTTCTCGGTCAGCGGGCTCAGTTGCAGCACGGCCTCAGGCACGTTGACGCCTTTGCGGTCGGACAGCTCGCCGCCGGCGATGACGCAGGTGTCTATCGCGTCGCTGTGTTTTGCGGTGACTTGCAGGCGCAGGCGGCCATCGTCCAGCAGCAGGCTCATGCCCGGTTGCAGTGCTTCGATGATTTCCGGATGAGGCAGGTTGACCCGCTGGGCGTTGCCCGGGGTGCTGTCCAGGTCCAGGCGCAGGGTCTGGCCGCGTTGCAGATTGACCTTGCCCTCGGCGAAACGGCCCACGCGCAGCTTCGGCCCTTGCAGGTCCATGAGGATGCCGATCGGAGTCTTCAGTTGCTGCTCCACTTCGCGCACCCAGTTGTAGCGCTGGGCGTGGTCGGCGTGTTCACCGTGGCTGAAGTTCAGGCGGAACAGGTTGACCCCGGCTTCCACCAGCTGGCGGATATCGTCGATGGTTTTGATCGCTGGGCCGAGGGTGGCGAGGATCTTTACTTTTTTATTCGGGATCATTGTGGGCTGCTCTCGAGAATCAGAATGGCGCGGAAGTCGTTGACATTGGTACGGGTCGGCCCGGTGACTATCAGTTGGTCGAGGGCGGCGAAGTAGCCATAGCCGTTGTTGTTGTCCAGCTCAAAGCTGCTGCTCAGCCCCAGTTTGCAGGCCCTGCTGTAGCTGTCGGGGGTCATAAGGGCGCCGGCGTTGTCTTCCGAGCCGTCGATGCCGTCGGTGTCACCGGCCAGGGCGTAGACCCCGGGCAGGCCCTTGAGGCTGTCGGTCAGGCTCAGCAGAAACTCGGCATTACGCCCGCCACGGCCATTGCCGCGTACGGTCACCGTGGTTTCGCCACCGGAGAGAATCACGCAGGGCGGTTTGATCGGCTGGCCATGCAGCACTACCTGCTTGGCGATACCGGCATGCACCTTGGCCACCTCGCGGGATTCGCCTTCCAGGTCGCCGAGGATCAGCGCGCTCAGGCCGGCCTCGCGTACGCGCTCGGCGGCGGCGTCCAGGGACTGCTGCGGGCGGGCGATCAACTGGAAGTGGCTGCGCGTCAGGCAAGGGTCGCCAGGCTTGACCGTTTCCGAGCGTGGGTCCTGCAACCAGGCGCGCACGTTGGCCGGAATCTCGATGCTGTAGCGGGCGAGAATCGCCAGGGCTTCCACCGAGGTGGTCGGGTCGGCCACGGTCGGGCCGGAGGCGATCACCGTGGCTTCATCGCCCGGTACGTCGGAAATCGCATAGGTGTAGACGCTGGCCGGCCAGCTGGCCTTGGCCAGGCGGCCGCCCTTGATCGCCGAGAGGTGCTTGCGCACGCAGTTCATTTCGCTGATCGAGGCGCCGGACTTGAGCAGGGCTTTGTTCACTGCCTGTTTGTCTTGCAGGCTGATGCCGGCAGCGGGCAGGGCCAGCAGCGAGGAGCCGCCGCCGGACAGGAGGAAGATCACCCGGTCGGCTTCGCTGAGGCCGCTGACCAGTTCCAGCACGCGGCGCGCCACGCGCTCGCCGGCATCATCCGGTACCGGGTGAGCGGCTTCCACCACTTCGATCTTCTGGCAGTTGGCGCCGTGTTCGTAGCGAGTCACCACCAGGCCCGAGACCTCGCCTTGCCATTCCTTCTCGATCACCTCGGCCATGGCCGCGGCTGCCTTGCCGGCGCCTATGACTATGACGCGGCCGCTGCGATCGGCTGGCAGATAATCGGCCAGCACCTGGCGCGGGTGCGCGGCTTCGATGGCGCTGGCGAACAGCTCGCGCAGCAGAGACGTTGGATTGAAAGACGGATCGATAGACATGGCGATCTCTCTATGGCTGGATCAACTTCGATTCTAGTGCGCAGCGTCCGCCCGGCAGGCGCTGCGCACTAGAATCGACCCACCCGGCAGACAGGCCGTGACACCGCCTGCCGGGCAGATCGAAAGGGTTCCATGCCGAGGCATGGGGGCTTGGTGCTTGGTGCTTGGTGCGCGCGGCGCACCCTACGGGATATCGCGATCCGTAGGGTGCGCTGCGCGCACCGCGGGTTCACTCGCCGCGGATATTGAAATTGGCCATATGCTCCAAACCCTTGATCAGCGCCGAGTGGTCCCAGTTGCTGCCACCGATGGCCGCGCAGGTGCTGAACACTTGCTGGGCGTTGGCGGTGTTGGGCAAGTTCAGGCCCAGTTCACGCGCGCCGTTGAGGGCCAGGTTGAGGTCCTTCTGATGCAGGCTGATGCGGAAACCTGGGTCGAAGGTGCCTTTGATCATGCGCTCGCCGTGCACTTCGAGGATCTTCGAGCCGGCGAAGCCACCCATCAGGGCTTCACGCACCTTGGCTGGATCGGCGCCGTTCTTGGCGGCGAACAGCAGGGCTTCGGCAACGGCCTGGATGTTCAGGGCCACGATGATCTGGTTGGCGACTTTGGC
>NZ_JAUYNP010000201.1 GCF_030696055.1 Pseudomonas sp. | reverse complement strand
CGACCTCGCCCTGGCAGCCGACTTCGGCGCCGGAAATGGAGGCGTTCTTCTTGCACAGGATGCCGACGGCCGCCGCCGCCAGCAGGTAGTCGACCACATTGGCCTCGCTCACCGCCGGGCTGAAGCGCACGTAGTAATGCAGCACCGCCGGGATGATGCCGGCCGCGCCGTTGGTCGGCGCGGTCACCATGCGCCCGCCGGCGGCGTTCTCCTCATTCACTGCCAGGGCGAACAGGTTGACCCATTCCATGCCGCTCAGGGTCGAGCCGATCACATTGGGCTTGCTCATTTCCTGCAGGCTGCGGTGCAGCTTGGCCGCGCGGCGCTTCACATTCAGGCCGCCGGGCAGAATGCCCTCGTGCTTGAGGCCCTGCTCGACGCAATCGCGCATGGCTTGCCACAGGCGCATCAGGCCGCTGCGGATTTCCGCCTCGCTGCGCCAGGCCTTCTCGTTGGCCATCATCAATTCGGAGACCCGCAGGCCGTGCTCCTGGCACAGCCGCAGCAGCTGCTCGGCGCTGTCGAAGTCGTAGGGCAGCTGGGTGTGATCCTGGTCCAGCTGGCCGGTGGCGGCCTGCTCGGCATCCACCACGAAACCGCCGCCGACCGAATAGTAGGTGTCCTCGTGCAGCAGGCTGCCGTCGGCCGCGAAGGCGCTCAGGCACATGGCATTGGGGTGATAGGGCAGGTTCTCCTCGAGCAGCAGCATGTCGCGCGCCCAGTCGAAGGCGACCGCTACCCGGCCGTCGAGCTGCAGCGTGCCGCTGGCGAGCAATTCGTTGATGCGCGGCTCGATGCTGGCGGGGTCGATCTGATCCGGCCAATCGCCCATCAAGCCCATGATCACCGCACGGTCGCTGCCGTGGCCGACGCCGGTAGCCGACAGCGAGCCATACAGGCGCACCTGCACGCGCTGCACGCGCTCGAGCAAATGCCGCTCACGCAGCGCGCCGACGTACAGGGCGGCGGCGCGCATGGGCCCGACTGTATGCGAACTGGACGGGCCGATGCCGATCTTGAACAAGTCAAACACGCTAATAGCCACGAATCTCTCCTGCTGAGTTGCTTCTTGAGCGCCATCATCGGGATTTCCCGACCCCGCAGCCGCCCCACACCGACCCGCCCATATCTAAATCCGTCAGCGCCGGCGCCCATATGGCGGATGGCCTGCTGTCACCTGCAGCGGCGTTTTTGTAGCCCGGATAAAATCCGGGAATATCTCCCCGCGCATAGCCGCTCCCGGATTGCATCCGGGCTACGCGCTGCCGAATCCTGTAGGTTGGGCTGAGCTCAGCGAAGCCCAACATTGCGGTCGAGAGCCATAAACCCAACCCAGCCAGGCCGCCGAGCGGAGCGCTGCGCACTCCCCGTTGGGCTTCGCAGGCTCAGCGCCAACCTACGCTCTCCCCGCCCCGGCATCGACCTGTGCGCCCGCTCGCAGTTTTGCCAAGCCGCGCGGCGAAATGCGACAACAGCGTTCCAGTTGCGACGCGGCGCATAGGCAGCGGGCGAACTGTGTCGGCATGATCCAGGCGCCCATGGACTGGCCAGCCGCTGTTCGCAACGCCTCGCCCTGTGGCCTCAATCCCGGTCCAGCGCGGCCGGAGCGCCCTGTCACTGGTTGTTGGATACGCCCTATGAAGCTGGATAAATGCTGGTTGTTGGCCGCCGCCCTGAGTACCCCCCTGCTGGCCCAGGCCGTGGAACCCGCCGAGTGCGACCTGGTTCGCTTCGCCGATGTCGGCTGGACCGATATCACCGTCACCACCGCGGTCACTCGCCAGTTGCTCAGCGAGCTGGGCTACCGCACCCAGGTCAAGCGCCTGTCCGTGCCGGACACCTACAAGGCGCTGCAGGAGAAGAAGATCGAGGTGTTTCTCGGCAACTGGATGCCGAGCATGGAAAACGACATCAAGCCCTATGTGGAAAACGGCTCGGTGCAAACCCTGGGGGCCAACCTGGAGGGCGCCAAATACACCTTGGCGGTCAACCAGGCGGCCTATGACGGCGGCTTGAAGAGCTTCGCCGACCTGGCCAAGTTCAAGAAGGAGCTGGGCGGCAAGCTGTACGGCATAGAACCGGGCAACGACGGCAACAAGCTGATCCAGTCGATGATCGACAAGAACGCCTTCGGCCTCAAAGGCTTTAGCCTGGTGGAGTCCAGCGAGAGCGGCATGCTGGCCCAGGTCAAACGCGCCGAGCACCTCAAGCAGTGGGCGGTGTTCCTCGGCTGGGCGCCCCACCCGATGAACAACCAGTTGCAGATGCAGTACCTGAGCGGCGGCGATGACTATTTCGGCGCCAACTTCGGCGGCGCCACCGTCTACACCAACGTGCGCACCGGCTATACCGAGCAGTGCCCGAATGTCGGCAAGCTGCTGAGAAACCTGCGTTTCAGCCTGGAGATGGAAAGCTACCTGATGGGCGCTATCCTCAATAAAAATACCAACCCGCGACGCGAAGCCAAGGCCTGGCTCAAGGCCAACCCGCAGACGGTCAAGACCTGGCTCGCCGGCGTCACCCACCGCGACGGGCAGCCGGCGCAGTTGCCCGCAGGCGCCAACCCAGCCCCCTAAGGCGCAATTATTTGCGCCTGCGCCGCCGCCCTCGGGCTACCCCGGGCGGCCCCAGGGAAATGGCTGCACAGCACGGCCGGCGCGGCTTGCAGCCTGGGTACAGGAAGCCGGAAGTCTGTTATGGTTTTCCCCATGTCGCCTCCCAACACGTCAGAGTCGCAAACCGACAATTGCGACAACTCGAAGACTATATCGTTGAGTCAGCCGATTTCGTCACTGCCAGCCCCCATAGAGGCTGGTAGACCGGAGCTCCCCAGCTCCGAACCGAAGCATAGATAAGCGCTGGCTCCCCCTCATTGGGTGCCAGTCCAACAAGAAATTTCGGATGTACGCGCAGCTCGGATAGAGCTGTGTAAACCCCAAGGATTGGGCTTCGTAACACTGCCAGAGGGTTTGGAAAGCGGTTTGCAACAAGGCTTGGCAAGGATCACTCGACAGCACAACCCAAGTAGCGTGCATTGCCGGTATGGCAATCAACGCGCTGCCCAGGCTGTGCCTTTGGGCCCTGACAGGCTGCGCGGCAAAGCACCGACCAGGCCTCGGAATCACGTAAACCCACACAGGCAAGAACAGTCGGCATCACCGTACGCTCGCCTTCTGGCGTGCGCCCGGCTTCGCAGCACTGATCTGGATGTCTACTGAAGGGGAACCATCCCATGCGGTCTGGAAAAATCGTCGTCGAGAACCTCTACAAGGTTTTCGGCGCGCAGCCACAAGAAGCCATCGACCTGCTCAAGCAAGGTTGGAGTAAAGAGCGGATTCTGGCCGAGAAAGGCGCGGTAATCGGCGTCAGCGACGTGTCGTTCAGCGTCGAAGAAGGCGAGATCTTCGTCTTGATGGGCCTCTCCGGCTCGGGCAAATCGACCCTGATCCGGCTGATCAACCGCTTGATCGAACCCACCGCCGGCGATGTGTTTATCGACGGGCAAAACGTCGCCAAGCTGCCCAAGGCGCAACTGATCGACCTGCGCCGCCGTGATATGAGCATGGTGTTCCAGTCCTTCGCCCTGATGCCCTCGCGCACCGTGCTGGACAACGCCGCCTTCGGCTTGGAAGTGGCCGGCAAGAGTCGCAAGGAGCGCGAACAGCGCGCCATGGAAGTCTTGAAGCAGGTGGGCCTGGATACCTTCGCCCACAAGCACCCGCACGAGCTGTCGGGCGGCATGCAGCAGCGCGTCGGCCTGGCCCGCGCCCTGGCGGTCGACCCCTCGATGATCATCATGGACGAGGCCTTCTCCGCCCTCGACCCGCTCAAGCGCCGCGAGATGCAGGACGTGCTGCTGGAGCTGCAGAAGACCCACCGCCGCACCATCATCTTCGTTTCCCACGATATCGAGGAGGCCATGCGCATCGGCACCCGCATCGGCATCATGGAAGGCGGCAAGCTGGTGCAGATCGGCACCCCGCAGGAGTTGATCGACAACCCGGCCAACGACTACGTGCGCAACTTCTTCCACACAGTCGACACCAACCGCTACCTCACCGCCGGCCAGCTGATGGCCGACAGCGTGCCGATCTACGTGCACAACGGCCGAGCGCCGGATGCGCAGAAGGTCTGCCAGGAGCTGCAGGCGCTGGACAAGCACTACGCCTTTGTCGTCGACGAGCAGAACAAATTCCAGGGCTCCATCAGCCTGGAGAAGATCGCCTTGCTGGTCGAGGGCGGCAACAGCTGCGGCCTCGACCAACAGGTGCTCAAGCAGATCACCCCGGTACCGGAAAACCTGCCACTGGATCAGGTGATCGAGCGCCTGGTGGTCAACGAAGGGCCGATCCCGGTGATCGACCAGAACGGCAACTACAGCGGCGCCATCAGCAAAGGCCGTTTGCTCAGCCGCCTGCAGGGAGAGTTCCATGAGTGAGAAAAAACTCGACCTGGGTAGCTGGGTCAACGATGTGGTGCAGCACCTGCTGGACAACTACAGCGACGGCTTCGACACCATCGGCGGCCTGGTCGACGGCTTCGCCGCAGGCATCGAATGGCTGCTGATGCTGCCGCCGGCCTGGCTGCTGATCAGCCTGTTCGTCGGCCTCAGCCTGTGGCGCATCAGCTACAAGTTCGCCATCTTCACCGCCATCTCCTTCGTGCTGATCGTGCTCACCGGTTTCTGGGAACAGACGGTGGTGACCCTCGGCCTGACCTTCTCCGCCACCCTGATCAGCCTGCTGCTCGGCGTGCCCCTGGGCATCTGGGCGGCGCGCAGCGAGCGGGTGGCGACCATCACCCGGCCGATCCTCGACTTTATGCAGACCATGCCGGCCTTCGTCTACCTGATCCCGGCGGCCATGCTGTTCGGCCTCGGTCGGGTGCCGGGGATCATCGCCACGGTGATCTTCGCCATGCCACCGGCGGTGCGCCTGACCAACCTGGGCATCCGCCAGGTCAACAAGGAAATCATCGAAGCCGGCCAGTCGTTCGGCTGCACCCAGCGCCAGTTGCTGTTCAAGGTGCAACTGCCGAACGCCATGCCGTCGATCATGGCCGGGGTCAACCAGACCATCATGATGGCCCTGTCGATGGTGATCATCGCCTCCATGGTCGGCGCCGGCGGCCTGGGCAACGACGTACTGGCGAGCATCCAGCGCCTGGACATCGGCCTGGGCTTCGAAAGCGGCATGGCCGTGGTGTTGCTGGCGATCATCCTCGACCGCATCACCGAAAGTTTCGGAACTCCGCAGACCACCAAGCGCCGCAGTCTGGTCGCCTGGTTCGGCGGCAAACTTCAACGTCAGTAAGTCTTACCTTCGTTCAACAGGGAGTCGCAGATGAAAACGATAAAAACGCTCGCAGGTGTCGGCCTGCTCTCCGTTGCCATGCTGCAAAGCGCTTGGGCGCAGGAGCCTGAGAGCTGCAAGATGGTGCGCTTCGCGGAAATTGGCTGGGCCGACATCGCCGCCACCACCGGCGTGGCCATGACCCTCAGCGAAGGCCTGGGCTACCAGACGCGCAAGATCATGGCCTCGGTGCCCATCGCCTTTACCGGGGTGAAGAACAAGCAGATCGACGTGTTCCTCGGCTACTGGGCGCCGTCCATGGACGCGGTGATCGAGCCGTTCACCAAGGACAACGGCGTCAAGGTACTGCCCAAGGCCAACCTGGAAGGGGCCAAGTACACATTGGCCGTACCGACCTACGCGGCCAAAGCCGGGCTGAAAAGCTTTGCCGACATCGCCAAGTTCAAGGACCAGCTGAACGGCAAGATCTTCGGCATCGAGCCGGGTAACGACGGCAACCTGCTGATCGACAAGATGATCAAAGGCAACCAGTTCGGCCTCGGCGAATTCAAGATGGTCGAGTCCAGCGAAGCCGGCATGCTGGTGCAGCTGCAACGCGCGGTGAAGAAGAACGAGCCGGCGGTATTCCTCGGCTGGGCCCCGCACCCGATGAACACCCAGTTCGATATCACCTACCTGGAAGGTGGCGATGACGTGTTCGGCCCGGACTTCGGCGCCGCCAAGGTGTTCACCGTGGTACCGCCGGACTATGAAGCGCGTTGCGCCAACGTCGGCAAGCTGCTGAACAACCTGCAGTTCAGTGTGGAAATCGAAAGCCAGCTGATGGAAAAGGTGCTGGAAAAACAGAACCCGACCGAAGTGGCGAAAAACTGGATCAAGGCCAACCCGGCGATCCTCGACCAGTGGCTGGCCGGTGTGACCACCTACGACGGCCAGGACGGCGTCGCCGCCGTGAAGAAACACCTCGGCATGTAAGCAGTAACCGCCCGGCTCGCCGTCCTGCACTGGGACGGCCGAGCCGGAGTTTGCTCCACCCCGCGCAGCCCTCTGCGCACTAAACCAACCGCCCAGCCAACGCAGCTAATCAGCCAGCGCCGAAGCTGTTGCGTCCCAATTTTTATGACCTGTTGCCCGCAACAGACCCTGTAGGAGCCAGCTTGGCCCCCCATGGACGGGGGAAATGCAGCAAGCCGCAGAGAGCGGCTGCTGCCTGGCGATGCTCAGCGCCTCGGATCGCCAGCAAGCTGGCTCCTACTCATGCCGCGCGTCTTGGCCTATTGACCCAGGCAGAGCGGTAAAGCGACACCGCCCATGTTCACCCAGCTAGGCCCGCAAGAAGAACGCACCAGTATTCAACTGAACTGCCACTCTCACTGACGGAGCACAACCTATGCGCAACTTGAAGAACCTGTGCCTGCAAGGCCTCGGCGTCGCCGCCCTGGCCCTGGGCATGAGCACCGCCATGGCGGCGGACAAACCCAGCCTGAAGATCGGCTACGTCAACGGCTGGGACGACAGCGTCGCCGCCACCCATGTCGCCGGCGAAATTCTCCGTAGCAAGCTCGGCTATACGGTCGAACTGCAACCGGTCGAGCCGGCCATCATGTGGCAAGGCGTGGCCCGCGGCGATCTGGACGTCACCCTCTCCGCCTGGCTGCCGGCCACTCATGGCGAGTACTTCGCCAAGCTCAAGGACAAGGTCACGGTGCTCGGCACCAACTACCAAGGCGCCAAGATCGGCCTGATCGTACCGGACTATGTTGCCGCCAAAACCATCGCGGACCTCAACACCTACAGCAAGGAGTTCGACGGCAAAATCACCGGTATCGATGCCGGTGCCGGCGTCATGCGCCGCACGGAAGACGCCATCAAGGAATACCAGCTCAGCGACATCAAACTGATGCCGAGCTCAGGCCCGGCCATGGCAGTTGCCTTGACCCGCGCAGAGAAGAACAAGCAAGCCATAGTGGTAACCGGTTGGATTCCGCACTGGATGTTCGCCAAGTGGAAACTGCGCTTCCTCGAAGACCCGAAGAAAGTTTTCGGTGACGATGAGCACGTCGACACCGTAGCCAATCCAGGCCTGGCGGCCAAAGCACCTGAGGCCGCCGCCTTCCTGGAGAACTTCTCCTGGTACGGCGAAGAAGTCGGCTCGGTCATGCTCGCCATCAGCGAAGGCGCCAAACCCGAACAAGCCGCCAAAGACTGGATCGCCGCCAACCCGGAGCGGGTGGCGAGCTGGCTTAACTAAGGGCACAGCAACGCAGCTATAGCAAAGCGGACTTCGGTCCGCTTTTTTGCGGGTGGTATTTGCTTGATTTGGTGCTGGATTGGACAGATAAACGAGCCATTACTAAGGTTAAATGAGATAGCGCCAAATCATAACGGGCGATAAAGGCTGTACATCTCAGGTTTATTGCAGGCGACTTGAGAGAAAGAAATAACTTAAGACGTGACAGTGAACATTAAGCGCGCAGTTACATACCCACCTCATCACTACTACAAACAACCTAACGGAAACTAGACATGGACCGCAATACACTAAATGATTTTGATCCGAGAGCGGTTTCAGAAAACGAGATATACAAATTCCTAACTACCCAATGGCAACATCAGAACCAACTGAGCTGGAGCAAGTTATACGTAATTCTGGCTCTAGAGTCAGGAACTCTAGCTGGAAGTTACAACATAAAAGGATTGCTTGGGTGTGGCCTTGTTATAGTCGGGACCCTTATTGGCTTCATCTTGTATCGATTGATACTAAGAGACTGGGATGTTCGCAACCAGGAAAGGCTGTTGAGTATTCTCGACAGCGTTCACAGCCCGCTGGGCCTTCGTATGATTCCTCCTGCGAAGTCAACACTAAGCAACGGCAAATTTCTCCTAAATCTACTTTTCATAATTCTGCTGCTAACAAATCTTGCTGCATTTGCATACCTGCTTCCCTGCAAGTACGAGCCAATTTCAACTGCCACGAACATAGATCAAATGCACGCTAACCCGGCGGTCGAGGGGAAGATGTGTGATAAGGCCGCGCAGCACCCTTGCCTTGAATGTTACAGCTGTTGAGTGGGCAGGGACAGACCACGGTTTTGCTGAAAACGTCTAATGATTAATCGTGGTCTGTCCCTGAGTGATCCCTCGCCGGACTAGGCTAAACCCGCGCCTTGATCCACCCCCCACAGGCCCGCGCACCAGATTGCCGACCTGAAGTAATCGGGGACAGGCCACGATTTTGCTGAACACGTCTTCTGATTAATCGTGGTCTGTCCCTGATTATCCGCCCGCAACTCCTCGTGACCTTCGCCAGTACCGCTTGTCTGATCGAATAGAAATCTCACAACGACCGGCTACCTTTCAATCCATAACGTCAGCTGATCATACGGCAACACCCAAGATTCGGTTCGCATACCATTGAGCTATGGAGTAAGACCAATGCGTGCACACCCTCGATCCGTGTTGCAACCAGCAGGTTTAATCGTCGCTGGTCTCCTCTCTCTTAGTGGTTGTATGTCGGGTGGAATTACAACCACAACCGGCGAGAGTGCACCTGATACGCTGGCGGTCTTTAAGAGTGGTGAAGCTCGCCTAACCTGCATTGTTTCCTGTGGATACGCCTGGGGGGCTGCAGGCCAGCACGTTAAAAGCCTTTATACAAACGGGTTATGGGTTGACCTTGTAAATGAAGTAACTCGGATTGGTCACGACGATGACTTGTCCTATTTCTACCTTGGCCAGGCTGCAGAAAGGCTTGGGTACGAGGAGGCTGCCAAAACCTATTATAAATTGGCATTGTCACCCAAGTTGAAGTGTGCAGGGTTTATCAATGTTTGTAATGGGTTTGATGTTCCCAGGCTGGTCAACAAATCGCTGGCGCAAATGCAGAATAGCCGCAAGACAACTGCCGAGAAACATGATGCTAATCCGACAAATAAAACTTCATCAGTAGAGCTTACAACAGCCTCGCCTAAAAAAGAAACTATCAGTGCTGCTGCATCGACAGCAGAAAATGGCACAAACAGTAATGCCCCAGGCGAGGTGCCTCCTATAAGTGTAAGTATGTGGATGCAAATACTACCACCCCGAAACGATGAGTTAACCAGTGATTGGCTTTTGGAAACCATGGATACCTTAGGCAGTGAGTCCAAGGCATTGCGTTTGTCAAAGAAATATTCTGAGGCGCTTATCAAGTCCGTCCAGTCAACTATGCTAAGCGAATACTACATAGAAATCGAAAATTTTCATGATGCGCCAGAATTCAAGGCACGCCTGGCTAAAAATTTAGAATCGTTAAATATACTGGGCATTACAAGATCGTTTTATGATGAGTCTTTTAAAAATCTCAAGATAGCCATACCGGAAGGCACAATAAGGTCATCCCACCATGTCAATGGAAGCGTTTTCGGAAAAGCACTTGGCTCCAGATTTTCAGTTCCGGAATGCAAAAAGAATAAATATGGTGTTGGCTATAATATAGATCCAAAAACCACATGCTTCGAGCATGTGGCCAGCAGTGATACCAATCCAAATGAATTTACGGGTTACGTAAGAGTTCTATCCGCCTATGATGAAATTCCGGATGTAGTTCATGGTATTTATTACTACGCGTTACTGATCAATGGCAAATTGGAAGGTATATATTTTGATACGGGTGGCATTAAGAACATGGATTTTGTTTACGGGAAACTTCAAGGTAAATACGGAGTGCCGTCCACGAAAAATTTACGTATCGTGAAAAATATTTACGGGGCAACTTTTGATGTCACGAACGCACAATGGACTACCGATAACACAATTATTACTTTTCTCGGCGCCACCGGCACGATTGATAGCGGATCTGTAAGAATCTTTACAAAAAATGGACTTATGTATGACCGCGCACAAGAGAAAAACGCCAACAAGGAAAACTCGCTGTGATTGGCTTGCGTAAATCAGGGACAGACCAGGTTTTCCCTTCCTATCAAACACCACAGCAGCCCCTCGGTCGCAGAACGGTTAAAACCGTTCGCCGGCTCGCCTTCACCGAAGACGCCAAACCTGAACAAGCCGCCAAAAAACGCAGGGTCAGGTCTTACATTTTGCACACGGACAAAACCGGGCGCCCAACTCAAATGTCAAATGTAAGACCTGCCCCGATGCCTCTGCTATTTCGACACGGACTAGAGCCCCCCTTAACCTGAACGTTTTATTTCAAGGAAAGTGCCGTGTCACCACTAAAAATTGCGGTAGCTCAAGCCCCGTCAATACAAGGGGATGTGGATGCCAATATTTTGCTGCACGCAGAATTTATTAAAATAGCCAGAGCGCATGATGTCGCCTACCTGGTGTTCCCTGAGTTATCGCTAACCGGATATGAACCGGAATTGGCGTCAGCCTTGGCATTTACCGTGGATGACGCGCGCTTACAGCCACTCATTGCGTTGGCTGTCGCGAATAACATGCACATTGTTGTTGGCGCACCAATCGCCACAGACTCCAAGCCGAGTATTGGCGCATTTACAATCTCGCCCAGAGGAAGCATAGAAACTTATGCAAAGATGCACCTGCACCCTGGTGAGGATCGATATTTCACTGCCGGCAGAGCCCATCACGTTATTACTGTTGGCGGCACTAAAATTGCCAATGCGATTTGCGCTGATACGAACCACAGAAGTCACGCCGAGTGGTGTGCTGAATCCGGCGCTACGATTTACATCGCGGGAGTGCTAATCACGGCGAGGGGTTATGCAGCCGATACCCGGCAGTTGCAAGCTCATGCGCGGAATTTAAACATGCTGGTCGCCATGGCAAATCATAGTCAACCTACCGGCGGCTGGAAACCTATTGGCAAAAGTGCCATATGGGCACCTTCCGGATTAATTGCCTCCGCTAATGAGACTTCAAACGCCTTGCTTATCGCAGAAAAAAATCCAACCGGGTGGACCGGCTCAGCAATTGAAATATAACCAGTCGCTTAACCTCGCGTATGTAAATAATCGGGAATAATCGGGGACACCCATTAGCCCGGGTCCACAGCAGGGGCCAAAACGACCCACAACCCAGGGTTGACGCATGCATTAACGTGCATATATGCTCAAACCATGACCCAGCCCAAAAACCGTACCGAAGCCGCCGACGCCTGTATTGAAATTCTCGATACCGATTTCTTTCGGGCCTTGTGCGAGCCTGCGCGCATCCAGATATTCCGCGTGCTGGTGCTGCAAGGCCGCTCCGACATCGGCAGCATTGCCGAGACTATGCCGCAAGACCGCTCGGTGATTGCCCGGCATTTACAAACCATGGAGCGCGCCGGCTTGCTGCGCGCCCAGACTGAAGGCCGACATACCTTCTATGAAATTGACGGGCCGACCATAGCCGCGCGGGTCGAGCAGATTGCCGGGCTAATCCAGACCCTGGTGCCCTTGTGCTGCGGGGCACCTAACAGCTAATTTTTTTACCCAAATACAGGCATATCGGTGCATATGCGCCCTTATTAAACTGCGACTCAGGAGCAAATATGAGCAATCGAACAGCCTTGAAGAATACAGCCAAGGGGCTTGGGATTGGTGCCTTGAGCCTGTCACTAGGCTGGCTGGCACTGGCCTGGAACTCAGGGCAGTTGCGACCCAACGATGCCCGCTGGGCGCTAACCGCCGGCGAGTTCACCGACGACGGTTTCTCGGCGCAGAAAAAACTAATGACGCTGCCCGATGGCAGCCAAGTGGCCTATCTGGACATCGGCCAAGGACCAGCCCTAGTCCTGCTGCATGGCTGCCCGTTCAGCGTATTTGAATGGAACGCCATCCTCCCAGAGCTGAGCAAACACTACCGCGTGATTGCCCCGGATCTGCGCGGCCTGGGCGATACGCCGGTGCGTTTGAACGACGATTATCGGCTAGACACAGACGTAAAAATGCTCAGTCAATTGCTCGATGCCTTGGCGGTCGAGTCGGCCGATTTTGTCGCCCACGACCACGGCGGCGCGGTGGCGCAGCTGTTGATGCGCGACGACCCGACGCGCATCCAGAAACTCGTGCTCAGCAACGTCGAAGCCTATGACCAGTGGCCCAGCGCACCCGAAATCCCGATCCTCAAGGCCATCGTCAGCCCCCTCAGCAGCCCATTGATGTACCACGCGCTCAAGTTTGAGTGGGTGCAACGCCAAGCCTTTGCGGTTGCCGTGTTCGACCAGCAAAGCCTCACGGCCGAGGTGCTGCGCGGCTACGCCCTACCCCATGTGGCCAGCAAAGAGCGCTGGCAACGGCTGCGGCGCTTCTTCACCTGGCAGCTCGACCCCAACCACGCGCAAAGCACCACAGTCCAAGCCGTGCCCGCCATGCGCGCATTCAAGGCGCCAACCCTGCTGCTGTGGGGCGAACAAGACAACAACTTTGGCCCGCAACTGGCCAGACGCTTAGCGCGGGACATTCCCGGCGTGCAGGGCATCGAGTATTTGCACAAGTCCGCCCATATGCCGTTTCAGGAACAGCCGGCGCAATACGCTCAAGCGCTGCTGGCCTTTTTGCAGACTGGCGCAGTAACCGAGCAAGCCCGGCAAGCACTGGCATCAGCCCGTGCAAGCAGCCACTAACCTCGCCAATCAGGAGAACAATATGCAACTTGCCGACTTAGTCGGGATTGCCATCCCCTTGGTTTTTATCCTGCTACTGGCCATCGAAGCCCGCCATACGGCCCGAACATTCAGCGCAGTGCCGCACTGGCGAATCACTGGCGCGCTGTTCTTGGTCATGGTGCTGATCGCCGGCTCCATAGTGCCGCTGCTGCTGCCGCTGGCTTGGTTACAGCAACACAGCCTGCTTAACCTCAATGATCTGGGGTTGTGGGCTATTGCGCCGGGGGTGCTGGCCGTGACCTTGGCCGGTTATTGGCTGCATCGCGCCATGCACCGCTTCGACTGGCTGTGGCTGGGCGCGCACCAATTGCACCACAGCCCTGATCGGATCGATGTGGCCGGCGCCTATTTCGCCCATCCGCTGGAGATAATGCTGAAGGTCGGCAGCAGTACGCTGATCACCAGCTTTGTGCTCGGCCTAACCCCGCTGGCCGCGGCGCTGGTGGGCTTGTTCGTGGCCATCACCAGCCTCTTTCAGCACAGCAACATCAACACCCCACGCTGGTTAGGTTATCTCGTGCAACGGCCGGAATCGCACTGCCTGCACCACGAATACCAAGTGCATGGCCGCAACTACAGCGACCTGCCGCTGTGGGACATAGTCTTCGGCACCTTCGTCAATCCGCACAGCTTTAGCGGCAAAGTCGGCTTCCAGTTAGCCGCCCCGCCCTCGGTGCTCGACCTCTTGCTCATGCGTGACGCGCACAAAGCCAAACCAACAACGGTCGACAACGGCCTAGCCGGTTAAAGCAAAAACAACCACGCATAAAAAAGCCCCAGAGTGCCGTTTAGCACTCTGGGGTTTTTGCCGTTCGGGCTTAGGCCCGGGCGGGCTGCTGCTGGGTTGAGCAAAGAATAATCGGGGGCAGACCACGGTTTTGCTAAACATAATAGTGGTCTGTCTCTTATTAGGCCGCGTGCCGGCCTATGCCGCCCGAATCAGCCAGGCTCCGCTGGTGATAACTGCAGATGACCGCGAAGCGGTCGCACCAGATTGCCGATCTGCAGCAGCAGGGGTCAGGTCTTACATTTGACATTTGGTAGCAGGTTCCCCCTTCCAATTAAACATCGAGCAGCCCCTCGGTCTCAAAACGGTTAAAACCGCTCGCCGGACTAAGCTAAAGCCCGCGTCTTGATCCCCCCAGGCCCGCCAGGAGACCCGCCTAATGAATACCGAAGCCAGCTACTACGATGGCGGCTGTACCTGCCGCCATGTTCGTTACCGCGTGAGCCGCACGCCGCTGATAGTTCACGCCTGCCACTGCCGCTGGTGCCAGCGCGAAACCGGGTCGTCCTATGCGCATAACGCCCTGGTCGAAGCGGACCAGGTGCAACTGCTGGCCGGCGAGGTGGTGATGATCGGCACGCCCGCCGCGAGCGGTAAAGATCAGCAGATCTCGCGCTGCCCCAAGTGTCAGGTCGCGGTCTGGAGCAACTACGCCATTAGCGGCGACGCCATTCGCTTTATCCGGGTCGGCACCCTGGACGAGCCGGAGCGTATGCCGCCGGATATGCATATTTACACCGAGTCGAAACAGCCCTGGGTGGTGATCCCGCCCGGTATACCCGCCGTGACCGCGTTCTATAAGGTTCCCGAGGTGTGGCCGAAGGCAAGCCTTGAGCGTTACAGGGCGCAGATGGCGCATATGCAGAAAAGCTAAAACGAAAAACCCAAGCAGCTTTACTAAGCCCTAGGCCAAGCGCTCCACCTATAAGGAGATAACCCCATGGCAACCTTGCTAGCACTCTATAAAAAACCTGCCGACCCCGCGGCCTTCGACCGCCACTATTTCTCCACCCATATCCCCCTGGCCAAGCAAATCGCCGGGCTGCGGCGCTACGAGGTGAGTGACGGCCCGCTCGGCACGCCACAGGGCGACTCGCCCTATCACCTGGCCGCCATGCTCAGCTTCGATTCCGTGGCGGCTATTCAGCAAGCCTTGGCTTCGCCTGAGGGTCAGGCGGCAGCCGCCGACCTTGGCAACTTCGCCCAGGCAGGGGTCGAGTTGCTGATCTTCGATACAAAAACCGTCTAAAAGCAGCGCAGTAGGAGCAGACCACGACTTTACGAGGTATGCCATCGGAGGGTAGGCCGATTAGCGCTTGGTGGGTTACGTGGCGCACCAATTCCGCAGTTGCTTTGCCAACCCGCCTCGGCGCCACCCACACTACAAAAGCTGCTCGCGCACAAGAGGGGGCCGCCTTGCTCTGCCGGCATAAGAGCGCTGGCTAAAAGCCCCCTCCAACCAGTAGGGTTGGCAGAGCCAACAAGGAGTGGTTCCGCTATGTCCGTTAAGCCTACCAGCCAGCATCTGCTAATCCAGCCCGCCCAAGAATCGGACGCGCCAAGCGTGGCCGAGATGATTCAAGGCGTTGCCCATTATTTTCTCGCCACACCATCTGCCGCGGGTGCAGAAGGCTTTCTTGCCAGCCTTTCACCAGCCGCCATCGCCAGCTATATCAACAGCCCGGACTTTATCTATGTGCTCGGCTTTATCGAGGGCGAACTGGTCGGCGTCGCCGCGCTGCGCGATAACCAACATATCTATCACTTATTCGTTAGGCCAAATTTTCATCGCCTGGGTATCGCCAATCGACTCTGGCAACAATTAAAAAGCCAAGCCATAGCCGCCGGCAACACTCAAGGCTTTACGGTCAATTCTTCGCTGTTTGCCGTGCCGGTCTATGCCGGCTTCGGCTTTAGGCCAACGGGCGAGGCGCAAGCCAAGAACGGCATACACTTCCAACCCATGCACTGCCCAGCGGGCACTTAGCACTAACCCCTCGCTGGCTGAAATAGCCATGCCCCGCCAGCCAATCCAGCCAATCTGCATCGGCGCTATCTACTCGGAGCTATCTATATGGAAGTAATCAATCGTTTGTCCCCCGAGCAATGTGCGGGCATGGAGAATATCCGTGATGAAATCGATCGCCTCGATCAGGCAGTCATCAAGCTGCTGGGCAGGCGCTTTCAATACGTGCAGGCTGCGGCACAGTTCAAGACCTCGGAGACCGCGGTGCGCGCGCCCGAGCGCTTCCAGGCGATGCTCAGCCGCCGGCGCGAATGGGCCGCGGCCGAGGGCTTAAGCCCGGATGCCATCGAAAATCTCTATAGCGATCTGGTCAATCACTTTATCGCAGAGGAAATAACTCACTGGCAGTCCCAGCAGACAGCGAGCCCGCCTCAGGCTTAATCTGTGGCCCATAGCCGCCCCATCAAGGACGTTCGTCATGGCCGAGGTCATAGGAATCGATCATATCTATATCAGCGTCTCCGACCTGGCCCGCTCGGAGCGCTTCTATGACCAGGTGCTGCTGGAAGCCCTGGGTTTTCGCAAGAACAGCTTTAGCCTGGCCGGCGACCCGCATATCC
>NZ_JAUYNP010000191.1 GCF_030696055.1 Pseudomonas sp. | reverse complement strand
TCAGTTACCTGCACCGCTTCCCCTTCGACATCCTCAAGATCGATCGCTCCTTCGTCGGCAAGATGGATCAGGACGACCGCCAGGGCCTGGAGATAGTCCGCACCATCATCGCCCTGGCCCAGGTGCTGGGGCTGAAGGTGGTGGCCGAAGGCATAGAGACGCCGACCCAGCTGGAGCTGCTGCGCGGGCTGGGCTGCCAATTTGGCCAGGGCTACCTGTTCGCCAAACCGCTACCGGCGAGCGAAGCCGAGGCGCTGCTAACGCGCGCGCCGATCTGGTAGGTCGTAGGGTGGGTTAGACGCCATTTGCCGCTCATTACCGGCAGCATGCCGAGAGGCGTCGTAACCCACCATTGGCGGCATGCGGCGGTGGGTTACGCGGCGCCGGTATCTTCTGCCGGCTTAAACAAGGTTTACCGCTAACCCACCCTACGCATCAGGACGACAGATAGGACGAGCGGGTCAGGCCCAGGCGCAGGGCGTCCAGGTACTGGGTGCGCTCGCGGGCGCTGATATTGGCGCCGGCCACCTTGTCGCGGTAATGGTTCATCAACTCCTCCGGCGACAGGTGCACGTAGCGCAGCATGTCCTCGATGGTGTCGTGGGTTTCGATGCCGGCGTGGTACACGCTGCCGTCGGGGTTCTGGTAGATGTTCACCGAGTCGGTGTCACCGAACAAGTTGTGCATATCGCCCAAGATTTCCTGGTAGGCGCCGACCAGGAAGATCCCCAGCAGGTAATCATCGCCCTCGCGCACTTCGTGCACCGGCAGGCTGGTCTCGATGCTCTGCTCGTCGACGTATTGCTTGATCTTGCCGTCGGAATCGCAGGTCAGGTCCTGCAGCACCGCGCGGCGCAGCGGCTCCTCGTCGAGGCGATGCAGCGGCAGAATCGGCAGCACCTGGCCGATGGCCCAGGTGTCCGGCAGGCTCTGGAACACCGAGAAGTTGCAGATGTACTTGTCGGCCAACTTGTCGTTGAGTTCGTCCAGCACCTGGCGATGCGAACGCTGGCGCGCCTTCAGCGAGTTGTGCAGACGCCGGCACACGGCGAAGTAGCACTGCTCGGCCAGGGCCTTCTGCACCAGGCTGATCTTGCCGTCGGCATACTGGCTGGCCACGTCGCTCATATAGTGGGTGGCGCGCCAGTAGGTCTCGGTGACCATCTCGATATCGGTGGGGCCGAGCAGGTCCACCAGCCACTGCACGGTTTCCGGCAGGCTGTCCTTGTCGTCAATGACCGGCACTTCATCGTTGTGCTTCTCCACGTCGGTGACCTGCACCACCAGCATGGCGTGGTGCGCGGTCAGCGAGCGGCCGCTCTCGGAGAAGATATGCGGGTGCGGCAGCTCCTGGGCGTCGCAGAACTCCTTGAGCATGCCCACCACCACGCCGGCATAGTCGTCCATGTCGTAGTTGATCGAGCTGGCGTTGCGCGAGTGGGTGCCGTCGTAATCGACCCCCAGGCCGCCGCCGACGTCGATATGGTCGACCGGCAGGCCGAGGCCGCGCAGCTCGCCGTAATAGCGGATGGCTTCCTTGAAGCCGTGCTGGTAGTCGGCCAGGTTGGCGATCTGCGAGCCCATATGGAAGTGCAGCAGGCGGATGCCCTGATCCAGCTTGGCCACGCGGAAGCGCTCGACCACCGACAGCAACTGCGCCGCCGACAGGCCGAACTTGGACTTCTCGCCGCCGGTGTCGGCCCACTTGCTCGAGGCCAGGGAGGACAGGCGCACGCGCAGGCCGATCTGCGGGGCGACCTTGAGTTCGGCCGCCTCCTCGATCACCAACTGCACCTCGGATTCCTTCTCGATCACGATAAATACGTTGTGGCCGAGCTTCTGCCCCATCAGCGCCAGCTTGATAAATTCGCGGTCCTTGTAGCCGTTGCAGACTATGGTGCCGCCCTTGGGGGCCAGTGCCAGCACGGCCATCAGCTCCGGCTTGGAGCCGGCTTCCAGACCGATGGACACGTCCTGGGTGGCGATGATGTTTTCTACCACCGCTTCCTGCTGGTTGACCTTGATCGGGTACAGCGCGGTGTAGCGGCTCTGGTATTCCAGGCGCTCGATATTGGCATCGAAGGCGCCGGTCAGCTGGCGCACGCGGTCTTGCAGTATGTCCGGGAAACGCACCAGCAGCGGCAGGCTGAGGCCGCTCTGGCGCAGCTCGTCGACCTGCTCGAACAGGTCGATGGGCTTGCTCTGCGGGCCGTTTGGACGCACTTCGACGCGGCCCTTGTCATTGATCGCGAAATAACCCGCGCCCCAATGGCGAATGCCGTAGACACTGCGGCTGTCCGCGACTGTCCACTGGCTGCCGTCATCTTTGCGTGTGCGTCGTACAGACATCGAAGTCTCCCTTGCTGGCGATTAATGCCCAGGCAGAGCCGGGGCGGGTACAGAGTAAAGTCTGGAAATGACGATCGCTCGACACTGCGCTGGGCGCATGCCGAGGGGGTTAAGCAACCTTAGATCAGCAGACCGGCTAGCCGCCGGATTTCTTGGCTTTATAGCCGCGTTTGAGCAGTTCTTCGAGCAACAGTTCGACATGCTCGCCCTGAATCTCGATCACCCCGTCCTTCAGCGAACCGCCGCAGCCGCAGCGCTTTTTCAAGACGCTGGCCAGCTCCTTGAGCGGCTCTTCAGCCAGGGGCACGCCGCTAACGGTGGTCACCGTCTTGCCGCCACGACCCTTGGTCTCGCGGCGCACGCGGGCGATACCATCGCCTTCGGGAATCTGGGTCTGTTTGCAGATGCAGGCGGCCACAGGCGCGCCGCAGTCCGGGCAATGCCGGCCGCTGTCGGTGGAATACACCAGGCCGCTGAGGGCGGCGAATGACGAAGCTTTCTTGACCACCGGTTTGTCCTCGAAGGGGTCAGGATAGCGACTGGCCGACTGAGCGCCGCTAAGAACCTGTTTCGGATCTCGCGAGCTAGAGCGAGACAAGGCGCTACGTTAGTAACAGCCTTCGGCTGGTCAAAACAGCCGAGGAAGCGGAGTTTACGGGCTGTAAATGAGCATTCCGAGGCTGTTTTTAACGCAGTATCGCCGAAGTGCAGCAGATCCGAGACAGGTTCTAAGGGCGTCGACCGCGAAGCCCCACTCTGGCAGGGGCAGCGCACCCGAGCAGGCTCGGGCTTGAAGGCGGCGCAGTGTAACGGCAAAAAAGCCGCTTGCTAAGTGCAAAAATGCGCCATTAATCGGTGGATTGGCGACGCCGCTCGGGGACATAGGTTGGGCTGAGGCGCGCAGCGACGAAGCCCAACATGGCGGCCGCTGTCCAACATCCTGTTGGGCTTCGCGAAGCTCAGCCCAACCTACGCCCTAGTTTCTGGCCGCCAGATAACGCTGCAGCGCCGCCAAGGAGTCGGGGCAGTAGGGTTTACGCCGGGTATCGGCCAGGGCCTCGTCGAGGGAAATAAAACGCGCCTCCAGCACTTCCTCCGGCTGCAGCACCAGCGGCGCATCGGACACCGCCGAAAACGCCGTGCACCACAGGCGGCTTTCCGGGGCGTCGTAGAGGAAATGCGCGTGCTCGACCAGCGCCACATCCTGGATGCCCAGCTCCTCGGCCAGTTCGCGGGCGGCGGACTCGGCGTAGCCCTCACCTTCCAGCACCATGCCGCCGGCGGCCACGTCCCAGTAGCCGGGGTACAGCGCCTTGCTCAGGGTGCGGCGGTGCACGCAGAGCTCACCCAAGCTATTGAACAGCAGGATATAGCTGCCGCGGCCAATCAAGCGGCGCTCGCGCAACTCGCGGCGCAACAGGCCGCCCAAGGGCCGGTCCTGCTCGTCGACCCAGGCGATGCGTTCGGCGTCGGAGGCGGCGCGATGGGCCTGCTCGGCTTCAGACCAGGCCATGGCTCAGCCCTGCGACAGCAGCTGACGCAGGTCGATCAGCCCGGCATTGGCCCGCGAGATATAGTTGGCCATCACCAGCGAATGGTTGGCCAGCAGGCCGTAACCGCTGCCGTTGAGAATCATCGGGCTCCACAGGGTTTCCTGGGCGGCCTCCAGCTCGCGAATGATCTGCCGCACGCTGACGGTGGCGTTCTTCTTCGCCAGCACATCGGCGAAATCCACTTCGATGGCGCGCAGCAGGTGGGACAGCGCCCAGGCCTGGCCACGGGCCTCGTAGAACACGTTGTCGATCTGCAGCCAGGGGGTCTCGTAATTGACGCCCTCGACGAAGTCAGGCTGGGTGCCGCCAGCGGCCAAGGCTGGGTCTTGCACCGCGGTGTTCAGACGCACCTGGCCGACGCTGGCCGACAGGCGCTGCGACAGCGAGCCCAGGCGGGTGGCGGCATCGCCCAGCCAGTTATTGAGGTTGTCGGCGCGGGTATAGAACTGCGCGTTGGGCTGGCTCGGGTCGGACAGGCGCGCCAGGTAGCGGTCCAGGGACTTGATGCCCTCGGCGTATTCGGCCTCGGAGGCCGGCAGCGCCCAACTCTTGTTGTCGAAGTGGAAGCGCGGCTCGGCCTTGGCCAGATCCGGGTCTTCGGTGGACTGCGATTGCGAGCGGGTGAAGTCCTTGCGCAGGGCCCGCGACATGTCACGCACCTGCACCAGCACGCCGAACTCCCAGCTGGGCATATTGTCCAGCCACAGGCCCGGCGGGGCGAGGTCGTTGGACAGATAGCCGCCCGACTTGTTGAGCAAGGTGCCGGCGACCTGCTTGAGGGTCTCGGCGGTGGTGTAGCCGCTGACCAGCTTGCGCCCGCTGGCCTGAGCGGCGGCTTCGGCGCGCTGCTGTACGGAGAACTGCTCGGGCTCCTGGCTCCAGTACCAACCGACGACCATCGCCAGCAGCAGATAGAGGGCGAGCAAAGCGCCGCCTGCACGCACGGCCCAGCCGCCGGCGAAATAGCTGCGTACAGTGTCGACTGAGTCTGCCGCGCCATCACGCACACCGGCAGTACGGTTCTTCCAATCCAGCATGGCCTTGTCCTTTGGTTACTCATCGCGTGGTTCGAGCATAGCCCTCGGCGGGGCTGCGCAACTGCCTCGCACTATAAGGGATGCGCGGCTCGCTGCGCAGCGCAGCAGGGCAAACTTAGTGGCTGTTGTGTTTGTCCAATTTCTGTGACGGTATAGACAGAAGGCCGCCGCCAATAGATCGACGGCGCTCACAAAACGTACTACCGGTGCTAGCATTGCTAGCAATGCGCCATCACACCGCGACAGCCAAGCCGCGCCAATAGAATAAGGGCCATGAGCGAATACGAAGACCCCAGCCGCGACCGCCTCAAGCAACACTTCGCCCAGCGCGTGATCAACCAGGCGCGTCAGCTGCTGGAAGTCTGGCAGCGCCTGCAGCGCGGCGAGTGGAATGACAGCGGCATGGGCGAGCTGGAGCAGGCCACCCAGTTGCTGCAACGCTATGCCGAACGCTTCGAGCAGGCCGAGCACAGCCAGCTGGCCCTGGAGATCGGTCACTGCCTACAGCGGGTGAGGGAAAACCGCGGACGCCTGAACAGCGAGCTGATCAGCCAACTCAACCTGCTGATGCAGCGCCTGTCGCGCACCGGCCTGCGGCATGGCGACCGCTTCGAACAGACGCTGTTGCCGCCCCTGCGCAAGCCGGTGTACCTGGCCCTGCAGCAGTTCGAACAGGCCGAACAACTGGCCCAGCGCCTGGAGTTCTTCGGCATGACCGCGCTGCCCATGGCTAGCGCCAACGCCTTTCGCGACGCGGTGCTGGAGCGCCACCCGGCCGCCATCCTGATGGACGTCGACTTTTCCGGCCCAGGCGCCGGCCTGCAACTGGCCGAAGCGGTGCAGGAAGGCCTGGAACACAAGATCCCCCTGCTGTTCTTCAGCCAGCACGACACCGATACCCCCACCCGCCGGGCCGCCGTGCGCGCCGGTGGCCAGGAATTCTTCAGCGCCAACCTGGACGCCTCGAACCTGTTCGAGCGCATCGAGGTGCTGACCCACGTGGCACAGTACGAGCCCTACCGGGTGCTGATCATCGACGACTCGCGGGCCCAGGCCACCCACACCGAACGGGTGCTGAACAGCGCCGGCATCATCACCAGCACGCTGTGCGAGCCGATCGAGGCCATGGGCCAGCTGGCCGAGTTCCAGCCTGACCTGATCATCCTCGACATGTATATGCCGGCGTGCAACGGCCCCGAGCTGGCCAAGGTGATCCGCCACAACGACCGCTACGTCAGCGTGCCGATCATCTACCTGTCCGCCGAAGACGACCTGGACAAGCAGCTGGACGCCATGAGCGAAGGCGGCGACGACTTCCTCACCAAACCGATCAAGCCGCGCCACCTGATCGCCACCGTGCGCAACCGCGCCGCCCGTGCGCGCAGCCTCAAGGCGCGGATGGTGCGCGACAGCCTGACCGGGCTGTACAACCACACCCACAGCCTGCAACTGCTCGAAGACGCGCGCCGGCGCGCCGAGCGCGATGGCCAGCCGCTGAGCTTCGCCATGATCGATATCGACTTCTTCAAGAAGGTCAACGACACCTACGGCCACCCCATGGGCGACCGGGTGATCAAGAGCCTGGCGCTGTTCCTCAAGCAACGCCTGCGCAAGAGCGACCATATCGGCCGTTACGGCGGCGAGGAGTTCGCCGTGGTGATGCCCGACACCGACGCCGAGTCGGCCAAACGGGTGCTCGACGAAATCCGCCAGCGCTTCGCCGAAATCCAATTCTCCGCCCCGCCCCACAAGCTGTCCTGCACCTTCAGCAGCGGCATCGCCCAGCTATCCCCCGACCTGGACGGCAAGCTGCTGTCGCAACAGGCAGATCAGGCGCTGTACGTGGCCAAGCACGGCGGGCGCAATCAGGTGGCGATTTTCCAGGGTTAGACCCACAGGCGGAAACTGTGAGGCGCTCCACGGCGTCATATTCCGGTCATAAAAAAGCAATAAATTCTGAGGCTTAGCGGCTGCCCCGAGTTACTCGAGGGCGGCCCGTACCGTTCCCTATCGGTCGAGCCCTATGCGCCTGAAATCCCTTACCAACCTCAATAGCCTGCTGCTGGTCACCGTCTGCGTCGCCCTGGCGGCCACGCTCTGGTGGTCGCAACGCGCGCTGGAGCGTCCCTATCTGCTGATGGCGCGCTACCTGAGCCTGTCGCAACAGTTCCAGGGGGACGCCGCGCAGAACATCTCGGCCTATCTGGACGCTGGCGATGCCCTGCGCCATAGCGCCGCCCTGCAGTCGCTGGACGCACTCAGCCTGGCCCTCGACGAGCTGCCCAGCCAACTGGCCGAAAATCTGCGACCCAGCCTGAACGATCTGCAGGCCTTCAGCGCCAACCAACTGCTGGCCGCCGGCAAGCTGTCCGGCGACCCGCAGGGCTTGCTGCTGCAGGCCGAGCGCGAGATGGAGGCCGCCCTGGAGCAACTGGCGCAGTACGCCGACAGCGGCGCGGCCGAGGCGGCCGCCGGGTATCGCCGGCCGCTGTTCGATGCCGCCCGTCACCTGACCCGCCTGGCCCATGCTCGCGCCAAGCTGGTCAGCAGCGGCCGCAGCGAACTGGCGGCCGAGGTGGAGCGCGAACTGGCCGCCCTGCACCAGCAGGCCCAGCGGCTCAACGAGCTGCCGCTGCTGGGCGTGGCCGAGGCCAGCGCCGCCTCCGGCAATGCCTTCGCCGAACTCATGGGCCTGGAGGCCAGCGACGCCAGCAGCAGCCAGGCCGAAGACCGCGGCATCGCCCTCAAGCGCGACCTGGCCAGCCTGATCGGCCGCTATCCGGCCGAACTGCAGCGCACCCGCAACCTGATCGAGCAGCGCGCCGCCCTGGCCAACAGCACCCGCCAGCAGGTCGCGCAGGTGCAACAGGCCCTGGCCGCCCTGGAACCGCTGGTACGCGCCGAGCACGGGCGCATCCAGGGCGAGGTGCAGCTGATCCTCGGCCTGATGATCGGCCTGATCCTGCTGATCGCGCTGCTTATCGACCGCATCCAGCGGCGCCTGACCCGGGTGCTCACGCATCTGGTGCCGGCCCTGTCGGCCTGGGCCCAGGGGGATTTCGGCAAAGACATCACGCTTGCTTCGGGCACCCGCGAGCTGCTCGATATCGAGGAATCGCTGAACCGCCTGCGCGCCTACTTGGTCGACCTGGTCGGCACCATTCGCCTGCATGCCGAGCAGGTGGTCGACTCCAGCCGCACCCTGGCCGACCTCAGCGGCGGCCTGCACAGCGGCGCCGAACGCCAGGCCGGCGATACCGCGCAGATCCGTGATGCCCTGGGCGATTTGCAGGCGACCATCCAGCAGGTGGCCGGCGACGCCAGCCAGACCGCCGATGCCAGCCGCCACGCCGACCGCGCCCTGGGGCAGGGCCAGCAGGTGATAGGCCAGAGCCTCAGCGGCCTGCATGCGCTGGTCGAGCAGGTACAGGGCAACGCCCAGGCTATCGAGCGCCTGGCCGAGGAAACCGCCACCATCGACAAGGTGCTGACGGTGATCCGCGGCATCGCCGAGCAGACCAATCTGTTGGCCCTCAACGCCGCCATCGAGGCGGCGCGCGCCGGCACGCTGGGCCGCGGCTTCGCCGTGGTCGCCGATGAGGTGCGCGCGCTGTCGCAGCGCACCAGTGACGCCACCGCCGAGATCCAGGCACTGATCGCGCGCCTGCAGCAAGCCGCCCGGCAATCGGTGCAGGCCATGCGCACCCAGGTCGAGCATGCCGAGCACAGTGCCAGCCAGGCCGCGGCCGCCGATGGCGCGCTGGATGAAATAGTCGTGGCCATCCGCACCATCGCCACCATGGCCGAGCGCATCGCCGCGGCCACCGCCCAGCAGAGCGGCGCGGTCAGCGAGATTCGCGGCCACAGCGAACGCATTCACCGGCTCGGCGGCGACAACCTGCTGCGTATCGGCGAGGGGCGCAACCAGGGCGAGCAACTGCTGCACCTGGGTGGCCAGCTGCATACCGCGGTGCAGGCGTTCCGCCTGTAAAAGGACCAGCGATCAGCACGCAACGCGGCCGCGGCCAGCATCACCTAGACTCAGTCAGGTGATCAGCCACCGTCCTTGGAGGCCTTATGCGCCTGGGCCTGCTGCTGTCGTGCTTACTGCTGAGCCCATATATCCAGGCCACTACCCTGGTGGTCGGCATCGAGGACGCTAATAACGCCCCCTTCGAATATATCGACGAGAATGCCCAGCTCAGCGGCTTCCACGTCGAGCTGATGCGCACCGTGTGCGGCCGCCTCGGCTGGAAGCTGGAGTTCAGGCGATACCCCTGGAAGCGCACCATGCGCGCCCTGGAGTCCGGCGAGATAGATGCCGCCACTTTCGTCGCCAAGTCCCCGGAGCGCGAGCAGTTCGCCCTGTTCCTCCCGGACAATCTGCTGCATGTGTCGCGCACCACCCTGTATATCAAGCGCGAGCGGGCCGGCGAGATCCGCTACCAGCCGCCCCTGGAACAGATGGCCTGGCGCTGGCGCACCGCCCTGCCCAACGGCTACTACATGAGCGATGAAGTGCTCGCCATGATCGAGCGCGGGGTGCCCATCGAACAGCCCACCGTCACCCAGTCGCAGCTGTTTATCATGCTGATCAGCGACCGCTTCGACGCTGTCTTCGGCGCCACCAGCGCGCTGACCCGGGCCAACGCCGAGATTCCCGACCTCGATCAGCAGGTGCAGCGTCTGGACGGCGCGCTGTTTCCCGGCAAGTCCATGTATGCGGCCTTTTCCCGCGCCGCGCCGGCGCAACTGGCCGAGCAGTTCGCCGAGGCCTACCGATTGTTTCGCCTGGAGCCGGCCTACCGCCAGCTGGCGCAACGTTTTGCCGTGACCGAACTGCTGCCGCAACCCGGCGAATTCCAGTAACCCAGGCCTTCACCCGGCAGACCCAGCCTCCCGCCCCGGCGTGCGTAACCGCGCAGCCCGCTCTGCGCGCCGCCTGACTCGCGGCAACAGCCAGGGCGGCGGCTTTCCGTTATTATCCGGGCATCTTCGACTCGCGAGACCACCATGCGCCGCCTGCTTAGCCTGATTCTGCTGTTGCTTGCCCTGCCCGCCGGCGCAGGCCTGTTCGACAACCGCCCCGCCCCGGCCGAACTGGGCGCGCCGCTGAACAACAGCGCGGACTTCCTGCCGGTGCGCGAGGCGTTCCAGCTGAGCCTGATCGACAGTTCCAGCGAGTCGATCAAACTGCGCCTGGTTGCCGCCGAGGGTTATTACCTCTACCGCCACCGCTTCAATTTCAGCAGCGAGCCAACCGCCATCCGCCTGGGCCAGGCCAAACTGCCGGCAGGCCAGCAGAAGACCGACGACTATTTCGGCGAGGTCGAGGTGTACCACGGTGTGTTGGATATCGAGCTGCCGCTCAGCCCCGCGGACAACCGCCCGTTCAACCTCAGCGTCACCTACCAGGGCTGCGCCGAGAAAGGCCTGTGTTACCCGCCGGAAACCGAAGTGCTGCCCATAGGCGGCGGCATTGCCGCGGCAAGCACCAGCACCAGCACCAGCACCAGCACCGACAGCTCGGCGCCCGGCCGGAGCTGGAGCGACCTGGCGCTGTTCTTTCTCGCCGGCTTAGGCCTGGCCTTTACCCCTTGCGTGCTGCCGATGCTGCCGATCCTCACCGGCGTAGTGCTGCGCGGCCAGCCCGGCGGCCTGCGCGGCCTGACGCTGTCGCTGGCCTATGTGCTGCCGATGGCGGTCAGTTTCGCCATCCTCGGCGCGCTGATGGGCCTGTTCGGCGCCGAACTCAACCTGCAGGCGCGCCTGCAATCGCCCTGGGTACTGGTACCCTTCGCCATTTTCTTCGCCCTGTTCGCCGCCGCCAGCCTGGGCTTTCTCGAACTGCGCCTGCCGCCGGCCATCGACGGGCCGCTGCAGCGCCTGAGCCAGCGCCTGCACGGTGGCACCTTGCTCAGCGCCGCCTCGCTCGGCGTGCTGTCCAGCCTGCTGGTCTCGCCCTGCGTGTCGGCGCCGCTGGCCGGCGCGCTGCTGTATATCAGCGCCAGCGGCGACTCCCTCGGTGGCGGTCTCAAGCTGCTGGCCCTGGGCCTGGGCATGGGCGCGCCGCTGGTGCTGTTCGCCGCCGGCGGTGGCGCCCTGCTACCCAAATCCGGGGCCTGGATGCTCGGCGTACGCAATGCCTTCGGCGCCCTGCTGCTGGGCGTGTCGATCTGGCTGCTGGAACGCGTGGTGCCCGGCCCGGTCAGCCTCGCCCTGTGGGGCCTGTTGGCCGCCGGTGTAGCCCTATGGCTGGGCGCGCTGGAGCTGACACCGAAGACCCATCACCAGAAAGTCCCCCAGTTGCTCGGCCTACCGCTGTTGGTCTACGCCCTGGTCACCTGGGTCGGTGCCCTGCAAGGCCATAGCGATCCGCTGCGGCCACTGGGCGACGTCGCCGCCGCCGAATGGCAAGCGCCGGCTAGCCGCAGTTGGCAGACCATCCGCAGTCCGGCCGAACTGGATGCCGCCCTGGCCGCGGCGAAAAGTGCCGGACAGCCGCTGCTGCTCGACTGGTACGCCGACTGGTGCATCAGCTGCAAGGTGATCG